>NZ_JAJKFT010000010.1:0-316677 GCF_020966755.1 Blastopirellula sediminis
GAGCAATCGCTTAACTAGACGTCTACCATGGGACAGTCTCACTCAGCTCAGCTTGGTCACAACCATATTTATACGAAACCTCACGTCAGCTAACGCTGGCGTGAGGTTTTTTTATGCGCGCTGCGAAACGTTAACCGCCGCGCTGATAACTGCGGCGATATTCGAGCGGCGTCATTCCCATATGCTTGCGGAACTGACGACTAAACGTGCTCTGATCAGAAAATTCATTTTCCATCGCAATCTGGTGGATCGACCGATCGGAACTCGCCAGGTCATGCGCCGCGGCATTCAAGCGAGTCCGAATCTTGAAATCGCGGGCGCTCATCCCAAACACCGCCTGAAATTTGCGATTCAGCTGCCGCGTCGATAACTGAGCCCGCTCGGCGATCTCTTCAATCGTCGCTTTGGCGCCGGCCGACGTTCGCATGAACTCGACCACATCCTCCAGTTCCGAAGCAGGCGCCGCCCAGCGCTGCCCTTCTTTGTAGCTTCGAATTACTCCGGCGACGCCGATGATCTCCGACCCATCCTCGCTATAGACCGGCATCTTGCTGGTAATGTGCCAGTCGAGAATCTTGGTCTCGTCGTAGAAAACTTCGACTCGATTGCGAATTTGCTCCCCCGTCTCCATAACGTACCGATCGTCGGCCCGATATTTATCCGCCACTTCGGTCGGAAAAAACTCCCAATCGTAAGCGCCGACAACGTCGTTCTCATTCGCGAGGCCCAAGCGGCGAATCAATTGCCGATTCGCCCAGATCATTCGGCTATCCCGATTCTTGGTGAAAAAAAATACGTCCGGCAGCGCGTCGTAGAGATTCTGGAGCTGATGCCGCGTCCCCATCTGCTCGAAAAATTGCCGCTGTAGATCGGTGGACATCGCCGCCTCTCGTTGAGTGCTGCTGGAATTGCTTTGAACCAGTTCTCTCCCAAGGCGAATTATGCACGAAACGCCAAATGCCGAAAACGCTAAGCCAGCCGAACCGCCGAAAGAGGGTCATCTGCGCAAAACGGCAGCCGCGATGTACTTTCCGCCGCGGTTGCCCGATTTAGGCGTCGCGACGACAATTAAGGGGAATGCGGCGCTGCTCGCCGCGAGCCCCTAGCAAGAAAATTGGTCGCGAATGTCCTCTCACAAACCTGCTTCCGATCGCATTACCGTCCCCAAGTTCGTCGCCATGAAACGGGACGGCAAGAAAATCTCGATGCTGACCGCGTACGACTATACGATGGCGCAGCTGCTCGACGAAGCAGGAGTCGATTCGGTGCTAGTCGGCGATAGCTTGTCGATGGTAGTGCAGGGACACGATACGACCTTGCCCGTCACGCTCGACGAGATGATTTACCACGCGAAGATGGTTGTCCGCGCGGTTCAACGAGCGCTAGTGATCGTCGATCTGCCGTTTCCCAGCTTTCACCTCGGCGTCTACAGCGCGATCGAAAGCGCCGGACGCGTGCTGAAAGAAACCGGCGCTCAAGCGGTAAAACTGGAAGGGGGCGTTGAACAGGCCGAAGTGATCGCCGGGCTCGTCTCGGCAGGCATTCCGGTCATGGCGCACGTCGGACTTCGCCCGCAGTTGGTGATGCAGATGGGGGGCTATAAAGTTCAGCGCGACGAAGAGCAGCTCATGGCCGACGCGCTCGCCGCGCAAAACGCGGGAGCCTTTGGCTTGGTGCTCGAATGCGTCCCGCGCACATCCGCCGAAAAAATCTCGGCGGAGCTTTCGATTCCGACCATCGGCATTGGCGCCGGCGCCGGTTGCGATGGCCAGGTCTTGGTGGTCAACGACATGTTGGGCCTCACCGGCGGCTACGTCCCCAAATTCGTCAAAGCGTTCGCCGATCTACGCGGGCAGATCTCCAGCGCCGCCAAGCAATACTGCGAAGAAGTTCGCAGCGGCGTTTTCCCCGCGGATGAACATAGCTTCAAATAAGCCCGCAATCCGCGTCAGCAAATCATCGCGTCCACAACTCCGCTGGAGAGAACAATGGCGAATCGCCTTGCCAATGAGTCGAGCCCCTATTTGCTGCAGCATGCCTCGAACCCAGTTCACTGGCGTCCGTGGGATGCGGCTTCGTTAGAGGAAGCGGTCGATGCGGACAAACCAATCTTTCTTTCGATCGGCTACTCGGCGTGTCACTGGTGCCACGTGATGGAGCACGAGAGCTTCGAGAACGCGGCGATCGCCGACTACCTGAACGAACATTTCATCTCGATCAAAGTCGATCGCGAAGAACGCCCTGACCTTGATCAGATCTACATGAACGCGGTGCAGATGTTGACCGGTCGCGGCGGTTGGCCGATGTCGGTTTTTTTGACGCCGCAGCTCAAACCGTTCTTCGGCGGAACCTATTGGCCGCCGACCGCCCGCGGCGGCATGCCCGGCTTCGACCAGGTGCTGCGTGCCGTGATGGATGCGTGGGCAAATCGCCGCGCCATCGCCCTGGAACAATCGGAGAAATTCGCCGAACGCCTGCAAGAGATCGGGCAAGCCGAAGATTCCGGTGAAGCGATCGGCATCGAACTGCTCGATCAGGCGTACAGGTATCTCGAATCGATCTATGACTTCCGCGACGGCGGTTTCGGCGGAGCGCCGAAGTTTCCGCATACGATGGATCTCGAGGTTTGCCTCCGCTATAGCCGCCGCAAACCGGAAAGCCACGCCCTGGAGATGGTCGTCCACAATCTTGACCAAATGGCGCGCGGCGGGATCTACGATCATCTCGGCGGCGGTTTCGCGCGCTACTCGGTCGACGCCGAATGGCTTGTGCCCCACTTTGAGAAAATGCTGTACGACAACGCGCTCCTCACAGGCATCTACGTCAACGCCTATCGCGTGACGAAGCGCGCAGATTTTGCCCGCGTCGCGCGAGAAACGTGCGACTACGTCCTTAACTATCTGACCGACGAGTCAGGCGGCTTCCAAAGCGCCGAAGACGCCGACAGCGAAGGGGAAGAAGGAAAATTCTACGTCTGGAGTCGCCAGGAGATTATCGCCGCACTCGGCGAAATCCGCGGTTACCGCTTCTGCGAAATCTACGACGTTAGCGAGTCGGGCAACTTCGAAGGCCACAACATCCTGAACTTGCCGCAGTCGATTGAAGCTTGGGCGGCGGCCAAGAATGTTGACGCGGTTGAGCTGCGCAGCGAACTGGACGCCGATCGCGCAAAACTGCTCCATCTTCGCGACGAACGGATTCGTCCCAGCAAAGACGATAAGGTTCTCACCAGTTGGAATGGCCTGATGATCGAAAGCCTGGCTCAAGCGGCGGGCGCACTCGGCGAACCGAAGTATCTGGCGGCGGCCGAGAGAGCGGCCGACTTTCTGTTCGACACGATGCTCGATCCGAATGGACGGCTGCTTCATTCCTATCGCCAGGGTGTCGCCAAGCTGGCCGCTTACCTGGACGACTATGCGAATCTCGCCAACGCTTGCATCACGCTATACGAAGCGACCTTCGACGATCGTTGGCTCGATCGGGCGATCGACCTGTCGAACCTGATGATTCGCCACTTCGCCGATCCGGCCGGGGGCGGCTTCTACTTCACCGCCGATGACCACGAACAGCTGATCGCGCGAAATAAGGACCTGTACGACAACAGCGTCCCAAGCGGCAATTCGATGGCGGCGGTCGTGCTGCTACGGCTGAGCGCGTTGCTGGGGAATACCGATCTGCTCGACGAAGCTCTGACCGCGATGCGCGTCGCCGCGCCGCTAATGAAGAAGCATCCAACCGCCACCGGGCAGATGCTGACGGCGGTCGATCGCTACGTCGGCCCGGCCCGGGAAGTGGTGATTCTGGGCGATCCGGAGTCGGGCGATACCCGCGATTTTCTGGCCGCTTATCGCCAGAGCTACACCCCCAAGAGCGTCATCGCCTGCGTTTCGCCGGGAACGACGCCTGAGGAAGATGCCCCGCTGGCCCCGATCTTTGCGGGCAAATCGCCGCTTCCAGACGCGGACGGTACCGTTTTCATTTGCGAGAATTTCGCCTGTCAGCGGCCGGTGACCGCGAAAGAGGCGGTCGCCAATCTAGGCTCCTGATTGGGGGCGAACCGCGGGGCAGGGGGCGTGTCCCGATCGAGGATCGTTCTTTAAAATGAGCGATTCGCTTCGACTTTTTTCCTCCATTTTGACGCCGATAGGGTAACCAACCATGCCGACCGTGCCGCAATTCCAAACGTTTCGCACCGAAATCGCCGGGGTCTCCGTTGTGGATTTGGCGGCGAAATACGGCACGCCGACCTTCGTCTATGACGGGGCGAAAATTGTCGAGCGGATCAACGACCTACGGAAGTTCGACGTCATTCGCTACGCCCAAAAGGCTTGCTCGAATCTGGCGATCCTGGACCTGGTTCGCCGCAACGGCGTGTTGGTCGACGCGGTCAGCGCTGGTGAAATCCGTCGCGCTCTCGCCGCCGGTTTCGTGCCGAAAGGAGAACCGGCGCCAATCGTTTACACCGCCGACATCTTCGACCGCGAAGCGCTGGCTCTCTGCGTCGAACATGGGCTGCATGTGAACTGCGGTTCGCCAGACATGATTGCTCAGCTTGGCGAAGCGGCGCCGGGGAGCGAAATCACCCTGCGTATCAATCCTGGCTTCGGTCATGGTCATAGCCAAAAGACCAACACCGGCGGCCAGCAATCGAAGCACGGCATCTGGCACGAACAGTTGAATGACTGCCTGCTGATCGCCGATCAACATGGCGTTCGCGTCACTGGGCTGCACATGCACATCGGTTCCGGTACCGACCTGGAACACCTGGGCCAGGTTTGCGGCGCGATGGAAAAGGCGGCGCTGGAAGTTGGTCGCACGATCACCACAATCAGCGCTGGGGGCGGCTTGCCGATTCCGTACAACTCGTCGCAGTCGTATGTCGACCTTGATCAGTACTTCGATCTGTGGAACGCCGTTCGCAATCGTCTGCAGGATGCGTTCGGCCACGCGATCTCGCTCGAGATCGAACCGGGGCGTTATCTCTCGGCCGAAGCTGGCTACCTACTGGCCGAAATTCGCGCGATCAAATCGATGGGAGAGAACAAGTTCTACGTCGTCGACGCTGGCTTCAACAATCTGGCGCGACCGATTCTGTACGGTTCGTATCACCCGATGTCGATCGCACTGGCCAGCGGCGAGACCGAAGATCGACCGCATCAGGACGTGGTCGTCGGCGGTCCGCTCTGCGAATCGGGCGACATCTTCACGCAGACCGAAGGGGGCTTCGTCGGGACGCGCAGCTTGCCTGCCGCGGGGATTGGCGATTACCTGGTGATCGAGTGCGCAGGAGCGTACGGATTCGTGATGGGCTCGAATTACAACTCGAAGCCGCTAGCCGCCGAGGTTCTGATCCAAGACGGCCAAACGCACTTGGTGCGCGAACGCCAGTCGTTCGAGAACCTGATCGCTGGCGAACACATTCCCCGCTAGTTATAAGCACTTGGCGCCACCCCGATAGAAAAGACGAGCTATCGGGGGCGCCCCAAAACTCGCTTACGCGCCGCGGGAAGCGGCGTACATCAAACGTTCGTTCTCTTCCATCGAATGCGGCATGATGCCGTGATCCCACGCCGGGAGCATCGTATCGTTTTCGATGTCTTCGATCAGGTCGGCGACCGAGTTGATCACGCGATCAGGTCGAAACGCGTACGACGACAAGTCTTCCGCACGCGAACCGCCGCTGAGCGTCAACGTCGCGTAGTAACCCATCTGCACGGCGCCCAGGATATCGGTTTCCATCGTGTCGCCGATCATCACCGTTTCCCACGAGCGAACGCCTAGTTCCCACTGCGCCGAACGCATCATCACCGGGCTCGGCTTGCCGACGCTGAACGCCGTCTTGCCGGTCGCCTTTTCGATAAACGAAACGGTAGCGCCGCAGCCGCTGCGGGTGCCGCTTTTCGTCGGGCAATTAGGATCGAGATTGGTCGCGATCAATTGCGCGCCATCCAGTACCATCTGCACCGCCGCATCAAGCATTTCCAGCGTGATCGAACGAGCTTCGCCCACGACCACATAGTCGGGCGCGTGATCGACGATCGCGTATCCATTGCGGTGCAATGCGTTGTGCAAACCACCTTCACCAATCACGAACGCCGTTCCGCCAGGCTTCTGTTTCGCCAGAAAGCGAGCGGTCGCCATCGCACAGGTAAAGATTCGTTCTTCTTCGACGTCGATCCCCATCCGATACAACTTGGCCGCCACGTCGCGTCGCGTGCGCTGACTATTGTTGGTCAGGAATAAAAAAGGGATCTGCTTCTTTTTCAGCGTTGCGATAAAGCGGTCCGCGCCGTCAATCAACTGACTGCCGCGGTAAATAACGCCATCCATGTCAATCAAAAATCCAAGGCCCATCGTTCTCTTTCCTTGTAGAGTCGAACCAGCAAACAAAAGGTAGGACCAGACTACGTTAGGCAATTGACATGCCAATTCGACAAGGCGACCGCACTCCACCTAATTACCATCTAACGGATTGGTTTAAGTGAGAATGATGGGCACTGCCTAATTCCTGCGCAGGTGCGACGGCGTTGAGTACCACGTTGCGCTTCGCTGGGCTAGCACTCTGAATTGCGCGCTGCGCACGGGAATCTTGCGTATCTTTGCGCGTGTCGGCGTTTCTTGTGCCGACTTACGTCGATCGGCCTACTAAAAAAAATGGCGAAGTAACGGGGAACTTCCCGCAGCGATTTCTGACAGGTTTTGGGGCGAAGAGCCCGGCACTACAGTCTGCAGCCCCCGAGATGTATAATTAGTCGTTTCCTTCCCACTTTCGCTAGACAAGCAAATAGCGCCATGACCACGACGCTGGAAACCCCGGCATTCGATTTCGCTCCCTACCGCTCGCTCAGCAACGAAGAGCTGACCGATCGCATCAACGCTGTCCGCAGCAAACATGGGAGCCGTCTGCTGATTCTGGGACATCACTACCAGCAGGATGAAGTGATTGCGCTCTCCGATCTCCGCGGCGACAGTTATCAGCTGAGCAAGATGGCGGCTGAAAGCGGCGACTGTCGCAACATCGTCTTCTGCGGCGTCCACTTCATGGCCGAGACCGCCGATATCCTGGCGAACCGTCCTGAGAAAGTCGCCGCCCGCAATGGACAACGGGTCGATGTGATCCTGCCCGACATGGCGGCCGGTTGCTCGATGGCCGACATGGCGGCGATCGAACAAGTCGAAAACGCGTGGGAAGATCTCGGCGAACTGATCGATACGAACGACATCACGCCGGTCACTTACATCAACTCGGCCGCGAGTTTGAAATCGTTCGTCGGCAAGCATGGCGGGATCGTCTGCACGTCGAGCAACGCCGCTTCGGTTTTGAAGTGGGCGTTCGCGCGCACCAGCCGCGTTCTCTTTTTCCCGGATCAGCATCTCGGTCGCAACACCGCGCTGACGATGGGGATCACCAACGATCAGATGCCGGTCTGGAATCCGTACGAATCGGAATATGGCGGCAACACCGAGGATGCGATTCGCAATTCGAAGGTGATTCTCTGGAAGGGTCACTGCAGCGTTCACCAGATGTTCAAGAAGGAACATGTCGCCGCGTTTCGTCGCGACTTTCCCGGCATCAAGATTCTGGTTCATCCCGAATGCATGCAGGAAGTGAACGAGATCGCCGACGTCTCTGGCTCGACCGGCAAGATCATCGAGACAGTCAAGAATGCTCCGGCCGGAACCAAATGGGCGATCGGCACCGAATTGCATTTGGTGAATCGCTTGAAGCAGGAGCACCCGGAGCAGGAGATTCATTTCCTCTCACCGGTCGTCTGTATGTGCGCCACGATGTATCGCATCGACCTGGCGCATCTTTGCTGGAGCCTGGAGAATCTCGACGCCGGAAGCCCGGTCAACGTCGTCCGCGTTGATGACGAGACCGCTGAGTGGTCGCGAACGGCGCTCGAACGGATGTTGAGCGTCAAATAGGTCTCTCGTTGTCGCACGAGATCGGGAACGCGTAGAATTCGTACAATCGGTACGACGCGCACCCGGCCGTAGGAAGATCGGCGGCAGAGAGTATCTCCGCGGAATCGATCCCACAGCGATTGGGGAACGAGTGTTAGAGTTGCCGACGTTTATACGGATCGATCCTCGGATCGAATCGCAACGATCACTTTCCCTGCGGATATCGCTATGTGGTCTCGGATCGCCTTCATCGCCGTTCTGATCGTGATTTTCGGCTCGCTTTTGACTTATAGCCAATTGCAGCACGAGCCGCTCAAGGTCTCCGGCTATATCGAAGCGCAAGATATCCGACTTGGTTCGCGCGTCGGCGGACGAGTCGCCGAAGTGCTGGCCGACGAAGGGGACATGGTCAAACAGGGTCAAGTCCTCGTCCGCTTGGAGCCGTTCGATCTGAACGAACTGCTGGCCGCCGCCAAAGCGGAAACCGACGACAAGCAGGCGCTGCTCGAGAAACTGAAGACCGGCTATCGTCCCGAAGAAATCGCCCAGGCGAAATCGCAAGTCGACGAACTCGCCGCGCGCCTCGAAATGCTGGTCAACGGTCCACGCAAACAAGAGATCGACGCGGCTCGCGCCGAACTGCAAATGGCCTCGTCGCAGTTGGAGTTGGCGCAGTCCAATTACAAACGCGAGAAGGAGGTCTTTGAAAAGGGCGCCGGCACGCAGGAAAAGTTTGATCGGGTCGCTGATTTGTTGCGGGAAGCGGAGAGCAATTCGGTCGTCCGTGAAAACAATCTCTCGCTGCTGGTCGAAGGGACGCGCAAAGAGGAAATCGCCCAAGCTCGCGCCTCTCTGGCGAAGGCGACCGAAGAATACAACCTGATGAAGTCAGGCTTCCGCAAGGAAGACATCGCCCAAGCCGAAGCGGCGGTCGCCGCGGCGAAGGCCAACGTCGCCGCAATCGAGAAACGGATCGATGAGTTAAGCGTCACCGCTCCGACCGATGCGATCGTCGAGGCGCTCGAACTGGAGCCTGGCGACCTGATGCCGCCGAACGCGCCGATGTTGACGCTGATCGATCCGAAGACGCTTTGGGTGCGGGCCTACGTTCCGGAAAACCATCTGAATATCCAACTCGGTCAAAAGTTGCCGGTCACGGTCGACAGTTACGACCAGGAGTTTCAGGGAGAGATCACCTTCATCGCGCGGAACGCCGAGTTCACTCCCAACAACGTGCAAACGCCGGAAGAGCGATCGAAGCAGGTCTTTCGCATCAAAGTGACGCTGCTCGACGGGCTCGATCAACTCCGCAGCGGCATGGCCGCCGACGTCTGGCTCGAGCCGAGAAAGTAACGCGATGAGCGAGCCGGTCATTCGAGTCGAGGGACTCTCCCGCACGTTCGGCGATCTGGTCGCCGTCGACGACGTCAGTTTTGAAGTCGGTCGCGGCGCCATCTTTGGTCTGCTCGGTCCGAACGGGAGCGGGAAGTCGACGATCATCCGAATGCTCTGCGGCGTGCTCCAGCCAACGGCCGGGGATGCGTCGGTCCTCGGCTTCGACGTACGCACCCAGCCGGAAGAGATCAAACGTCGCATCGGCTACATGTCGCAAAAGTTCAGTCTCTATAGCGACTTGTCGGTGCAGGAAAACCTCGACTTTTACGGCCGCATCTATGGACTGACCGATCAGCGTCTGACCGAACGTCGCAAAGCGGTCCTTGATCTGACCGGCCTCGGCGATCGAATCGATCAGTTGGCCGGAACGCTCTCAGGCGGTTGGAAACAACGTCTCGCTTTGGCCTGTGCTTTGATTCATGAGCCGGAGGTGCTCTTTTTGGACGAACCGACCGCGGGGATCGACCCGGTCGCCCGGCGGCAACTGTGGGACTTGTTGTTCGAGCTGGCCGCGCAAGGCGTCACGCTGTTCGTAACGACCCACTACATGGACGAAGCGGAACGGTGCACCGACGTCGGCTACATCTTTATGTCGAAGCTGCTGGTCCTGGGACGTGGCGAAGAGCTGAAACAGCTTCCCGACGTTACTCCCGCAGGGACGAAGCGGCTAGAGATCGACGTCCGTAATCCCTCGGCCGGGCTCACGAAACTGGTCCACGTCCCGCAGGTGCATGACGCGACGCTGTTTGGCGAGATGATCCACGCCCTGGTCGATGAGTCGTATACGGACGAGCAACTTGCCGCCGACCTGGGGACGACGGTCGAAAAGCTTTCGATTCGGGAGATCTCGCCGACGCTGGAAGACGTCTTCGTCACGTTGACCAAGAATGCCGAAGCGCGACGCAACAACGGCGAACCGGCCGAGACGGTCCGTTTGGACTCAATGATCGCCGACGAGGAAGCGGAGGAAGAGTCGGCGCCCTCCCCTCCTCCGCGCAAGCAACACAAGTCGACGCTGACCGGCCATTCGACCGACGGCCTGCTGGCGATCTTCGTCAAAGAGATGTCGCACATTCGCCGCCAGCCGAGCACGTTGTTCTTCATGTTCGTCGTGCCGGTGATGCAGATCTTGATCTTCGGCTACGCGATCGACATTCAAATCGAAAACATCCCGATGGTGGTCTACGACCTGGATGGTCGGCAGGATAGCCAACGGTTGATCGACGCCTTGGTCAATACGCGCAAGCTAAAGTTAATCGACCGCGTCTATGACGAGGAGAGTTTCCACAGGGCCCTATCCTCCGGTCGGGCGAAAGTCGGCGTCCGGATTCCACCAAACTACAGCGATCAGTTGACCCTCGGCCGCCAGGCCGAAATCCAGGTGCTAATCGACGGCAGCGACTCGCAAGTGGCGACCACCGCCCAAAACGCCGTCGCCTTGCTTGGTTTGAACTTGTCGATTAGCCGCGCGAAAAACGTCGCAAGTGAAGTCCAGCTTGCGCCTGCGCGCGATAAGTGGGGCGAATTAGCCCTGCCGATCGACGTTCGCCCCCGCTTGCTCTACAACCCCGACCTGGAAAGCGCCCGGTTCTTCGTTCCTGGCCTGGTTGGGATCATCTTGCAGCTAGTGACCCTCTTCCTGACCGCGTTCGCGATCGTGCGCGAGCGGGAACTTGGCACCCTCGAACAGTTGTTCGTCACGCCGGTTGGTCGGGCCGGTTTGGTGCTGGGGAAACTGGTCCCCTACTCCATCATCGGCCTGGTCGAAATGCTGCTCGTGCTGACCGTGATGGTCTACGTCTTCGGCGTCCCGATCCGGGGCAATTTGCTGCTGCTGACGGCGCTTTCGGCCCTGTTCATCGTCTGCTCGCTCGGCTTGGGATTGCTCGTTTCGACGCTGGCCAAGACCCAGGTCGCCGCGCTGCAGTTCTCGTTTTTAATCATGCTGCCGTCGGTGCTGCTCTCCGGCTTCATGTTCCCCCGCAGCGAAATGCCGCTGCCGATCTACCTGATCACGTTTGCGATCCCGGTGACCTACTTCATCGAAATCCTCCGCGGCATCGTCCTCCGCGACGCCGACTTCATCGACTTGATCCCGTCGATCGCCGGGTTGTCGATCTGCTGCCTGGTGATTTTGACGCTGAGCATCACGCGGTTTAGAAAGCAGTTGGACTAACCCGTCTTCCGACGACGCGTTTTCGTCTTCGGCGTTGCACTCTCCACCAACTCCAGTTTCGGCCGCGGAATCTTGATTCCATAGACGCGGCCGAACTGTTGGTGGAGCTGCATGAAGTTGAGCTCCAGGAACTGGTAATGGGTCCGCAGGGGCGCCGTCATCAGGTATTTGTTGGCCAGCACTCCCATTTGCTCGTCGTATTCTTTTTGCGAGTGGGAATGGGCGTAGCAGCGGCCTGGCAAGCGGCGGATGTCTCCGTCGAACTTCGGGCTGACGTGCCACAGTTCGTGGAAGATGGTGATCAGCTTTTCTTGGAAGACGAGATCCATGAACCGCGGCAGGTAGAACGTCAGGATGTAGAGCATCTCGCGTCCCCGCTCGTCGGCGAGTCTTTGCACTCGGTAGGTCCGTCCGCGGCGTTTGGTGGTCGCTGAGCCCCCTTCAAAGCGAAGCGGCGTCAGCGAGGCGAAGATCCCGTACGGAACGTCCTTGCGGGCCTGGGCGACGGCGACCGCCATCCGGCTGAGATCGATATGTTTCAGCTCAGGCGTGCGAACGACCATGTCGGCGACCAATTGGCGCATGCTCCAGGAGAAGTCGAAGCCCTGCTGCGGGTTTCGCTTCACCAGAGAGATCGGTCGACTTCGCGAAGAGGTCGAAGGTCGCATGCGTGAACCGTCCATCCATGAAAAAAGCCGTTACACTCCACGTGCGGGAGTATAACGGCTTTGGTTTGTCTGAGGCAAAGCGAATTGCGGCCGAAAATGGCCGGAAACGCTCGCTTACTCGGCCGCGGCGGCTTCGCCTTCGAAGGCCGGACGCTGGGCGGCTTCGCTGACGCGGTCCCGTTCGTTGCCGACGAATTCGATGATCGCACGCGTACCGGCGTCGCCCAAACGGGGCGTGGCCAGACGCAGAATGCGGGTGTAACCCCCTTGGCGATCTTCAAACTTCGGAGCGACCTGATCGAACAGGATGTCGACCGCCTGATGGTTGCCCAGCAGGGCGACGCAGCGACGACGAGCGGCCAACGCGGGAGCCTGGGCGTTGTTCCAAGCGACGTAGGCGTCGCTCTTGCGCCATTCTTTGTAGGCTTCGTTGACCTTGCCGTTCGAATCGTACTTCTGCAGCTTGGTCGCCAACTTCTCGGCGGCGCGAATGCTCGGCAACGCATTACGAGCGATGGTGATCACCTTTTCGATGTACGGGCGAATTTCCTTCGCCTTGGTGATCGTCGTGATGATGCGGCCCTTGACCTTCGGAACGTTACGGCCGGCGTCCGGCGTATCGGTCGAGAGGTACTCGTAACCCGATTCATTCACGTCGTCGCTACGGAGCGAGAGGAGCAGGCTGCTCGCCATGTTCCGCATCATCGCCTTGCGGTGAGGGGACGAACGTCCGAGAACGCGGCCTTTTTTTCGATGTCGCATGTTACTAACGTCTTGTAAAACTAACCGTGTGAGTTGCGAATAACGGTCGTCGACTAACGAGGCGCCGATTGAACTCGCATTCCCAAGTGCAGGCCCAGCTCTTTCAGCTTTTCCTTCACTTCGGTCAGCGTCGTTTCGCCAAAGTTACGAACTTCCATCAACTGATCTTCGGTACGGCGAACCAGGTCGCGGACCGTATTGATATTTTCCGATTCCAAGCAGTTGCTGGCACGCACCGACAGGTGCATCTCGGCCAGGCTCATGTTCAGCTTCGATTCCAGCACCGGATCCAGGCCGCTCGATTGCGTACGGCTGGGGATGCTGATCTTCGAGCCGAGTTCGTTGTATTGAACGAACGGATTGAGGTGCTTGCGGAGAATCTTCGC
The DNA here is from genome assembly GCF_020966755.1 of Blastopirellula sediminis. NCBI lineage: Bacteria > Pseudomonadati > Planctomycetota > Planctomycetia > Pirellulales > Pirellulaceae > Blastopirellula > Blastopirellula sediminis. The sequence continues at coordinate 13,296 of NZ_JAJKFT010000010.1, forward strand.
CGCTTCGACCAAAGCGTACTCCGGATGAATCGAACCGTCGGTCCAGATTTCCAGGGTCAGCTTGTCGTAGTTGGTCTTTTGACCAACGCGGGTTTCTTCCACTTCGTAGCGAACGCGAGTCACCGGGCTGTAAACGGCGTCGACCGGGATGATCCCGATTTCGTGTTCAGCGGTGCTGTGCTCGGTCGCCGGCACATAACCACGGCCCGATTCGACGACCATTTCCATCATGAATGGAATTTCGCCGGTGATCGTGCAGAGGTGGATGTCTTTGTTGATGATCTCGACTTCCGGATCGCACTGAATGTCGGCGCCGGTAATCGTGCAGGGGCCCTGCTTTTCGATCGTGATGACCTTGGTCATCTCGGAGTGCTTTTTGACGACGATCGCCTTGGTGTTCAGGACGATCTCTGTCATGTCTTCGACGACGCCCGGGATCGAGGTGAACTCGTGCTGAGCTCCGCGAACCTTAATCTGCGTAACCGCTGCGCCTTCCAGGCTCGACAGCAGGATGCGACGCAAGCTATTGCCGATGGTCACGCCGAAACCGCGTTCAAACGGTTCCGCAATGAACTTGCCGTAGGTTTGCGAGAGGGTTTCGGCTTCGCAATTAACGACGCTCGGCAGTTCCAAACCGCGCCAGCGAATATGCATTGGTTCTCTCCGTTCGACGAACTTCGATACAGCTGTGGGGGGGAAGAGGAAAACGCAGCGACTAGACGCGGCGTTTCTTCGGCGGACGGCAACCGTTGTGCGGAATCGGCGTGCAGTCTTCGATCGAACGAACGTTCAGACCGGCGGCGGCCAGAGCGGTGATCGCGCTTTCACGGCCCGAACCCGGACCCTTCACGCGAACTTCCACTTCCTTCACGCCGAACTTCAGCGCCTTTTCGGCAGCTTGTTGAGCCGCACATTGGCCGGCGAACGGGGTGCTCTTACGGCTACCCTTGAAGCCGCAAGTTCCGGCGCTCGCCCAGCACAGCGAGTCCCCTTTGGCGTCGGTAATCGTGACTTGCGTGTTGTTGAAGGTCGCCTTGATATGCACGACCGCCTGCAAGACGTTGCGACGAATCTTCTTCTTTACTGCCTTGGCCACTGCGCCAATCTCCTGATGTGTGAATGTTCGCTTGATCGAGGCCAGCCATCTGACGAAGGCTAACCCACCTGCAGATTAACGCAGGTCCTTCACGCCCTTCTTGCCGGCGACCGTCTTCTTCGGTCCCTTGCGAGTACGGGCATTGGTGCGGGTTCGCTGACCGCGAACCGGCAGACCGCGGCGATGACGCAGGCCGCGATAGCAAACAATGCGATTCAAACGCTGAATGTTTTGAGCGATTTGTCGGCGGAGCGGACCTTCGACGGTGTATTCCGTTTCCAGCAACCCGGCGATCTTGCTGAGCTCGTCTTCATGGAGCTCGCCCGCCAAACGGTCTTGCGAGATACCAACCTTCACGCACAGCTCGCGAGCGGTGTGCGGGCCGACTCCGTACAAGTACGTGAGCGAAACCCAAGTCGGTTTGTCGTTCGGAATGTCGACACCCATCAAACGGGGCATAACTCTACTCCTGCCAAGACGCCGAAGCGTCGAAATTGCTCTATGTGTTTAAAATTGTACGGTTTACGTGCGACAGACAGGCTGCGGATCGGTCCCAGTGCGGGAAATCTCACAACCGGCAGGTCCAGCGCCGCAGAGCGGTAGACCTATGGCCTAGCCCTGACGTTGCTTGTGGCGGGGATTCTCGCAGATCACGAAAATCCGACCACGGCGGCGGACTACTTTGCACTTGTCGCAGATGCGTTTTACGCTGGCTCGAACTTTCATCGCCTACAGCTTCCAATCAATGCTTATGGTGGAAGCGAGCCAGTATAACGCTCCTCGCGATTGCCTTGCAAGGCCCTCTGAGCAGGAAAAGCAAACGGAATGTCTACCCCAATTCCGAGCCGCTCGCCCAGTGGTAACTTGGACAAGTTCGAGCGGCTTTTTCCTGGTTTTCTGGGGATTTTTGCCAGCATTGCCGCCAGATTTAGAGCCAATCAGCGTACGCTTTTTTCAGGTCGAGCTTGTCCCCGACTTCGGTTTGCAGCACCAGCAGTCGCTGCAAAAGTGCGGAAATTCGCTCGCGCTGCTCCGGTTTGGCCGCCAGATCTTCCATTTCTTGCGGATCGGCCGTCAGGTTAAACAGCTTTACCTTCCCAATCGTCGGGTAGAGGATCAATTTGTAGCCGTCGGCGGTGATCATCCGCTGACGTTCCAGGTAGGCGCCATAAATCGCCTCGTATTGGACGTCCCGCTCGCCGTTGATCACCGGCAGCAAACTGCGGAATTCGACGTGATCCGGCTTGGCGACCCCAGCGATTTCCAGCGCCGTGGCCATCACATCCTGCAGATAAACCGGCACTTCGCACACTTTCCCCTGCGGCAATCCGGGGCCCGAGACCAGCAGCGGCACTCGGACGCTGTGGTCATACATGTTCTGTTTGCCCATCAGCCCATGGTGCCCGCAGGCCAGACCATGGTCGGCGGTGAAGAAGATATAGGTGTTATCCGCTTGGCCGGTCGCCTTCAGCGCGTCGAGGATGCGGCCGATTTGGACGTCCATGTGCTCGATAATCGCGTAATACTCGCTGCGATGAACCTGAATCGCATGCGGAGTTCGCGGGAACGGCGCTAGTTTCTCGTCACGCAGACCTTTGCCGGCGCCCATCGCTTCTTTTTCGGGATATTCCGGCAGAAAGTCGGCCGGCACGTCGGTTTTGTCGGCCGGGTAGCGATCGACAAAGTCCTGCGGCGACTGCCGCGGATCGTGCACCGCGTTAAACGCCAGGTACATGAAGAACGGTTTGTCCTGTTTGGCGGCCGTTTCCAGGAAACCAATCGCATCGTCGGCGACCACTTCGCTCCAATGTTTGCCGCCGGCCCAGAAACCGCCGAACTTCGGATCGGACGGAGACCAGTAGTCCGTGCCGTCCGCCTGCGGGCGATCATAGCCTTGATCGGTCTGATTCGGCATGCCGCCGCGGATATGAGCGCTCGTTGCAAAGGCTTTCGCCGCGTCGGCCGGCACATGCCATTTGCCGGTCATGTAGGTGTCGTAGCCGGCCGCTTTCATGTACTCCGACCAGAATCGCCCAGCGACCCGTTCTTTGTCGGCGGTCTTATAGACCTTTTCTGCATGCCAGACAAAGCGTCCGGTGTTCAGCATCGTGCGGCTGGCGACGCAAACGGCGCCGCTCCACGATCCCATGTTGTAGGCGTGAGTAAAGCGAGTTCCTTGTTTCGCCAACTGATCCAAATTGGGCGTATGGACCATCGGGTGCCCGTACGCTCCGACGCATTCGTAGCTGTAGTCGTCAGCGAACAGAAAGAGAATGTTCGGCTTCTCAGCAGCGGAGGCCAGCGACGTCGTCAGCAAAACGAAGAACAGCGAGGCGATTCTGGACATGTCGAACTCTCGGGGCAGGGCGGGGCGGGATAGGAATCCGATCGGAGATTTCCGTTATAACCGCCAGGGGAGCCGAGGGGCAAAAAGAAAACGCCGGCGAATGGCCGGCGTTTTCGGGCGAAAAGCGGATTTTTCCGGTCGATCAGGCTATTTGACCACGCCGCAGTCGGCAATGGTGATCGTCGCGCGGGTTTTACCCCCTTCTGAACCGAGCGATTCAACCTTCTTCACGACGTCCATCCCCTGCAAAACCCGGCCGAACACGACGTGACGACCGTCGAGCCAGGAGGTTTTGACCGTGGTGATGAAAAACTGCGAGCCGTTGGTGTTCGGGCCCGAGTTGGCCATGCTCAAGACGCCCGCTCCATCGTGGGTGAACTTGAAGTTCTCGTCGGCAAACTTGGCGCCGTAGATGCTTTCACCGCCGGTGCCGTTACCGTTGGTGAAGTCCCCCCCCTGGAGCATGAACTGCGGAATGACGCGGTGAAACGTGCTCCCTTTGTACGACAGCGGCACTCCGGAGCGTCCCTTCCCTTTTTCGCCGGTGCAAAGAGCGCGGAAGTTGGCGGCGGTTTTCGGGACATCTTCACCGAACAAGCCGATCACGATGCGGCCGGCTGGTTGCCCATTGATCGCAATATCGAAAAAGACCTGATCAGTCACTTTGCCCTGCGCCGCAGGAACGGTAGGAGCGGCCAACAAGGTCGAAGCGGAAAGAACCGAAAATGCAGCAATCATCGCCAAGCGCAACATGAACAACTCCGGGGAGAAAGTGTGGTGGATTATTGTGGCAGACCTACATTTTGCCTCTTTCCTCCAATTACCGCCAGACGAACCTGGCGCTGCGCGAATTGGAAGTTCCACTCCCAACATAGACAAACGCATTTTGATCAATGCCCACCTTTCCCAAATTGAATGACCTAAGCCAGTAAATGAGGAAACGGTAAAGATCGTGAGAATTTCCGTTGACGACGGTCAGCGGATCGAAGGTCATCGCCTAGAATCGCCCACTGTACGCGTTTCTGAAGGTGATAGAAGTTTGAATATGATCTCGTTATCTCCGCGAATTTACTTTGTTTTGCTCCTCCTGTTCGCCTTGTTGCATGGGGGCTGCAGTTGTAATTCCGCCGAAAGTCGCTTGGCCTCGATTAGCCTGCGACGTTCGGATGACGACGAAGACCAGCCGACGCCGCCTCCGGCTCAAACGCCGCCGCCCGTCCAACCAGCGGCGACTCCTCCTCCCGCGCAACCTGCAGCAGTTCCTGCGACTCCTCCCCCAAGCGCAGCTCCCAATACGCCGGCAGCCACTCCAACTCCAACGCCGAATCCCAATCCTCCGGCGATGCCTGCCGAAACGGCCCCTCCGGTAAATCCAAAATTTGCGTCACGTCGCGAGCGAATTGAGCAACTGGCGGAGAATCCTCCGGCCGACAAAGCCGAAGAAGCGCGGACCAAGCTTGAAATCATCGGCGAAGCCTTGGCCGACATGATCGTCGACAAGGCGGAGATTCCCTCGGCGGTTCGCAAAGATTCGCGAGGCAACACGCTGCTCGGTTGGCGAGTCGAACTCCTCCCGTATCTGGGCTACGAAGATCTGTACGCCGAATTCGCCGTCGACAAGCCGTGGAACGATAAACAAAACCTGGCGCTCGCCAAGAAGATCCCGCCGGTTTACCAATCGCCGGAGCGCCAGGACGAAGCGACCAACTTCTTAATGGCCTTTGGTCCGACGTGCGCCGCCCGAGCGTCGTCTCCCACCGGACTGGACGCGGTCGGCCGCCGATCGCTCGCCACGATTCCGCTGATCGTCGAAGCGGACGATGCGATGTCGGTCAGCTGGGTCAAACCGTTTGACCTCGAATTCAATCCCGCCGCTCCTCGTGAAGGGATGGGGGAACTCCGGGGTGGATCGATTTTCGTCGTTACCGCCGACGGCAAAGCGCACAAGGTTCCCGCCTCCGTCACGCCGACCGAGATGACTGATTTCTTTGTGCTGGCGAATGGATTCGACATTCGCAAAGTCGCCGTCGCCCAGTCGCAGCCGCAACCGGAAAATGTCGCCGCCAGCGCAACTGCGCCGGCCGACAATCAGATCGCTGCGAACATTCCAGCCAAAATGACTCCCAGCCCGTCGCCGGCTGCGGTCGAACCTGGTCCCGCGCTGGGCGGAGCGCAGCCTGCCCAAACGACGCCCGGGGTTGGCAAACTGCCGATTCCTGATCCCAAGCTGACCGAAGAGGCCGAAATGCGCATTCGCGAGATTTTCGCGAATGAGTTTCGGGGCGCTGATTCCGAAAACCGCCGCGCTGATCTGGCGAAGACTCTCGTCGACGCCGGCAAAAATCTTGGCGACGATCCGGTTCAGCAGTTCGCGATGTATTCGCTGGCCTATCAAATGGCCCAGAAGGGCAAATCCCCGGTGACTGCGAAGGACGCCTTTGACCGTTTGAACAGTCAATTTGAGTTCGACACGGTCAATCAACAGTTGCAACTGTTGCGATTCTCGGCCGAGTACGTCTCGCGCATCCCGCAAGATCGCAAAGAGGATTTCAAGCAGTTGGCGATCAAAATCTGGCAAGTGTCGTACGATCGCAATAACTTCAAAGCGGTCGACGAACTCTTCACGATCATCGAAACGTTCGCTCGCTCGCAAAACGATGCGGCGATGATGCAGCGTATTACCGGCCTGCGGGAAGATGTTTCGGAGGCTCGCAAGGTCTACGCCGACATCGAATCGCAGTTCCTATCGCTCGAACGTCCCTCGTTCAATCCGGAAGGGAACTTGCTGGTCGGACGCTATCTCTGTTTCCATCGCAACCAATGGCAACAGGGAATTCCCTTCCTGGCGAAGTCGAGCAATCAGAAGTTGAAAGACGCCGCTCTGCTCGAGTTGGAATCGCCGACCACTCCCACGCTGCAAGCCGAAATCGGCGACATGTGGTGGGAATCGGTGACCGGCTTCCCCCCGGTCGAAAAGAAGCGAATCCAACGTCGCGCCGCTCAGTGGTACCAGTCAGCCATCGCTGGCTTGCCCAACAACATCGAACGAATCAAAGTCCAGCGGAACCTCGACGAGTACAAGAAACTCTATCCCGGCGAGCCGATCCCGCCGCTCGCTCCGACGCTCGGCACGGCCAGTCGATAGTGAGGGTAGCTGACTGCTCGGTCTAGTAGGGAGGAAGTAGTCGTCGGAATCCATACCCGACGACCAGCGTCAGAAACGCAAGGTTTCTCGGCAGTTCTTTCCACCAGGGAAGTTGCGGCGGTATGTCCGTGGCGCCAGTTTCGACGCTGTCGGCCAAAGCTCCCCCTAGCTCTTTCATCCACCGCGTCGTGCGCGGCCAGTCTCGCAGCCCGGCAATCCACTCCGGTGGGATTCCCGCCGTGCCGGTTCTCGCTCCCACGATACCGCCGACAATCGCCGCCGTAGTATCGGCGTCTCCTCCGCAGCGGATCATCGTTTGGACCGCATTGCGGTAGTCGTTGGGAAAAGAAAGCCATACGTGCAATGCCGCCGGAACCGTATGGTAGACGTAACCGCTGACTCCCTTGCCAAGATCTCGCGAATCTAAAAAGTCCGTGGTCGATTCGCCCGCTTCGACGCTAGCGATCACTTTGGCGACCAAGTCAATCAGTTCTTCCGCAGGCTCGTCCGCAATCGTCTCGGTCAATCGCTGAAAAAAACGCTGCGGGGAAAGCTCCTGATCTTGCCACGAGAGGTTCGTCGCCAGGGCGATCGCCCACGCTCCGAATTCCGCCTTTGGATCGGTGTGCGTGACACGGGTAGAGACACGTACGAACTCGCGTAACTGATCCAAATCGCGAATCGCCGCCCCCAGAATCGGAGCCCGCATCGCCGGGCCATTCCCCGCGGAAAATATCCCGCTGCGCTGCGGAGAAACGCCAACCATCAACCTCGCGCAGGCGATGATGGTGGCCCGCCCAGTCCCAGCCGGAAGCAAGATCCCCCAGCGTTTTAGCCGCCGGGCGAAGTCCGGTAGAAAGCGGTCAACGTCGGTCCCTTGCGCGATCAGCGACTGGGCAACTATGCAGTTGTGCTCGGTATCGTCCGAAATCAAACCGATTCCGGGGATCAGGCGATAGCGATCTGGTTCGCCGAACAGTCGCTCTCCGCGGAGACGAGAAAGATTTTCGTAGGGGAGCCCCAACGCGTCTCCGACTGCGACGCCCAACAGGGTTCCGAGAATCGCGTCCCTTTGCGAGGGTGAATTCTCCGAGATCTCCCGGTCGCTCATGCCCGCATCGATTCCGACATGTAAGTCGCGAACGGCACGAAGATCATCAGCGGAAACCAGGCCGCCAGCGCCGGGCTGATCATGTAGTTCGCTCCCATTCCGCGGCTGGCCATCGTGACGCCGAAGAACAGGATCACGACCACGCCGCACAAGCCGATCGCCACAAAGACGTTGCGGTTGTCGTTCTTCAGCACCAGCGGCAAACCGAGCAGCAGCAGCGTCATATCGAGAAACGGCTGCGTCAGCCGGCTATGGATCTCGACCCGAACGTCGGCGCCAAAGTCGAGCGAACGATTCCGCAGCGCCGAGACGAGCGCCCAAGTCGACGCACTGTTTCGCCACTCGCGACTCGCGGTCAGCTGTTCGAACGTCAGTTCGCTGATGACGAAGCACTGATTGGGCGCGAGCCACGAATAATCTTTCGGCATCATCACAAAGACGTTGTCGTCGCGGTCGAACAGCGACGAAACTTCGGCCAGGTTTTCCGGCTCGGTCACGTTATCGAGCAAGTAACCGCTCGGACGGTCCCCTTCGGCCGGCTTATAGAAGGCGTTATCGGCGTTCAACTTCGTGCCGACGCCCGGTTGCGAACGAGGGAGCCGAAACTTGGGAGCTTCAATGCGCATCTCGTTGGCGAACGTATGATTGCCGCTGATCAGCACGTCGGTCAGGTTATCGTACTTCGGCTGCAGTTGCTTGGCCGATTCGCCAAGCCAATCCTGGGCGTTCCGGCTGAGCGCGTCGGAATATTCCGGCACCACAAACTCGCGATTTAGCGCCCCGAGCACCGCGATAAACGCCACCGCGATAATCACCGGGCGGACGATTCGCTCTTTGGTAATTCCGGCCGCCATCAGCGCGGTCATTTCGTTATGCCGCTGCAGCCAGGTGACCGTAAACATCGCGGCAATCAGCGTCAAAATGCCGCCGGTCATGTTGAAGAAGGTGAAAATCCGCGGCGTGTAGTATTCGATCAGAATCGGAAACGCGCCTCGTCCCGTTTGCTCACCATAGCGGAGGAACTCGTCCAAGTTGTTGAACGAATCGATCACCACATACAGCCCGGTGAAGCTGATGAAGAAGATCAGAAACGACTTGATGAACTGCACGAGCAGATAGCGGTCGATGATGCACACGGCCGGAACCATCTCGACGGTGGTGACGAAAACAAAGCGGAAATCGCCAGAGGGTTATACCCGCCGCACGATTTTTCCCAAAGGTGAATCGGGGACCCCATTCCCCTATACTGGGCGGCATGGCGACGCCGCACTCCCAAAACAACTGGAGAGAATTCACAAGCTGGGCAATCTGGCCTTGGCGGCGTTTGCTATTACCTGCAGCCTGTCCACTTTGTCTCGCGGCGGTGGAATCGAATGCGGCAAGCGCGGTCGAATATTGCCGAGACTGTTGCGAACAACTCGTGAAAGACGCGCTGCGTTGTCGCCGTTGCGGCAATCGCTTGCCTCCCGCGGGTTTGGCGACCGACGCCGGATGTGACTTCTGTCGCGATATGCGACCGAAGTGGGATGGGGTGATCACCCTAGGGGATCACTCAGGCCTGCTGCAACAAGCGATTATCACGGCGAAACAAGCGAGTGGAGCTCCCGTTGCAGCGGCGATCGCCAATTTATTAGCGAGCAAAGTTGCCGAGACCGATTGGCTGGGAACAATTGATCTGGTCGTACCGACGCCGATTTATTGGCTGCGGCGGATTCGCCGCGGAATTAATCCGGCCGAACGGCTCGCCGCCGCGATCGCCAGGCGGCTAAATGTAAAGTTTTGTCCCCATGCGTTAAAAATCTCGCGAATGATGCGTAAGCAGTCGGAACTACGACTTGCCGCACGTCGGGCGAACGTCCGCGACGGATTTCGCGTGAAAACTCCCCATTTGTTGAGCGGCGCAAGCGTTTTGCTGGTCGACGACGTGATGACAAGCGGCGCGACGGCGGCGGAGATAACCGGTAAAATGCGAAAATGCGGCGCCGCTCGCGTAATCGTGGCGGTCGCCGCACGTGCGCCACGCGGCGAAACAGGAAACTAACGTTTCCGGATCACTCGACCACCCGCGGACGGTCGAAGAATCTCGTGCAGTACCGCGCACTGCTAGCAACCCCCTGCGGTCAGATATGAATTCCGAAGAGCAACCCAAAAAACCAAGCGGCATCCAGTCCTTCCGCCGCGCGCTGTTGCGCGGTCTTGGTCTGGTAGCGCCGCCGTTGTTGACGGTGTTGATCCTGATTTGGGTACTCAGCTCGGTCCAGAACTACGTGCTGACCCCGGTCGAGTCGACCGCGCGCTATTTCGTGGCGATGGCGATCCGCGACGTTCAGCGGACGATGCCCGACGCGCAGCCGGGTGACCAGACCGCGATGCTGAACAACGAGGTCTACCACAAGACCCCTAATGGCGACTGGATTCCGGAGTCGGTCTACAACCTGGTCAACGAAAACCTCCACGATCAGCCGCTCCCGTACTCCGGCGCGGCGTTTTATCAGGAATACGTCCAGCTCCGCTTTCTGCGGCGGCAAATCACCATTCCGGCCCTCCTCTGCATCTTCGTGCTGCTTCTCTACTTCACGGGGAAGTTCGTCGCGATTGGGGTCGGCCGGATGCTTTGGACCACGTCTGAGAAGCAGATCCTGCATCGGCTGCCGATCGTGCGCAACGTCTACACGTCGGTAAAGCAGGTAACCGACTTCCTGCTGAACGAACGGGAACTGGAATTCACGCGGATTGTCGCCGTCGAATATCCGCGCAAGGGGATTTGGTCGCTCGGCTTCGTCACCAGCGAGAGTCTGCTCGACATTCGCAGCGTCGCCAACGAACCGGTAATGACCGTTCTGATTCCGACTTCGCCGATGCCGGCGACCGGATTCACCGTAAACGTCAAGAAAAGCGAAACGGTCGATTTGAATATTACCCTCGACCAGGCGCTGCAATTTATCGTCAGCTGCGGCGTCGTGGTGCCGGAACATCAAATGACCCGCGAAACGGCCAATCGGATCGCTACGCAAATCGCCGAGGCCAAGCAGCACGAAGAGACCGAGAATAACGACGACGTTCCTCCGAACGGCGTCCACCAGCCAGTTGTTGAATCGCCCCCCTTCGCGCAAAAATAGACCCCCACCTTTTGCGTCTCAGTCTCGCTAATTCTCGCCAATTGCGGTATTCTGTCGGGGGATACGCAAATCACGATATCAAGGGCGTCGTCCTGGAAAGGGCAAGTTTCCAGCGATGTCGCAATTCCATTGGGCCACCTAATCTCCTCGAGACATATGCCAGCAATTCGGATTGGAACGCGGGGCAGCCAGCTAGCACAGTGGCAAGCCAATTGGGTCGCCGATCAGCTCCGCACTGCCGGGGCCGTCGTCGAAATCATCCATATCGCAACGCAGGGGGACGTAACGCAAGGTCCTCTCGACTCGATCGGCGGACGTGGAGTCTTCACGACCGAGATCCAAGCGGCTCTCCTCGACAATCGCATCGACGTTGCGGTTCATAGTCTGAAGGATCTGCCGACGGAACATGTCGCTGGTTTGCGACTCGCAGCGGTTCCTCATCGCGAAGCGGACGGCGACGTCCTGATCTCGCCGAAGGCGACTGACGTTCTGAGCCTTCCCCACGAAGCGATCGTCGGCACCGGCAGCATGCGTCGTAAGGCGCAACTGCTCCACCTCCGCCGCGATCTCCAGATTCGCGACATCCGGGGAAATCTCGACACGCGATTGCGCAAGCTGGATGATGGCCACTACGACGCGATCGTCCTGGCCGAAGCCGGTTTGCGCCGGCTCGAGTTGTACGAGCGTATCCGCCACGTCATTCCCAAGACGCAGATGCTGCCGGCCGTCGGGCAAGGCGCCCTTGGTCTTGAGATTCGTGAGAACGACGCCGTCGCCGCCAACGTGCTAGCTGCGCTCAATCACGAGTCGTCCTACTTCTCCGTCCTCGCGGAACGCTCGATGCTTCGCAATCTACGGGGCGGATGTCTCGCGCCGGTTGGAGCATGGGGGCGAATTGACGGAGAGAAGCAATTGCTCCAACTCGACGGCGTCGTCGTCAGCGGCGACGGGCATCATAAGATCTCCGCTTCCGCGTGCGGACCGCCCAATCGCGCTGAAGATATCGGTCGCCAGGTCGCCGATCAATTGGCGATTCAAGGCGCCGAACGCCTGATCGCGTTCGCTCGCGCGACCGGCAGCTAGTTCGTCCGGCAAATCACGACGCTTTCGGCAACTCTTTCCGCTAGCGTCTAGCATCTCCTGCGACTCCGGCAATTTCTGCGCGTCCCGTTCGTTGCGTCTCCGCCAACCTCCGCGAAGAATCTGCACGCCGTATCTCTCTCTATTTACGGCACTTGCGACGTTCTCTCCGCGGATTCTCTTTCGCTGCGCACGTTTCGGCACACCCCTTGCTTTGATTGAGCGACGCCTGGGGGGGCGAATCATGGATGAAACGCATCAATGCCATACGGCCTATACATCGCCGCAGAAGGCGCCCAAGCCCAAGCCCAACGGGTCGAAGTGCTCGCGAACAATATCGCGAACGTCGATACCGCCGGCTTTAAGCGCGATCTGGCTGTTCTCCAAGCTCGTTACGCCCAGGCGATTGAAGACGGCAAAGCCTATCCGAACACCGGCTCGATCAACGATGTCGGCGGCGGCGTCTACGTCAGCGAAAAAGTTACCGACTACGCCCGCGGCGTTCTGAAGGGAACCAACGTTCCGACTGACCTCGCGATCGAAGGGGAAGGCTTTTTCCAAATCGACATCGACGGCCAGACCTATCTGACCCGCGCCGGCAACTTCACTTTCACCGCCGAAGGAAACCTGGTTACCGCCTCGGGCAACCCGGTTCTCGATGCGGAAGGGGAACCGGTTCAAGTCGATCCAGAGGCGTTGGCCAACCACATCGGCAACTACTTCGACACCAACGGCTTCGTCACCGTCGGCGGCGACGTCATTCCGCTGGCGATGGTGAAGCCCGCTTCGCTGAGCGACCTGGCCAAGTACGGCGACACCGCGTTCTATCCGCTCGCGGCGGTCGAGCCGCTGGAGTTGGAAGAACGTCAAACGCGTCCCGGCTTCCTGGAAGGCTCCGGAGTCAACTCGATCACCGAAATGATGACGATGATCGAAGCCCAACGCTCCTACGAAGCGAACGTCAACCTGATCAAGAATCATGATGAGATGCTCGGAAACCTGGTAAACCGCGTTCTCCGCCAAGCCTAACCGCCGGCGTCCTTCCCCCTTGGATAAGTAAGAACCATGAGCGTTCAAACCCTTTACACCGCCGCCACTGGGATGCAGTCTCTGCAGACCAAGCTCGACGTGATCTCCAATAACCTGGCGAACGTGAACACGACCGCCTTCAAGAAGGATCGCGCCAACTTCGAGGACCTGTTCTACGACAACCAGGTCTTGCCGGGGCAGCTGGACGGCGCGTCGAACCCGACCCCGACCGGCACCGCGATCGGCTTGGGCGTTCGCGTCTCGAGCACGCAGACCGACTTCCAACAAGGCGCCTTCCGCGAAACCGATCGTTCGCTCGACTGGACGATCCGCGGCAAAGGCTTCTTTCAGGTTCTCGACCCGACGGGCCAAACCTACTACACCCGCGCCGGCAACTTCTCGATCAACGCCAACGGCGAAATCGTGACCGGCTCGGCCGGCATCGGTCGACCGCTCGAACCGTCGATCGTTATTCCGCAAGACACCACCGCCATCGAAGTTTCGTCCGACGGCATCGTTTCGGTGCAGCGTCCCGGTCTCCAGACGCTGGAAGAAGTGGGCCAAATTCAGCTGGCCACCTTCATCAACCCGGAAGGCTTGCTGAAGCTCGGCGACAACCTCTACGCCGAAACGAACGCTTCGAGCGCCGCGATTCAAGGCAACCCGAACATCGACGGCTTCGGCAGCATCGAAAAGGGCTTCCTGGAAGCGTCGAACGTCGAACCGGTCCAGGAACTGATCGATCTGATCACCACGCAACGCTCGTTTGAACTCAACTCGCAAACCGTGCAGGCCGGCGATCAGATCTTGCAGTTGATCTCGAACCTGCGTCGTTAATCGTCCAACGCCTGAAAGAAACCGATTTCCATGCTTCGTCACTTCGCCACCTTCGCTCTGCTGCTGACCGGTTTGACCGGCGCCGCTAGCGGCTACGACGTCGTCCTCCGCCGCGAAGCGGTGGTCGTCGAGTCGATCGTCCGCCTGGGCGACCTGGCCGAAATCGCCGGACCATCGCAGCGTTTTGTGCAAGAGCTGGAGCAGCTGGAACTGTTTCCCGCCCCCAGCTGCGATCGTTCGCGTTTCGTCACGATCAACGACATCCGCGCCCAACTGAGCGCCCGCGGCTTTCATGACGCCGACCTCTACTTCACCGGCGCCAGCCGAACTCGCATCGTGCGGACCAGCGGTACGGCCCCGATCAGCGAAGCGGTTCGCTCAACCGGTTCCGGCGTTCAGCGAACCAGCTGGGACGGCGGCCCGCTCGCCGAAGGGGAAACCTTGGTCGTCCACACCGTTCGCCCGATTCGTCGCGGCGAAGTGATTCAAGCCAAAGACCTGACGGTGCAGCCCCTCAACATCATTCGGACCGAAGGGGACTTTGAAACGCGGATCGAAGCCCTGGTCGGTAAAGAAGCGATTCGCTCGCTGCCGGCCCAACGCCCAATCGAGTCTGGCTCGGTTCAAGAACCGATCGTCATCCATCAGAACGACGTCGTCACCGTGATTGCCAAGATCGGCGGTCTGGCGATTCGCCGCGATGCGATCGCCGTCAGCGACGCCGCCGTCGGTCAACTGCTGACGGTGCAAGCGATCTCGCCCGATTCGCGCCGAGGTCAGGAACGAGGCGAAGTGTTCCAGGTTCGCGCCATCGGCCACGGCCAGGCGATGACCCTCAACAGCGACGAACGTCCGCAGACGACCGTCACCGCTTACCAGGGAGCCCGTTAATGAACCGCACCGCGATCCTATTCTCGTTGCTCCTGACCGCCGCCTGTTCGCTGGCCGCGGCCCAAGGCCCGACTTCGAGCCTGGCCCAGCGTAGCTTGCCGGGCGACCCGTCGGTTCCCGGCGAACAAGTGCAAGGCGCCATCCGCGACCTCAGCTGGTATTACCGCGAACTGCCGCCGCCGCGCAAGATCCAAGCCCAAGACATCGTCCACATTCGCGTCGACGAAGCGGCCGAAATGGAATCGGAAGGGGATCTGAATCGCCGCAAGCAAGCGAACTTCAACGCGATTCTGGCCAACTGGGTTCACCTGGAAAACCTGAAGGCGATCGTACCCGATGAGCAGAACGACGGCTCGCCGCAAATCACCGGTCAATTGACCAGCCGCTATCGCACACAGGGAACTTTGGAAACGTTGGAAGAGGTTCGCTTTCGCGTCGCCGCGACCGTGTTGGAGATCTTGCCGAACGGCACGCTGAAGCTGGAAGCCCAAAAAGAGATCCAGATCAACAACGAAACCTGGACCTACTACCTGCGCGGGATTTGTCGCGTCGAAGACATCGATCCCAACAACGTCGTCATGAGCGAACGCCTGGCGAACCTCAGCATCACCAAACGCGAGACCGGTCACATCCGGGACTCGTACAAACGAGGCTGGGTGCTGAAGATCTGGGACGAATGGAAGTGGTTCTAAGGAGGAACGAAAACATGATCGCAACCGCCATGAAAACCGCCGCCACCCTGTCGTTCGTCTTGATCGCCGCCGCCTCGGTCGCCGCTCAAACGCAGCCGCAACCGCAACCGTTGGTCGCCGAGCGTTTCCAGATCACGCAACCGCTGTCGACGTTCGTCCGGGTCAAAGGCCAGGAAGAAAACTACCTGCAAGGGATCGGCCTGGTCGTCGGTTTGAAAGGAACCGGCGATAAGCAACTGACCCCGACCCACAAAGCGTTGTCGCTGGTCCTGAAGCACCTCGGCAGCAACTCCGGTTCGGGTCCTGATGGCGAATATCTGCCGGAGGCGCTGAAAACCGTCACGAACACCGCGTTGGTCATCGTCCGGGCTCGCGTGCCGGCCGAAGGCGCCGAAGAAGGGGATTTGATCGATTGCGAAGTGAGCGCGCTCGGCGCCAAAAGCCTTGAAGGGGGTTCGCTGGCGATCAGCACGCTGCAAGGTCCGAACCCGCACGACAAAACGGTCTGGGCGATGGCGACCGGCAACCTCGAAATCTTCAGCAAGTCGGTGCCGACCAACGCTCGCATCAAGTCGGGCTGCCGCATCGAACGTTCGATTCGCAACTCGTTCGTCTCGCCCGAGAACAAGGTCTACCTGGTTCTGAACGACGGTTACAAAGATTGGCAGATGGCCCAGGAAATCGTCTTCAGCGTCGGCAACTTGCTGCAAGTCGGCCAGGGCTCGTCTTCCAGCAACCAAATCGCCAAGGCGCTCGATCAGAAGACGATCGAAGTGCAGATCCCGCCGCAATACCAGTCCGATCCGGTCTTCTTCGTCTCGATCCTGATGGATACGCCGATCGTCGACAAACAGCTGAACAACAAGGTCGTCATCAACAAGGCCCGCGGCGTGATCGTCGTCGGCTCGGATGTCGAAATCGGTCCCGACGTCGTCACCCACAACGGCATCAAGATCGAAACGATCGATCCCGAATCGAACAAGTTCGTGCCGCTCAATACGCAGCCGGCCTATGCGACTCGCCTGAAGGACCTGGTCGACGCGCTCAATACGCTCAAAGTTCCGGCCGAGGACGTGATCGACATCATCGTCGCGATCCACGCCCAGGGCAAACTGTACGGCGAACTGGTTTTTGTGAACTAACGACCGTCTGAAAGAAGAATCATGGTCAGCAACGTCAACGCCAATCTGAACGTCGCCGCTCCGACTGCCGAGCAGTTGGAAGTGCGGGAAAAGTTCGACCAATTCGTCGGCGAGTCGTTGTTCGGCCAGATGCTGAAGACGATGCGGAAGTCGGTCGGCAAGTCCGCTTATTTCAACGGCGGCCGCGGCGAAGAAGTCTTCCAATCGCAACTCGATCAACTGCTTGTCGAAAAACTGTCCCAGGCCAGCGCTCAGGAGCTGTCAGGTCCCATGTTTGAGCAATTTATGTCGCAGCAGAATCTCAGCGGCGAATCGAACTCGAGCTCCAACTCGAACGAATCGTCGCAACGCCCCCCTCACTGGAAACAGGTCAGCTTGTTGCAGGCCGTCCAGACGTTGAACGATCAACCGAGCGCTCCGCTGTTGGACGCCTTGGCGTAAATCACCCTTTCTTCGCCAGCCGCTAGAGTAAGGTCTTCGCTATGCCTTTTACGCCCATAGACGACGCGTCGCAAACCTCGGCCGTCGACTGGGAATCGTCCACCGCGGAAGTTCTTCAGGAACTGACCAGCGTCCAGGACGAACTGATCGAAGTGCTCGGCACGAAACGGAGCCAGATGGTCGCTCGGGACATTCCCGGCATGGAAGCGACGCAACAGCGCGAGCTGGAGTTGATCAAGCGGCTCGAGCAACTTCGGGACGCGCGACATTCGCTCCTCACTTCCGCCCAACAGCACGGCTTGCCGAGCGATAGCATCCAATCGCTAGCCGAGATGGCTGATGGCGCCGAAGGAGAGAGACTGCGTGAGATAGCCAGTTCGGCGAAACTCCGGATGCGCACCATCCAGAACGAAACGCTGGTCAACTTCGTGCTAGCCCAACGCTCAGTACTACATTTGTCGCAGATTTTGCAGATCATCGCGACCGGCGGCAAACTTCAGCCGACTTATGAACAGGAGAACTCCGCGCAGCAATACAACGCTCAACAGGGAGGTTCTCTTGTGGACCTGGAATCCTAATTGGGAATTGGGACGGTCCATGGAGAATAGTCAAGGATGACTCTTTACACATCGCTTCAACAAACGAAGAACGCGCTGCTTGCCGCGCAAATCGGGATCCAGGTGACGGGCAATAACATTGCCAACGTCAATACGCCCGATTATCTGCGCGAACGAGTCATCTATACCCCTGCGCCGACGCAAAAATATGGCGGCTTGCTCCTTGGCATGGGGGTGCAGGTCGAAGGGGTCGTTCAACAGGTCGACCATTTTCTCGAAGAACGCCTCCGCAACTCGACCAGCGATCTCGCCAACGGCGAAACTCAGGAAAACGTCTATTTACAGCTTGAGGCGCTGATCGGCGAACTAAGCGATACTGACATCAGCTCGTCGCTCAATGATTTCCTGGGAAGCATCAACGACATCCTGAACCAGCCGGAAGACGTCGGCGTTCGCAACTTGTCGGTCCTCCGCGGTCAGACGCTAGCAGGCGACATCAGCCGCTTATACAGCCGCGCCAAAGAGATTCACACCGATCTCAATAAGCAAATCAAACAATCGGCCAGCGACATCAATTCGCTGCTCAACGATATCGCCGATTTGAACGTCAAAATTACGACGCTGGAAGCGGGGCCGGTCACCAAGAGCGACGCGATCGGTCTCCGCGATCAACGGCAACGCAAATTGACCGAACTGGCCAAGATTATCGACATCAAAGGGGTCGAGCAGGAGAACGGCTCCGTTTCGGTCTTTCTCGGCGGCGAATACCTGGTTATCGATGGCATTGCACGGCAGGTCGAAACGAAAACGGTCGCCGAAAACGGCCTGAACAACGTCAAGCTGACGCTCGCCGGAACCGACTCCCCGATTCAGGTCAACTCCGGCAAATTGAAGGGGTTGATCACCTCTCGCGACGATATTGTCGGCGACTTCCTGGGCAACCTGGACGATTTCGCTCGATCGTTGATCTTCGAGTTCAACCGCGTCTTCTCCAGCGGTCAAGGGGAAACCGGTTATCAGTCGATGACCAGCGAATTCTTCGTCGACGAGTCGGCGATCAACGAGCCGCTCGATCAGGCCGGACTCACCTATACGCCGGTCAACGGTTCGTTCAAGGTCTACACCCTGAACACGGAAACCGGCCTGACCAAGACGGTCAACATCCCGGTCAAATTAAACGGGTTGTCGGACGACACGTCGCTGCAAGATATCGCCGATGCGATCAACAACATTGATGGCCTGTCGGCGTCGATCTCGCTGGACGGACACCTGCAAATCGCCAGCGATTCGGAGAACGTCGAGTTCGCCTTTGGGGACGATACCAGCGGCGCGTTGGCGGCGCTCGGGCTGGGAACGTTCTTTACCGGCACATCGGCCAGCACGATCGGCATCCACGACGCGATCAAAACCGATCCGTCCAAGTTCGCCGCTAGCAAAAACGGCATCGGCGTCGACACCGACAATGCGGTCGATCTGGCCGGATTTTTGGATCGCCCGCTCGATAGCCGCAACGGACAAACGATCGACAACATTTACTCGCAATTGGTCGGCGACGTGACGCAGTCGGCTTCGGTCGCCAAGTCGGTGGCCGAAGGATACCGCGTTTTCAAGGAAACGCTGGATGGGCAAAAGCAAGGGCTCAGCGGCGTCAGCCTCGACGAAGAAGCGGTCAACCTGATTACTTTCCAGCGTCAATTCCAAGCGGCGTCCCGATTGATTTCGGTTATCGACGAACTGTTGGAAGTGCTGGTGAACCTATAACGAATCAACAGAAGTCGCGGTAATTTTTGATGAAAGCGACGCCGAAGACCGCAAATCGGCCGGCGGCGTCATTACGTACGTACCCAATTTTTTTCGACGCGTTCTAAGCGACGCATACCGCCATGACTCGAATCGTACCGGTCCCGACTACCCGCGTAAGCGACGGCAACTTGCAGAGTCGCTTGCTCTCGCAATTAGCGGCGAGTCAGGCCAGCCTATTCAATCTGCAGAACCAGCTCAGCACTGGCCGCCGTCTGCTTGCGCCGAGCGACGACGCTCCGGCGGCGATTCGCGGCATTACGCTTCAGTCGCTGATCGAACGCAAAACGCAGATCAGCGTCAACCTGACGACCAGCCAGTCGTATCTCTCGGCGACCGACACCGCGATGGCCGGCGCTGCGGACCTGCTTTCCGAAATGCGCGGCCTGGCGGTCATCATGGTCGATTCGACGGCGACCGATACGGAAGTCGCCGCCGCCAGTCAGCAGTTTCAAAACGCCCTGCAACAATTCCTGGACATCGGCAATCGCCAGTTCCGCGGTCGCTATCTCTTCGGCGGCTCGAACACGACGACGACTCCCTTTACCTTGAAGAACGGGCTCGTCACCTACAACGGCAACACGAACGGACTGAACAGCTTCGCGGACGTCGACTTGCTGTTCGACACCACGGTCAACGGAAACACCGCCTTCGGCGCGATCTCGCCGGAAGTCAAAAGCAAGATCGACCTGAACCCGGTCCTGACCTTGGACACGAAACTGTCCGACCTGCGGGGCGGCGCCGGCATCGCCAAGGGGAGCTTCGTCATTTCGGACGGCACGAATCCGGTGACGATCGACATTCGCTCGGCCGAAACGATTGGCGACGTGATCAGCTTGATCGAGCGAAATCCGCCTCCGGGACGGAAAATCACGGCGCGAATCGATAACAACGGCCTCAACATCGACATCGACGACGCCGGCGGCGGCAACCTGACGATCCGGGAAGAAGGGGGAAGTCACGTCGCCGCCCAGCTCGGAATCTTGAAGACCAACGGCAACGGCGTGAATCCGATTGAAGGCGCCGACCTCAACCCGATCATCACCAAGGCGACCAAGATCTCCGATCTGCTTGGTTCACGCGCCCAGGCGATTATTTCGTACGCCGGGAATAACAACGACATCGTTTTGAACGCCAAGAACAACGGCGCCGACGCGAACGGCGTTACGTTGAACCTGGTCAACGACGATCTTTTGCAAGCCAAGTCGGGACTCACTAAAGGGAACGAAGTCGTCAGCTTCGCCGAAGACCTGCAGCGTGCGCAAACGACGCTCGACCTGGATGGCGCCGGCAACAGTCTGCTGCTCACCGCCAACTCAACCGACGGCAGTCTCGACGGAGTCCATATCGTCTTCGACTCTTCGGCCGACATCGGCGACTCGGCCGTGATCGGTCCGACGACAACGATCAACGGCGTGAAGACGATCACCGTTCAAATCGACGATACCGACGAAACGTCGCTGCAAACGTTGTCCGACGCCTTTTTGGCGGATGGGCGGTTTTCGGTCGGTTTCGATAACTCGACCGGCGAAACCTACAATCCGTCCAGTTCGGTACTCGCGACCAACAGCTCGAACACCTATACCGCCACCGTCTCGCAAACGGGAGTGAAGGCCCGCGCCGCCCTCCCCTTGTCCGGCGGCAACAACGACTTGATTTTGACCGCCAATCAAGCCGGCATCGACTTCAACAACGTCAATATCGTGATCGACGCCTCGGGCGATATCGGCGACGCCGCGACGGCGACCTATACCGATGACGGAACGACGCGAACGTTGACGCTGTCGGTTGACGACAGCGACGAAACCTCGCTGCAAACGTTGATGAACGCGATCATCGCGGAAGGGAGCTTCTCGGTTCGGCCGGACAACTCGAACGGCAACACGTTCAATCCGTCGTCGTTCGTTTCTTCGGTCGACGACGGTCCGATCGGCAACACCGGCAATAGCGGCGGGGATGAGAACGCGATCTTCGTCCGGGTCGACGCCGATCGCACCAACGCGAATCACCTGGTCAACGCGCTGAACAACAACGCGAAATTCAGCGAACTCTATTCGGCCGAAATCGACGAACACGACACGGTCTCCGACTTTCAGCGCGGCTCCGGACTGGTTGACCTGACCGTGACCGGCACGTTTCAAGGAGGCAGCGGCGCCGACTTTGACGCCGAGTCCGGCCTGCAGATCACCAATGGCGGCGAAACGCAGGTAATCACGCTGGAAGACGCCGAGACGGTCGAAGATCTGCTCAACATTCTCAATGGCGCCGGTCTGGGCGTGTTGGCCGAGATCAACTCGGCCGGTAGCGGCATCAACCTCCGTTCCGTGGTGAGCGGCGGCAATTTCAGCATCGGCGAGAACGGCGGCACGACCGCGTCGCAATTGGGACTCCGCACCTTCAGTGAGTCGACGCTTTTGAGCTCGTTGAACTTCGGGCTGGGCGTGAATACGACCGACGGGACCGACTTTACGATCACGCGTAACGACGGCAAACAACTGGAGATCGACCTCTCCAGCGCCAAGACGGTCGGCGACGTCCTCAATCTGATCAACAACCATCCGGATAACCAGGACGGCAGCCCGGTCGTCGCCAAGCTCGCCGACTTTGGCAACGGCATCCAACTGATCGACGACAATCCAGACGGAATCGGTCGTCTGACGATTGAACGGGACAACCTGAGCACGGCGGCCATCGATCTTGGCCTGATGCCGGAAGGGGCGTTGATCGCAACCGTTTCCGATTCGCCGACCGCGACGCCGGCTGCGGCGACCGTCGAATTCACGCCTCCCGGCGACACCAACAACGCGATTCAAATCACGGCGAATCTTCCCGGCACGACCTTCAACAACGTACAGGTCGAATTCGTCAACTCCGCCGCCTCCGGCGACCAGGCGATCGTCAACTACGATCCGACGACGAAGAAGTTAACGATCGACGTCGATCCGGCGGCGACCACCGCGAATACGGTCATCGCTGCGATCAACGCCGAGGGAACCTTCTCAGCCGATCTCTCCGTTACCAACGACCCGACGAATAACGGCACTGGGCTGATCGCCGACACCGGCGTTCTCGCCGCGACCAACGGAGGAACGCCGGTCGCAGACGCCGAACCAGCCACGGCGTCGGTTTCGTTCGCATCGCCGGAAAACCTGAACACCGGGTTTACGCTCGAATCGCTTTATCCCGGCACGCGGCATAACGACGTCCAGATCATCTTCACCGACACGCTCACCTCCGGTTCGCCGACCGCCGTCTACAACTCGGGAGCGAAAACGCTGACGGTTTCGATCGACGCCGGCGTGACGACGACCGCCGATATCGTCAACGCGATCAACCTTGAAGGGACGTTTCACGCCGAACTTGACCGGAGCGTCGACACGACGAACAACGGAACCGGCACGATTTCGGCGACCGGAACCGTCGGCACGACTTCGGGAGGGACCGCGGAAGTCTTGTCGGGCAAGGACGTCAATCTGCGAGAGACGAAGAGCGTGTTCAACACGCTAATCAAACTGAACGAAGCGATCGTCGATCGCGATTACGTCCAGATCAGCCGGCTCGTCGAGTCGCTCGACGCCGATCTGTCGCGACTTAGCTTCTCCCGCGGAGAGTTGGGGGCTCGTTCGCAAAACGTCGATTTGCTGAAAACGCGGCTCGACGACGACATGATCGAATTGCAGGCCAACCTCTCCGCCGAGATCGACGTCGACTTCGTTGAAGCGGCGTCCAACTTCGCCGCTCAGCAAGCCTCTTACCAGGCTTCGTTGCAGACAATCGGTCAAATCTATCAACTCTCGCTGCTCGACTATCTCTAGTCCGCCGCGGCTCAAGAAGATTTAGCGAGCGGCCTTCTGCGCCGGATGTTCGGATTTTATGGATTCGCCCTCCCCCGGCGGCCGATAATTCAGAATGTTAGAAATTGGGTCGCCGACAGGGCGAACTGCCAGCAATGCATCACTGTTCGAGATGTTTCGACCATGGATATCTACACGGCTCGCTTCGGAAAGCTCGAAATCGCGGATGAAGACGTGATCTTGTTCGCGGACGGCTTGATCGGTTTCGAACACCTGGTCAACTGGATTCTGCTGTCGGACGAAAAGTCGGAAGATCTGGGCTGGCTGCAATCGCTTCAGCAGCCGGAAGTCGCGCTGGCCGTCGTCAGCCCGCGTCGTTTCGCCCCGGAATACCGGGTACGGATGGAAAAAGAAGAGTCTTCGCCGCTCCGTCTGACGGCCGACGACGAAGTCTTCGTGCTGACCATCGTCAGCAAACATGACGACTCTCTGACGATTAATCTACGCGCGCCGGTCGTAATCAATCTGACCAAGCAACTTGGCCGCCAAATTGTGACGACGGACGAGCAGCCGCTGCAGTTTGAAATTCAAAGCGGCGCTTCTTATTACCGCAAAAGCGCCTAGTTCGCTCGAATCTGCAGGCGAAAGTCGGCGGTACATTCGTTTCCGCCGACAGAAGTCGACCATTGCTGCGGATATTGAATGGCGACTCATCAAAGGCCGATAGATGCTACAGCGGCCGGCGCCGCGACAGCGATGCTATCCCGAATCAGGGCCGCTAGCTGACTACCGCTTAAAAGAAATGCCCTACCGTTGTCCGGCGTCGCCGTCAAACGGAATAGAACAGCGCACCGAGGAAGGAGCCTGATATGCTCGTCTTGTCGAGGCATCGTGACGAAAGCATCATGATCGGCGATAACATCGTGATCACGATCGTCGATATTCGTGGCGACAAAGTCCGTCTGGGGATCGCCGCCCCGCAAGATATCCCCGTCCACCGCCAAGAGGTGTACGAAGCGATTCAACGCGAGAATCAACAAGCGGCGCGGTTGCAACCGAACGAAGCCGCCGCTCTCCGTAAGACGAAATAGTTCCGCGCCTCTCTCGCGCAACGAACTATCCCGCCCGATCGTCTTACCTATCGTAATCCGCTCAATGGCGCCTGGCCCGGCGCCTTTCTTTGTCGCTGCTGCGACCCTTTTCTTCACCCTCAAAAGCGCAATGCGTCGCTGCGGGTATGCGCAGCCAAAACGGCAAAAACGCCGGAATTCGACACTCTGTGATGGTCGTAACGCTTGAGACTATTACGTTCTCTAATCGCGCAAGGAAAACTTAGTCAATCACCTAAAGCGTCCAAGTTCGGGTGTCGATAGTCCTTCGATAGATGATCGTGTATAGGATCGGTCGAGCGCTGGCGAGAAATTCCTTCACCAGAGCGAAGCGGCAGGATGACCTGCAGGGGCAGGAAGCCTCCTGAAATGACAAACTAGAAAGGTGTGATTTGGGCTGCGTTTGCAGCCGACCGTTCCGATCAAACTATTTCCCCAGGCGTCGGACGGGCTTCAAAGTAGTCCCTGGATTTAGGAGGGGTGACTCCCAATGACCCGCATCAATACAAACGTAAGTTCGCTAGTCGCTCAGAAGAATTTGGGCCGCTCCAATGCGGACCTCAACACGACGCTCACTCGCTTGAGCACCGGTCTCCGCATTAACAGCGGTAAAGACGATCCGGCCGGTTTGATCGCCAGCGAATCGCTCCGCAGCGATATCACCAGCGTCGAAAAGGCGATTACCAACAGCGAACGAGCCAACCAGCTGATCGCGACCGCCGACAGCGCTCTCGGCCAGGTCAGCTCGCTGCTCAACGACATTCGCGGGTTGATTTCAGAAGCCGCCAATACCGGCGCCCTTAGCGACGATCAGATTGCGGCCAACCAGCTGCAGATCGACTCCTCGCTCGAAGCGATTGACCGTATCGCTCAGGTCACCTCGTTCCAGGGCAAGCGTCTGCTGGACGGTAACCTCGACTTCATCACGCAGAACGTCAACAGCTCGGGCATCGAAGGCCTCCGCATCGACCAGGCCAACTTCGGTACGCAAAGCTCGATCGGCGTCGCCGTCAACGTCGTGAAGCAAGCCACCCGCGCCACCCTCAACTACGGCTTCGGCGCCGTTGCCGACAATCTGGTTCTGGAAATCGGCGGCGCCAACGGTACGGAAGCGTTCAACTTCGCCAAGGGTTCGACGATCGAAGAAATCGCTTCGGCCGTGAACCTGGTTTCGGACGCCACGGGCGTGGAAGCGGTCGTCGAATCGGCCGCCACGAAGGGCTCGCTCACCGTCAGCAGCTTCGGCGCCGACAATGACATCACGTTGACCGCCAACGAAGCTGGATTTGACGCGGGCGACGTCCGTATCAAGTACACCAAGGGTTCGACGACCACCACTTCGGCGACTTACACCGCTCCGGTCGGTGATGACCCGGCCAAGCTGGAAGTGACGCTCGGCGTTTCGGCCTATGTTGCGGCCTCGGTCACCGTCGACACCGCCGGTAACGACAACGCCTTCACCATCACCGCCAACCAGGCTGGCGCTGACGTCAACGGCATCCAGGTCATCCTGGACAACACCGGCGCCAAAGGCGCGGAAACGGTCGACTACGATGCCGACGCCGGCACGTTGACGATCCACAAGGCCGCCACTTCGACCGGCGCCGAAATCGTCGCCGCGATCAACAACGCCGCCACTAACACCCAGGTCTCGGAACTGTTTACGGCCGCTCTGGTCGAAACGACCGGTCCTGGCGCCGGCGCCGGCGTCGTTGCTGCGACGGGCGCCGCGGGCACCTTCGCGGGCGGCGTGGACGGGGGCGACATCATCGCCACGGCCAACGACGTGATCGCTGCGATCAACGCTGCGACCGGCAACGACAAAGTGACTGCGTCTCTCGCCGCCGGCAACGACGGTCATGATACGGTCACCGAGTTCTCGAACTACGCCTACAGCGGCGTCGCCGAAGAAAACAACCGTCTGCAATTCCTGGCGCCTGGCGATTCGCCGAACGTCCGCTTCGTCTCGAACGCCGGCAGCTCGCTCGGCATCGACACGACGACCGACCCCCGCGTCGAAGGTTTGTCGCAATCGATCATCCAGAACGACGACGCCAACGGTACGTTCTCGATCACGGCCAAGCTGAAGGGAACCGAATACGACGGTTACACGATCAGCTTCGTGGACGACGCCAACCTGGCGGGCGGCGGCGACGAATTCGTCGTGCTCGACAAAGAGAATAAGACGATCGAGATTCACGCCGTCGATGGCGCCTCGACCGCCCAGAACGTCGTCGATGCGATCAACAACGACACCTACGTCAGCGACTTCTTCGAGGCCGAAAACTTCGGTTCCAGCGACGGTAGCGACGTTTTGGACTACTCTGAACTGACGATCCCGGCGGCGACGACCGGCGGTCTGGTCAGCGAAGGGACGTTGATCATCAACCTGGAAACCGATGAAGACGGCAACATCAAGACGACCGCCAACGACTTGATCGCCTTCTTCGATGATCCGAGCCAATTTATCTCGGACGCTGGCGAAGCCGCTGCGGCCCTCGCCTACCTGCAAGATCGCGGCATCAGCGTGACCAACGTCGGCGGCAGCGACGGCAGCGGCGTGTTGGCTCCGACCACGTCGGACATCTCGTTCGCGACCAGCGGCACCGAGCTGGAAGACGCTCAAGCCTCCGGCACGACCTATGCGGTCAACGGCGCCACGGCTCAGCTGACGTTCACGGCGATCAACTCGGGCGCCGACTACGACGGCGTCACGGTTCAGTTCGTCAATGACGCGACCGTCACGGCCGGCGTCGACGAACGTGGCGAATATGACGCCGCCTCGAAGACCCTCACCTTCTACATCGAAGAAGGGGTCAGCTCGGCGGACGACATCAAAGCCGCCCTCGACGGCGACTCGACCCTGAGCCTGCTGTTCAGCGCCACCTCGGGCGGTACCGGCGTCGTCACCACCGACGACACCGCGACCCTGACCGGCGGCGTGGTCGACAACGGTTCGACCGACGGCGCCGCGTTGCTCGGCAACTCGGACCTGGAAAACCTGGGCCTGACGTTCCAAGCCACTAAGTTCGGTTCGGATTCGTTCGTCAGCGTGAAGGCCCTCAGCGGCACCTTCAGCCTGACCGACCAGAACGGAACGACCGGGGTCGATCGTTCGACCGGCACCGACGTCGATGTCCGCATCAACGGCATCCAGGCGATCGGCGACGGCTTGAAGGCCTCGATCAACACCTCGTCGCTCGACCTGAGCTTCTCGGTCGGCGCCGATGTGGAAGACGGCACCAACTTCGACTTCCAAATCGTCGGCGGCGGCGCCTTGTTCCAACTCGGTCCGGACGTGGTCAGCAACCAGCAGGCCCGCCTCGGTATCCAGAGCGTCAGCACCGCCACCTTGGGCGGCGTCAGCGGCCGCTTGTTCGAGCTTCGCTCGGGCGGCAACAAGAGCCTGACTTCCGACGTCGGCGGCGCCGCGAAGGTTGTCGATGAAGTCATCAACGTGGTGACCTCGCTCCGCGGTCGACTGGGCGCCTTCCAGAAGACGACCCTGGACTCCAACATCTACTCGTTGAACGATACTCTGGCGAACCTGACCGAAGCCGAAAGCTCGATCCGCGACGCCGACTTCGCCACCGAATCGGCCAAACTGACGCGAGCTCAGATTCTCGTCCAGTCGGGCACCTCGGTGTTGGGTATCGCCAACCAGAACCCGCAAAACGTGCTCAGCCTGCTCCGATAAGTTTCGGGCTGAACAACGCGAAATTACGAAGGCCTCCGCCAACTTTGGCGGAGGCTTTTTTGTTGCGCCATACCGCTTACCTAATCGTAATAAGCTGAAGATCTTACCGCCCGAACGTCGATAAACGATGATGACGCTATCTGTCCATTTGACGTTAACGCAGGCCGCTTGGGCCGCCTGAGAAAGCGACGATCTCCCCCATGGCAGGGATTAGCAGCACTACTGGTCTTATTTCCGGCATCAACATTGTTGATACGGTAACGCAGCTGCTCAAGATTGAAGCCCGACCGCGCGACTTGTTGATCTCCCGCACGACGACAGTCTCGAACGAACAAGGCGCACTCAGCAAGGTCACCGCGGCGATCCTTAGCTTGCAGTTCTCGGCGCAAGCTCTCGGCAAGACTTCGATTTTCAACACGCGCACCGCGCAGACCAGCAACTCCACCGCACTTTCCGCCACGGTTACCGGCACGCCGCGGGTCGGCGTAACGCAAGTTACTCCGGTACGTACGGCACAGGCGCAGCAATACCTCAGCTCCGGCGTCTCCTCCCTCACCGAGGCGCTCAGCGCCGGCTCGATCTCGTTCAGCGCCGCTCCGCGACTCGACAGCGGGATCGAACTAAACCGGCTCAACGGCGGCGACGGCGTCGGGCCTGGCAAGATCAAGATCACCGACCGAGCGGGGGATACCGCCACGATCGATCTTCGCTACGCGACCACGATCGACGACGTCCTCAACGCGATCAATAACAACGACGACATCGACGTCACCGCGACGATCGAGGGCGATCGGATCAAGCTGACCGACAATACCGGCCAGACGACCAGCAATCTGATCGTCAAAGAAGTCTCCGGCGGATCGACCGCCGCCGACTTGGGACTGCGCGACGTCAACGTCGCCGCCAGCTCATACGTCGGCAACGATATTTTCTCGCTCCATAGCGGCACGAAGTTAAGCGAACTGCGCGACGGAGCGGGCATTCGTCTTAGCAGCGACTTAGACGACCTGACGATCACCTTTCGCGACGGCACGTCCCAGAACATCGGCCTGCGGCAGACCGCTCAACCCGAAGCCGCCGCAACCGCTTCGACCTCGACCTCCGATCCGAAATTCAGCATCACGGCCAACAATGCCGGCGACGCTTACGATGGGGTGTCGGTCATCTTCCAAGACAACGGGTCCGTCACCCAGGGTAGCGAAACGGTCGTCTACGACGATTTGGCGAAGACCATTACCGTCCAAATCGACAAAGGTTCGACCACGGCCGCCGACGTCATCAGTGCAATCAACAACGACGCGTCGGCCGGACTCTATTTCACCGCTGCGACGATTGACGGCGGAACGGGCAACGGCTTGATCGACACCGTCGATACCGCGATCACCACCGGCGGAACGGCGCTCTCTTCCGCGGTCACGACGGCAGCCAACGCCAACGCCAGTATCGAGATCAGCGCCGTCAACGCCGGTGGCGACTACGACGGCGTACAGATTCTCTTCGTCGACGATCCCGGCGTCAGCAAGGGAAGCGAAACGGTCATTTATGACGACAGCGATCCCGGCAACAAGACGCTGACTGTCCACATCAAGGCCGGCGAAACGACCGCCGATGACGTGATCGCGGCGATCAGCGGCGATCCGTTGGTGAGCCCGCTGTTTACCGCGGCGAACGTCGTCGGCAGCAACGGCGATGGCTTGATCGACGTCTCCGACACCGGCACGACAAGCGGCGGAACCGCCAACGCCATCGGCATTTCGACCGCTCAATCGGTCGACAGCGTCGTCAAGCTTACGGCCAAGCAATTGGGGGGAGAGTACGACAACGTAACGCTGCGATACGTTAACGACCCGGCCGTCACCGCTGGTAACGAAGTCGTCGAATATGACGACAGTGATCCTGACAACATCACGCTGACCGTCCGCATCCAACAAGGCGCGACCACGGCCGATAACGTCATCGCCGCCATCAACGGCAACGCCACGACGTCGGCTCGCTTTACCGCTGCGACCGCGACCGGCGGTAGCGGAGACCGGATTGTCGACGTCCTTAGCACCGCCGTTACGTCGGGCGGAGCCGCACGAGAGGAACGCTCGCCCCAATCGTTGGGAGACCTGCTGACGATCTTCAATGAAGTCGATCCGACGCGATTGCAGGCGCAAATCTCGGCCGATGGCGATCGCATCGAATTGATCGACCTCTCGACGGACAACGGCGGATCGTTTTCCGTCAGCAGCTTTGGCGACGGCCACGCGGCCGAGGATCTCGGAATCGCGTTTTCGACCGCCAGCGACACGATTTCGAGCGGTCGCTACATCGGCGGGCTCAACTCCAAGTTGATCAGTTCGCTGAACGGCGGCAAAGGTTTTGACCTAGGATCGATCAAGATCACCGACCGCAGCGGCGCGACGGCGACGATCGACCTGTCTGGCGCCGAGACGGTGCAGGACGTCTTGACCGCGTTCAACGATTCGGGACTGGGCATAGAAGCCGAATACAACACAGCCGGCAACGGCATCACAATTCGCGACACGACTGGCCAGTTCTTCAGCAATTTCAAGATCGAGAACGCCGACGCCACCAATTCGGCGACCCAGTTGAACATCGCCGTATCGACCTCGCAGACGAAAGTCGAATCAGGCTCGCTCCATTTCCAATACATCAGTGAGCAGACGGAACTTGATTCGTTGAATGGCGGCAAAGGGATCACGCGCGGCAAGTTCATCATCAAGGACAGTGCCGGCGGCGCCCGCGTTTTTGACCTCTCCGGCGACACGATTAAGACCGTCGGCGACCTGCTCAACGCCATCAATAGCCAAACCGGCGTCAAGGTCACGGCCGAAATCAACGCCACCGGCGACGGCATCAAGATCATCGACCAGGCCAACGGATCTGGCGAGTTGCGGATCCAGGACTCAGGAACGACCGGCACGGCGACTTCGCTCGGCTTGCTCGGGACCGGTTCGATCGCCCAAGGGGACTCGAAACAGAGCATCGTCGGCACGTTCAACAAGACCATCCAGATCGAAGCCGGCGAAACGATCAACGACGTAATCACCAAGATCAACGACCTGGACGCTGGATTCTCGGCGAACGTCTTCGATTACGGCGCCGGTTCCGAGCGATATCGCATTTCGCTCACTTCGGACAAAACCGGCAGCGGCGGCAATTTCCAGATCGACTCTTCCAACTCGCAATTCGAATTTGATGAGACGGTGCGTGGGCAAGACGCCCTGCTCCTGTTCGGCTCGAACGCCAATGGATCGTCCGGGATTCTGACCACTTCGTCGACCAACACCTTTACCGGCGTCGTCGAAGGCCTTAGCGTCACGATCAAGGAAGCGACGAACACGCCGGTCAACATCACCGTTTCCGAATCAGACACGGCGTTAATCTCCGCCGCCAACTCGTTCGTCACGCAGTACAACGCGCTGGTCGACTTGATGGACGACTACACCTCGTTCAATGAGGCGGACAGCTCAACCGGCATCCTGTTCGGCACGAACGTCGCGAACCGGATCGACACGGAACTTGGCGAAATCCTCACAAAGCGTTACGCCGGTCTCGGCAGCATTCAATCGCTGCAGCAGCTTGGCTTCACCTACAACGATAGCGGCAAGCTGACGCTCGACACGACGAAGCTGCAACAAAAGTTTGCGGAAGACCCGGAGGCGGTCGAAGAGTTTTTCTTGAAAGAACAGACGATCAGCGGCGAGAAAAAGAAAATCGGGTTCGCACAACAGTTTGACGACCTGATGGAAGCGTTCGCGGGGGCGAATAGCTCGCTGCTTATCAGTCGAATCGAAGCGTTGCAAAGCAAAATTGATTTGAATCAGTCGCGAATCGACGCCTGGAACGAAAAATTGGAACGTCGCCAGACAGTCCTGCTGAACCAATTTTATGACTTGGAGTCGACGCTCGCCAAGATCCAGACCAATACGCAGTACCTGAGTGCGATTCAGCCAATTACGATCCCCGAAAACTAGTCGCGGATATTCGCACAAAGCCTGACGCTCGAGCGTCCGATAGATATAGCATCCCGCAAGCGAAACTTCTCGAAACTCAACCCGGCGGAACTCATGTTCGAATACGGCGCAACCAATTCCTATCTCGAAACGGAAGTCCTGACGGCTACCCCGCAAAAACTTCAGATGTTGCTGATCGGCGGCGCCATTCGCTTCGCTCAACAAGCGCAACACCTGAAAGACGCTGGTCAGGACGAAGCCGCTTGGGAAGCGCTGCTCCGTTGCCGCGGCATCATCACCGAGATCCTGATCAACATCCGCCCGCAGGTGACGCCGCTGGCAGGACAAGTGGCCGGCATCTATCTCTACTTGTTCCGCGAACTGTCGGACATCCAGATCTCGGATCAGTATGAGAAGATCAGCTCGCTGATCCCGGTGCTGGAAGAAGAACGAGAAACCTGGCGTCAGCTCTGCGAAGCGATGCCCGAAGCTCCCGAAATGCCCCGCGAAGAGGTGAAGGAAATCACCGCCGCCAACTCGAAGCATTTGCTGGGCAATCTCAATGTGGGGCAAGCCCCCAGCGGCGCCCATTGGGGATCACACTCTCCGGCCGCCGGCGAATACGCCTCGGGTCACGGCTCCGGCTTCTCGCTTGACGCCTAGTCGAGCGACATTCGACCTCGCGGCTCGAAATCGGCAAATCTGGTTGCGCTTCCCGGCAACCTGCGGTTCTCTCGATAAGGTCGCCCATCTTCCCCCTATGCCCCGGTTGCGTAGGTCGGGCAGATCGGCGACGATTGAGAGATTCCCCTGCACTTTGCGATTTGACCCGGAGGTTTCCCTTGACCACCTCGACTCAACTGATTCGCGTCGGCCATAGTCCTGATCCCGATGACGCCTTCATGTTCTACGCGCTCGCCGCGGAGAAGATCGATACCGGCGAATATCGTTTTGAACATGAGCTGGTCGATATCGAGACCCTCAATCGTCGCGCGTTCCAGGGTGAATTGGAGCTGACCGCGATCAGCATTCACGCCTACGCCTTCCTGGCCGACAAGTACGCGATCTGCTCGTGCGGCGCCAGCATGGGGGACAACTACGGCCCCATGGTTGTGGCCAAAGAAGCCTGCTCGATCGAAGACCTGAAGTCGAAGACGATCGCGGTGCCTGGCACGCTCACCTCCGCCTTCTTGGCGCTCCGCCTTTGCCTGGGTTCCGACTTTGAGCACGTCGTCGTCCCGTTCGATCAAATCATCGAAGCGGTCGCCGCTGGCGAATACGAAGGTCAGAAGCTCGACGCTGGTCTGATCATTCACGAAGGGCAGCTCACCTTCGGCCGCGAAAAGCTCGAGCTGATCGTCGACCTCGGCGTTTGGTGGCATGACCTGACCGGCGGTTTGCCGCTGCCGCTCGGCGCCAACGGCATTCGCAAGGATCTGGGCGAAGAGAACATTCGCGAAGTGACCCGACTGCTGAAAGAAAGCATCGTCTTCGGCCTGGAACATCGCCAGGAAGCGCTCGACTACGCATTGCAGTTCGGTCGCGGTCTCGACAACCAACTCGCCGACCAGTTCGTCGGAATGTACGTCAACGACTGGACCGTCGACTTCGGCGAAAAAGGACGCGAAGCGGTTCGCCTGTTCCTCCGCATGGGTTATGAAGCTGGCGTGATTCCGACCCTGATCGAACCGGAATTCGTCTCGTAGCGGCTCGCTAATTGGCGAACTGCTCCAAACCGCCCAAACGATAAAAAGGCTCCTTCGGGAGCCTTTTTTTATGCCTGTTTTGCAGCGTTTACAGCGGCACAATCTCCCCCCAAAATGCTACAGTAAATCAGGAAAGATTAACTTTTCTCCATTTGCCGCATACTCTTTAGACATGATCGAACGAGCCTGGCAATCCGAACTCGCCGCCCTGATCTCGGCCCAAGAGCCGAAGTGGATCGAATTTCGGCGACGACTGCATCAAAACCCGGAGCCATCCGGGCATGAGTATCAAACGAGTCTGGCGATTTACCAAGAGCTGAACTCGCTGGGGATCGAACTGCGCATGGGCCCTGAAGGGCGCGGCGTGTTGGCCGAGTGGCGAACGCCGCATGCCGAATCGCTGCCGCAAGCGATCGCGTTGCGCGGCGACATCGACGCATTGCGGATCCACGATCAGAAAGATGTCCCCTATCGCAGCCAATGTCCCGGGCTGATGCATGCCTGCGGACATGACGCCCATGCGACGATGGCTCTGTGGGCGACGTCGCTGGTAGTTGAACTCGATCGCGCTGGCGCCCTTCCCTGGCCGGTCCGACTGCGCACGATCTTCCAACCGGCGGAAGAAACATGCGTCGGGGCGCTCGAGATGATTTCGGTCGGCGCTTTGAAAGAAGTGCGTGAGATCTACGCAACGCATGTCGATCCGTCCCTTCCCACTGGCAGAATCGGCTTGCGCGTCGGTGCGCTGACCGCCAGCTGCGATGCGGTCCGCATCATGATTCATGGTCAAGGAGGACATGGCGCTCGTCCGCACGAGTCGCGCGATCCCATCGCCGCCGCGGCTCAGCTGATCAACGCCTTGTATTTGTCGATTCCGCGCGTGACCGACAGCCAGGATGCGGTCGTGTTGTCGTTCGGCAAGATCCACGGCGGCGAGAACTTGAACGTCATTCCGGAACAGGTCGAACTGTTCGGCACCCTCCGCACCCTCGACTTGAAAGTGCGTCAGCGGACGATCGATCATATTCATCGCATCATCGAAGGGGTGCAGCGTGCGACCGACACCACGATCGAAGTTCGCTTCGACGTCGGCACGAGCGCCGTCATCAATCAGGCAGGCTCCATCACGCACCTGAAAACGGCGATTGTCGAGGCCTTCGGCCATGAAGCGATCTACGAAATCCCCCGAGCCAGCATGGGAGGCGAGGACTTCGCCTTTTACCTCGAACATGTCCCCGGCGCGATGGCGCGGCTCGGTTGTCGGCCTCCCGCCGCCGAACGTGCGCCGCTGCTGCATAGCGCGCTGTTTGATATCGATGAAGCCGTATTAGCGATTGGCGCACGAATGATGGCCAGCGCCGTCATCCATGCGTTTGAACCGAAAGACTAGTCCCCGACCTGCATGCGACCTACTTGATTCCGCTTGAGGAAAACGCCCCGTCATGAGCAAGCTAGTTTTCACCTCCAACGATGCGTTCACCGTTGGAATCGAGCTGGAATTGGGCATCGTCGACGCCAAGACGATGGCTTTGGCGAACTCTGTGCAACAATTGCTCGAAGCGGCGCCGGCCGAGATCGCTTCGCGCATCAAGCCGGAACTGATGCAGTGTTGTATCGAAATCAACACCGAGATCTGCTCGACGATCGATCAGGCCGACAACGACCTCCGCCGCAAATTGCTGTCGGTGCAGACGGTGGCCGATGAACTCGACCTGCGGCTCTGGTGGGGATCGACCCATCCCTTCTCGCATTGGTGCGATCAGAAGGTGACGCAGAACGAGCGTTATTTGAATCTGGTCGAGCTGCTGCAAGAGATGGCGCGGCGCCTGGTCACCAACGGGCTGCATGTCCATGTCGGCGTCGAATCGGGCGACAAGGCCGTAATGATCTGCGATCGGATCATGCAGTATCTGCCAGTGCTGCTCGCATTGTCGACCAGCAGTCCCTTTTGGGAAGGTCGCGATACCGGGCTCGCTTCGCATCGCAGCAAGATCATGGAAGGCTTGCCGACCGCCGGCCTTCCGCCGTTGATGCGCAACTGGAGCGAATACGTCTGGTTGGTCAATCACATGGTCGACACCGGCTTCATCAACACGATTCGCGAGATCTGGTGGGACGTTCGCCCGCATCATAACTTCGGCACGGTCGAAGTTCGCGTCTGCGACATGCCTGGCAACCTCGACGACTCGCTGACCATCTCGGCGATGATCCAGTGCCTGGTCAAGCATCTGTCGGACGAGATCGACCTTGGCGCCTATCAGCACGACTGCCATCCGATGATGGTCCGGCAAAACAAGTGGCGAGCGTGCCGCTTCGGCTCCGACGCCAAGCTGGTCAACTCGTACACCTACGAGGTCGAGTCGGTCAGCACCGTCGTCGCTCGTTTGATCGAGCGTTTGACGCCGTCGGCGATTGAGCTCGGCTGCGAGCCATATTTGCTGCGCGCGCAAGAAATTGCCGACCGACCCACGTGGGCCGATCGGCAACGATTGATTCTGAAAGAAACTGGCGATCCGACTGAAATCGTGCGACGAATGACCGAGCAGTCGCGCATCGAAACGTCAGCAGCCGCTGAATAGCCGCCTTACAGGCCTTACAGGTTGATGCCCTGCGGCTTGAAATAATCTGGTTCCGCGCCGGGGATCCATTTGATGTTGCAGCCGATGCTGGGCGCCTGATCGTCGCTCGGAGTGTCGCCGGCCAGGACGACGTCGACCGCTTTGCGGAGATCTTCGCCGGTCACCGGAACTTCGTTGCCGGGACGGCTCGGATCGAACTGCCCGCGATAGGCGAGCTTCTGATCTTTGTCGAAGACGTAGAAGTCAGGCGTGCAAGCCGCTTTGTACGCCTTGGCGACCGCTTGCGTTTCGTCGTAGAGATAGGGGAACGTGTAGCCCCGTTCTTCCGCTTCGGCGACCATCTTCTCCGGCGAATCGGCCGGGTAGTTGCTCACGTCGTTCGGGCTGATCGCGACGACGGCGGCGCCTTTGGCTTGATACTCTTGGCCAAACGCGGCCAGGTCATCGGCCAGGTGTTTGACGAAGGGGCAATGGTTGCACATGAAGATGACGACCAGCGCCGGGGCTCCGGCGAAGTCGGCGAGCGAAACGGTTTTTCCGTCCACATTGATGAGCGAAAAATCGGGGGCTTGCGTACCGAGCGGCAACATGGTGCTCGCGGTTTTGACCATCGGTCAGACTCCTCTCGTGTTACTAGAAACTAGCGACTCACCCGGTATTGTAGCGCAATCGACGTAGCGCGGAAACCAACCCCGCGTCCCACGCCGCTAATCTCTCCCGACCCGGCGAAACAGTCGATAGGCGTTTTCAGTCGTCAGATTCGCAAATTCTGCGAGCGATTCCCCCCGAGCCGCCGCGACGCAAGCGGCGGTATGAGCGACGTACGCAGGCTCGTTCGGCCGTTTTCCCCGGACCGGCTCGGGACTGAGATAGGGGGAATCGGTCTCGATCAAGATCCGATCCTTCGGGACCATCGTCGCCACTTCCCGCAGATCGCCGCTCTTTTTGAACGTCACCATCCCGGCGAAGCTGATGTACATATCGAGGTCCAAGCATTGCTGCAGTAGCGCTGGCTCACCGGTAAACGAATGCATCACGCCCCGCAGCGGGCCCCGCTTCGCCGCCTCCTCAAGCATCACCACAATATCGTCGCCGCAGTCCCGCATATGGACGATGAACGGAAAGTCACGCTCTTGCGACAACCGCAGATGGCGATCGAAGTAATCTTGTTGCACGTCAAACGGAGCATTGTCCCAATAGCGATCGAGTCCCGTCTCACCGAGCGCGACGACCTTCGGATGCTCCAGCATCTCCACGATTCGCTCCCAATCGCCCGGCTGAACTTCGCCGCAGTAGTTGGGCTGGATGCCGACGGTGGCGAAGATCTCCGGGAAACGCTCGGCGATTTCGATCGCCTTGGCGCTATCTTCGGCCGTGGTGCCGACGACCAACATCCGCGAGACGTTGGCCGCTCTCGCCCGAGCGACGACATCATCGATCTGAGAAATCAGCGTTTCGTCAAAGAGATGGGCGTGGGTATCAAACAGATTCATGAACTTTCGACTCTTCGTTAGGAGGACGCCAGATCGATGGCCGTCTCTTCCAGATTCTTCAGATGTCCTTTGGCCAGTCCAAGCGCCTCTTCGGCGAGCGCTCGCGGCAGCGGTTCATCCGGCAGTTCGTCGACCAGGTCTTCCAACCGTTTGACGAACCCCTTTTGAAAGCGGAGCGACCGCTTCACCAGGTACTGAATCGACAGATCATGCAGCCCGGTATAGTCCATCGGGAAGTTCCCGAGGTGCTCGTCCTGCCCGGTCGCTTCGAGCTGCGTCATGATCTTGTCGACCACGTACTGATGATCATGCGCGATCTGTCGCAACACCTCGACCGCGTCATCATCCTGATATCCGGCCCACGGATGCGTGTAGCTCAGATAGGAATGCAGCGAGTTGCGATGTAGCGCCGCTAGTTGATTCAACAGCCGCGCAGTTGGCGAGGAGATCATGCGACGAAGACTTCCGCGGTTAGGTCAGAATTTGCGACACGGCTTCCAACAGCCAGGCGTTGAGAAAATCCCAATTGAACATCAGCAGCACCAGCGGAGCGGTAACCAGCGCCAAGTATCCGTTTTGAATGATGCCGATCGGCTGCTGCATCGGCGCCGTGTCGTCCGATTCGCCGTCGATCGTCATCACCTTGGCGATTCGCAGGTAATAGAACAAGCTGATCGCGGTGTTCAAACCGCCTGCGATCAACAGCAACATCAAAAAGGGATACGACGTCGCATTCCAGGCCTGGGCGATCGCCGCGAACACTGCGAACTTGCCGATAAAACCAGCCAGCGGCGGCAGCCCGATCAAGCTGACCAGGATCAGCGTCAAGCAGACCGCCACGGTCGGACCCCGCCGCAACATCCCGGCGTAATCTTTGATCTCGTCGCTGCCGACCGCCTGGCGAACGAACGCCACCGCCGCGAAGGCGCCGAGATTCATGAACAAGTAAATCACCACGTACAGCGTCAAATAGGCGATCGCCTGACGGGCCGCATCTTTGTCGACTTCCGCCACCGCAATCGCCGCCGGAACCGCCATCATCATGTACCCGGCATGCGCGATCGTCGAATAGGCCAGCAGACGCTTGATGTTCGTCTGCGCGTAAGCGGCCAGGTTGCCGAAGGTGCAAGTCACCACTGCAATCACCGCGATCAACAGGCAAACAAACTTACGAGCCGGCGAGAGCGGATCGACGGGTTTCGCTTCATCCGCCGCCACTTTCGCATCGACGAAGTTCACCAGTTGTACGTTCGCTTCATCCGCAGCTAGTTGCTCGACGGCGGGAACAGTTTGCTTCGCCACTGCCTCTGGCTGAGCCGGCAGCGTCGTGAAGCCGATCGCCACTCGCACGAGCAGCGCCAGAGCCGCCGCTTTCGATGCGACTGACAAAAACGCGTTCACCTCGGAAGTCGCCCCTTCAAACACGTCAGGGCACCAGAAGTGAAACGGAAACGCCGAGAGTTTGAACGATAGCCCGACGCCGAGCATCAAACCGCCCAGGGCCAAGACCAACACTTCCGATCCGTGGGTTTCCGTGGCGAGCAGTTCGCTCAGCCGGGTCGCCATTGTCGGCAGATGGGCCGAGTTCAACACGCCGCAGAGCAAGCTGATCCCGTACAACATCACGCCGGCGGCGCCAGCGCCGTAGACGGCGTATTTGAGCGCCGCTTCAGAAGCTTTCTTATTCCGTCGCTGCAGCGCCACCATCGCGTACGACGGCACGCTCGCCATTTCGACCCCCATGAAGATCATGATCATGTGGTTCGACGCCACCATCATGAACATCCCGAGCGTCGAGCCGAGCACCAGGACCACAAAGTCGGCGCTGTCATATCGCGGGGAAAGCCGTGTGATCTTCGTCAGCAAAAAGAACAGGAGCAAAAAGAAGAGCAGCAGCGCTTTAATCGCGATCGCAAAACCGTCATGCGTCAGCATGCCGGTGAATAGTTCCGTCGGTTGCAGTGCGCCCATCGAAATCGGAGTCGGCCCCTCGGCGCCGATCGACCAGGGCTGAAACGGCCGCAGCGCGACGAGTGCGGCGATCACGCCGCCGATCCCGAGCCAGACCGAGTCGATCTTCTCCAGCCCCGGCAGCATGCGGCAAAACAGAATCAGCACGATCGCGATCGTCAACGTCAACTCGGCGCCAATCAGAGGCAAGCTCTGCTGGAGCGTGTCGATTCGGAGTTGCTCGATCAGTTGATAAAACATTCGGGCTAGGCCTTGAGGTCGTTAAATTTCGCCGTCCGCCGCGACAACATCGGCCGCTTGCTTATCCACTCCAGGTACGGCGACCGCGGCCGTCTTCTCTTGTTCCGCTCGCTCTTTTTGCAGACGCGGAATCTTCGTCTCCTTCGTCCACGCGGCCAGGTCTTGCACCTGGGCGTCGACCGTCGCATCCATGTAGCGGAAGACGGTGTTGGGGAGCACGCCGAACAAAATCGCCAGCACGCAAAGCGGAACGGCGATCGCCATCTCGCGGAGGTTGATTTCGGTCAGCTCCTCTTCATGCTTCCCTTTGTATTCCGGTCCCAGGTAGACCCGTTGAACGGCCCACAAGATATATCCGGCGGTCAAGATAACCACGAACGCCCCCGCGACCGCGAGGATCGCACTGAACTTCCAGACCGAGAGCACGACGAACGCTTCGCCGATGAACCCGCACAGCCCCGGCAAACCAAGACCCGCGAAGAAGACGATGATCGCCATCGACGTGTAGATCGGCATCTTGCCGAAGAGCCCGCCGAACTCGTTCAGGTTGCGATGATGGACCCGGTCGTAAATGACGCCGACCATAAAGAACATCCCGGCCGAGCTGATCCCGTGCCCAATCATCTGGAACAAGGCGCCTTTGACCCCCATGTTCCAAGAGACCGGATCGCCGACCACCGTCGCGCTCCAAACGCCCAGGCCTAGCACCACATAACCCATGTGACTGACCGAGCTATACGCGACCATCCGCTTGAAGTCGTTCTGGGCGAGCGCCGCAAAGGCGCCGTAGATCATGCTCAACACGCCGATGAAGCAAACGACCCACGCCAGGTCGTAACCGGCGTCGGGACAAATCGGGTAGCAGATCCGAATGATGCCGTAACCACCCATCTTCAGCAGCACGCCCGCCAGGATCATCGAGATCGGCGTCGGCGCCTCGACGTGGGCGTCCGGCAACCAGGTATGGAACGGGACCGACGGCACCTTAATCGCGAAGCCGACAAACAGCAGCACAAAGGCCCACCACTGCAGCGACTTGCCAAAGAGCGCCTCTTTGTCGAAGACTTCCGTATGCTGGCCGAGCTGCTGCAGCGCCAAAATGTTGAACGTGTGGACCGGCGTTTCTAAAGCCGAGATCGTCTCGTGATACTTGGTCGCCGCGGCCAGATGCTCATCCGGCGAACCGATCTGTTCGACCCCGGCCAGGCGGACGTTGCTGTCGACCAACTGCTGCGGCGTCAGTTGCCGCAAGTCGCTGCTGAAGTAGATGATCAGGATCGCAACCAACATCAACACGCTGCCAAAGAGCGTGTAGAGGAAGAACTTGATCGCCGCGTATTCTTTGCGCGGGCCCCCCCAGACGCCGATCAAGAAGTACATCGGCAGCAGCATCACTTCCCAGAAAATGTAGAACAGGAAGAAGTCGAGCGAAACGAAGACCCCCATCATCCCGCCAAGCAGCACCAGGTAAAGGACGCAGTAACCTTTGACATGCTTGTCGATCGTCCAGCTGGCGCCCATCGCGAGCGCGCTGATCAGCGCCGTCAGCACCACCAGAGGAAAGCTGATGCCATCGAAGCCAAGGAAGTAGTCGATGTTGAACGACGGAATCCAGGGATGGCTGACGACGTTCTGCATTCCCGCTTCCGAGATATCGAAAGCGATCGCCTCGTTGGTCGAGAAGGTCATCCCGAACAGCACGACCCCCAGCAGCGCCACCGTAGCGAACAACGTGGCGAACCGGATCGCGTTCTTTTGATCGCCGGGGATCAGCGCTATCAGCGCAGCGGCGGCCAACGGAAAGAATATCAGCGCCGACATGAAGAAAGTGACGAGATCCATAATTCCAATTCCCGCGGCGACAAAACCTCGGAGCAAGCTGCTTTACGTAAACGACTAGCGAGCGAAACCGTATGACCAAAAACTCATCAGCACAAATAACGCCAACGTACCGACGGCGATAAACATCACGTACTGCCGCAGACTGCCGGTCTGCAAGCCGCGGAGCGAACTGCCGGTCTCGTACGTCTTCGCCGCCAGCCAATTGACGGCGCCGTCGATGACGCTGCGATCAACCCACAACTCGCCGGCGCGAGCCAACTGCCGCACCGACCAGGCCAGCCAATTCAGGAACTGGTCGATGCACTGCGTATCAAACCAGGCGGCGCAAGCGGCGATCCCTTTCGCCGGACGGACGAAAAGGTAATCGTACGCTTCGTCGAACCACCACTTGTGAACCAAAAACTTGTAGACCGGCGTAAAGGCTCGCCGGGCGTCGTTCGGGTCGAGCGATCCCCACAGATACATCACGGTCGCCAAAAAGATCCCGCTCATCGCGGCGCCAAACGCCATCAAACCGACCGGCGTCCGAATCTCTTCAGCGTGACTTTTCGACTCATGCAGCCAGACGTAACCCCCGTCGAGGCTCGCCATGTCGGACCAGAGCCCAACCGGACGTCCTTGCTCGATCAGGTTCGCCAATCCATAGTTGCCGAAGATCGGCCACGCGACCGTAACCGCCATCACCGCAAGCACAATCAGCGGCACGTACATGATGCGAGGCGATTCGTGGGCGTGGTGATAACGCTCTTCGTCACGCGGTTCGCCGCTGAAGGTGAGGTACCACATCCGGAACATGTAAAACGCCGTCACCGCTGCGCCGCCGGCCGCCGCATAGAAGAAGATCGATCCCCACAGCGGATTGGCCGAGCGGAACAGATAGGCCTGCTCCAGCATCAAGTCTTTTGAGTAGTAGCCGGAGAAGCCGAACGGAATTCCCAACGCCGACGGCACGCCGACCCCAGCAATCGCCAAACAGCCGATCAGCATCGTATAAGCGGTGTACGGCATCTTCCTCCGCAGCCCGCCCATGGCGGTCATCTCGTTGGTATGCACCGCGTGGATCACTGAGCCGGAGCACATAAAGAGCAAGCTCTTGAAAAAGGCGTGCGTCACCAGGTGCATGACGCCGGCCGTCCAGCCGCCCACCCCGAGCGCGAGCATCATATAACCGAGCTGGCTGACGGTCGAATAGGCGAGCACCCGTTTGATGTCGGTCGCAACGATCGCGATCGAACCGCCGATCAACAGCGTAATGCATCCAATACAGGCAATCACCAGCAACACTTCCGGCGCGAAAACCGGATAGAACCGGGCGACCAGAAAGACGCCGGCCGCGACCATCGTCGCCGAGTGAACCAGCGCCGAAACCGGCGTCGGACCTTCCATCGCATCGGGGAGCCAGACATGCAGCGGGAACTGAGCGCTCTTTCCGACGCAGCCGCAGAAGATGCCGATCCCGGCGACCACCAGCAGCCAATAGCCGTAATGGGTCGAATCCCCTTCCGCTTTGCCGTCACGCCACAGCGGCACTTGCGCCAAGATTTGCGTCTGCAGCGACTCGGTCGTCGTCCCCGGTTCGGCCGAGACGATCAGCTCTTCGACCTTCCCTTTCGCCCCTTGCAGCACCATGCCGTCGGGGACATGCAGCTCATGCAGCCCCTCTTCGCCGGCTGGTCGCAGCAGCGAGAACAAACCTTGCTCGCTCGCCGCGATCGTCCCGTCGCCGTTGCGATCGACGTCCCCAAAGTTGAACGTCGCCAGGCTCGCCCAGATCGCCATCAAGCCGATCAGCATGCCGAAGTCGCCGACGCGGTTGACGATCATCGCCTTGTTGGCGGCGGTCGACGCGCTCTGACGCTCGACGTAGAAGCCGATCAAAAAGTAACTGCAAACGCCGACCAACTCCCAAAAGATGAAGGTCATCGCGATATTCCCCGAGATCACCAATCCCAACATGCTGAAGCAGAAGAGAGAGAGGTACTGGAAGAAGCGGGGATAGCGGCCGGGGCGTTTTAAGTGATGTCCGTTGCGCAGCTCCACCTCGTGATCGGTCACCTCATGCAGCTCTTCATGCATGTAACCGGTCGCGTAGAAGTGAATGCAGGTAGCGATAAAGGTCACGACGCAAAACATGACGATCGTCAGTGCATCGATGTAATAGTTGATCGCGATTTCGGAACCGTAGAAACGGCCGAGCGAATACCAATGCCCCGTGTAGACCGGCGGCATGAAGTGAGGATTGACCGCATGCTCTCCATGCGGATGATCGTGACCATGATCGCCGTCATGCAGCGCCGTGAGCTGCACCGACGGGCGACTGACGGCCGCATGCGCTTCTGCATGATGCGGCGCCGGAGGCGTATGCTTCGCCACCCAGATCGCGCCAGCCGTGAGCGAACACATCGCTGCGGCGGCGATCGCGCCGGTCGCGATGTACGAACCAAGTTGATCGAGCCGCTTGCCGAACAAGAAAATCACGACGAACGAAACGAGCGGGAACAAAACCGCTAGTCCGAGCAGGAACGGCAGACTGTCTTCCGGAGTCAGCATC
Organism: Blastopirellula sediminis; assembly: GCF_020966755.1. NCBI lineage: Bacteria > Pseudomonadati > Planctomycetota > Planctomycetia > Pirellulales > Pirellulaceae > Blastopirellula > Blastopirellula sediminis. The sequence continues at coordinate 57,527 of NZ_JAJKFT010000010.1, forward strand.
AGCCCTTCAACTCATTCGCCTTGTCGACGTCAATCGTGGAGTGGTTGTTGTAATAGTTCAGAGCGATCGCCAGCGCGACCGCCGCTTCCGCCGCCGCCAACACAATGACGAACAGCGCCAGCAAACTTCCTTCCAGGCCGAGGTTCTCTTCCCGGAAGTAAGGGCTGGCGAACGCGACGAAGTTGACGTTCGCGCCATTGAGCACCAGTTCGACCCCCATCAGCACGCCGAGCGTGTTCCGCTTGGTCGCCATGCAAACGACCCCGGTCGCAAACAGGAAAGCGCCGACGGCGAGGAAATGGGAGAGCCCGACCGGCTCGGTCAAAAAGTCCATTAGTTCCCTCCTTCGCCGGCAGCGGACGGAACGCTCCGCTTGGAGCGAGCCAAGTAGGCGGCGCCGACCAGCACGACCAGCAAGTGGACCGACACGATTTCAAACGGCAGCAAGTAGCCGACATAGCCCGGCGAATCGAGCTCTGGCTTGTCAGCGCGAACGCCGACGAGCCCCAGGCCGACCTGCGAGGTCAGTTCCGGCTGGCCATACTTCACCTTCGCCAACAGCGGGCGAAGCTTCGCTTCTTCGGCCGGCGTCATTTCGGTTCGATTGTCGGCAGCCATCGCGGCGATGATCTCTTCTTCCGCCGCGGTCACTTCGGCTCGCAAGCGAGCTTGATAGTCGCTCGTCCGCCACGACGGTACGCTGAAGGCGATCTGCGTCAGTAAGGCCAACAGCGACCCGCCGACGATCAGCGCCAGGATCCAGTCGCCCGCTTTCGTCTTCATACTGATGAACGCCTGCTGCGCGGTCAGCATCACGCCGAAGATCAACAGAACCACCGTCCCGCCGACGTAAATCATCAACTGCATCGCGCCGACAAAATGGGCCCCGGTCAAAAAGATCAACCCGCTGGTCGCCGCCAGGCTGATCACCAGGAAGAACGCCATCCGGACGACGTTGTTCGAGACGACCATCGCCAGCGCGAAGCCGCACGCGGCGAACGCCACGAGGTAAAAAAAGACAGTGTGCCAGTTAATCTCGGCGGCCAGTAATAGCGGAAGATTCATCATCGCGACTCCTCCGTCTCATGAGTCGAAGAGAGGGCGACCCGATCGGCTGAATCGTTCTCGAGCGAAGTCTGCGCCTCTTGCTGCGGGCCCCCTTCGACGGCCGAGTTCAGCTCGTACGCCTGAAGCGCGAAGCGTTTTTCCAGACGCTGCATTTCGTCGTCGATATCCTGCACCCATCCTTCGCGAATGTCGGCGCGAGCTTGCATCGGCGCCAGGTCGTTCAAGAAGGGAATGTGCAGTGCGGTCCACATCAGCGAACCCAGAAAGCAGAACGCCGCGATCGGCACGCAATACTTCAGGCACATCGTAATGACCTGGTCGATCCGGAGCCGCGGCAACGTCCAGCGGACCCACATCATCACCAGCACGCCGATGACCGCTTTCAAAATGAAGTTCGCCAGACCAACCAGGTTGGCGAGCGTTTCGAGCGTGAAGTTGTCTTCCGGCACCCAGAAGAAAATCGGGATCGGGCCGTTCCAGCCCCCAAAGAACAAGATGGCGGCCAGCCCGCTGACTAGGAACATCGAGCCATACTCGGCCATGAAGAACAAGCTCCAGCGGATGCCGGAGTACTCGGTCAAAAAGCCGGCCACCAATTCGCTTTCCGCTTCGGCCAGGTCGAACGGGGCCCGATTCACGCTGGCGATGCCGCACGTGAAGTAAACCCAGAACAAGATCATGCAGAACGGATCGTGGAAGAAGAGCCAGTTGCTGAACAGCCCTGACTGCTGATCGCCGATCGTCACCAGGTCCATCGTGCCGGCGATCATCACCGGCACCACAACGCAGATCCCCAGCGGCACTTCGTAGCTGACGACTTGGGCGGCTTGCCGCATCCCGCCGAAGAGCGACCATTTTGACCCCGAACCATACCCGGCCAGAATCACGCCGAACACTTCCAGGCCCAAAACCGCCACGATAAAGAAGAGACCGATATTCAGTCGCACCCCCACCCAGTCGCTGGCGAACGGCAAAGCCATAAACGCGGCGAAGCTGGAAGTCAGCGAGATGTAAGGGGCGAGCTTGAAGAGTAAAGGATCGGCGTCCTTGGGCATCAAGTCTTCTTTGCTGAGCAGCTTGATCCCGTCTGCCAGCGTTTGCAGCCAGCCGAACTTGCCGCCGGTGCGGGTCGGTCCGAGTCGGTCTTGAATACGACCGGCGACCTTCCGTTCGAGCCAGATAAAGAAGACCGCCCCGACCGCGATCACATGCAGCAGCAAGACCGCTTGAATGAGCGCCGCTATCAACCAGCCGAGCCAATCCCAACCCTCTGGAAACCAGGTTGAAAAATAGTCGGCCATTCGTGGGCGATCCTTCCGTTTTGCCGCGTTAAAATTGGGGAAATCTGGGAGCCGTACGCTGCGGATATCATAACGCTCGCCGCTTTCGCTCGAAACCGGCACAAGGGGTAAATCGTCGCCAAAACGCCGCTTTGCGTCTAGCGATCGATCTCACCCATCACGATATCGAGCGAACCGACAATCGCCGGCACGTCAGCGATCAAACAACCGCGGCAAAGTTGCGGGGCGACCGACAGATTGCTAAAGCAGCTGCTACGTGCCCGCGCTCGCAACGGAATCGGTCCCGTACCGTCGCTCACGATGTAAAAACCCATCTGCCCACGCGGGCACTCCGTTTCGAGGTAGGCCTCCCCTTTCGGGAGCTTGGTCGACAACTTGATCGGCGTGCCCCAGTCTCCGGTCGCCTGGCTGTACTTTTCGATTCCCTGACGGATCAGCGCGATCGCCTGGATCACTTCCAGCATCCGGACGTAGAACCGATGCCAACAGTCGCCGAGAATCGCTTCGGACGGAACCGGCGGGTAATCATGATCGCGGGGATAGCTGCCGTTCTTTTCGACGATCACCTCAAAGGCGTAGTCGGCGTAGAGCGACGTGTAGCGCGGATCGCCATCGCGACGCAGGTCATAATCGACCCCCGATCCGCGCAAAACAGGCCCCGAACAGCCATAGTCGATCGCCATCTCCGGCGTCAGCAAGCCGATCCCCGCGGTTCGCTTGATGAAGATCGCGTTGGTCGTCAGCAGCGCGTGATAGTCGAGAATGACCGGCTCAAACTGATCAAGAAACCCCGATAGTTTCTGAACCCAACCCGGCGGCAAGTCGGCCGTCGCGCCGCCGACCGTGATGTAGCTGTAAGTCAGGCGAGCGCCGCACGCGTCTTCCAGCAGATCGAGAATCTTCTCGCGTTCGCGGAACGCATACAGGAACGGGCTGAACGTGCCGAGATCGAGCCCGTACGTTCCCATGCCGACCAGGTGGCTCGCGATCCGGTTCAACTCGGCGATGATCACGCGCAGGTGACGCGCCTTTTCTGGCAGGTCGTAGTTGAGCAGCTTTTCGACGGTCAGCGCCCAGCCGAGATTCATGTTCATGCCGGCCAGATAATCCATCCGGTCGGTGTACGGAATCCATTGCCGCGGCGTCAGGTTCTCGCCGATCTTTTCGGCGCAGCGATGCAGATAGCCGATGTGTGGCGTCGCTTCCGAAACGACTTCGCCGTCGGTGCGCAGCACCAACCGCAACACGCCGTGCGTGCTGGGATGTTGCGGGCCCATGTTGACCAGCATTTCGTCCGTGCGGACATCGATCTCTACAATGCCCGATGTAGGCGCCGTCGCCATAGCCGCTTCGCTCCGCTGATGCCAACCAATTGTGTTCTGTGTCGGTACCGCAGTACCATGCCGGCCTTAGCGCCCGCGAATGCCGTGATACTCCAGCGGCATTTCGTAATCTTTTCGCAAGGGATGCCCGACCCAATCTTCCGGACACAAGATCCGCTCAAGGTTCGGATGCCCGGTAAACCAGACGCCTGACAGATCGTACGCTTCCCGCTCGTGCCAGTCGGCGGTGCTCCAGACGCCGGAAACGCTGGGAACTTCCGGTAGCATTCCCTGCACGTCATCTTTCCAGCGCGGCAGCATCACCTTCACGACGAACGTCGTCTTGTACTGAATGCTGGACAAGTGATAGACCACCTCCAGATGCGGCTCCCAGGCCGACTTGCCCCCCGGTTTCGCATTCGGATCGCAGTAGTCGACGACCGAGATGGAGTTGCAGTAGTTCAGCCGCAACTCTTCCGCGTCGCGCAGATAGCGGCAGACCTCGACCAAACTGCTGGGACTCACTTCCACCCACGGATCAATCGCCGCCGGCTCGACATGCGTCAGCTGATCGCCGAATCGCTTTTGCAGCCGCTCGATCGTTTGTTTTCCGCTCATTTCCGTTCGCTCGTCTTCCTGTCGTCTTTATGTTCGTATCTGGGCAGCTATCGCGACTGGGCCGCTTGTTGCCGCCGGGCCGTAGTGGAGCGAACCGCAGATTCAGGCCCGGCTCGCGTCGCTTCGGTGATAGCCCGCACCCAATCGAGATCACCCCGCTTCCACACGTAGGCGAACCCCATTAACAGGACGGCGAAGAAAACGCCGATGTCGGCCAAACAGGTCCACAAAAGCGAGCGGGCGCCATCGCGCACCGTATTGGTCGAAACGGTCCCGGCGGCGACTTCGTCATTCAGCGATTCGGGCAAACCGAACTCGCGATGCAAACCGATGACCGCCGGCGCGAGGGTCACTCCATTCTCCACGCTCTCGTTGACCACCGGAGCGCTCGGATCGGACAGCTGCGCCGACTTCCCAAAGACAACCGCCCAAGGAAAGAAGAACGCGACTTCGACGTCGAAGATGATGAACAGCAGCGCGACCACATAAAAACGAAGGTCGAACTGAACGAAGCTCGAGCCGATGGTCGGTTCGCCGCACTCGTAGATTTCCTGCTTTTCCTCGCTCGGATTGTTGGGGCGCAAAAACATCCCCAACACGATATTGAAGAGGACGAACCCCATACCGACGCCGCCAAACAACAGCAGGTAGCCGACGATCGTCGTAGAAAGTGTCATTAGGAGTCCAGCGAGGGCGAATTAAACTTGCTTCGCCCGGGGCGTCGATCACCGCGACAAGATCGCCGCAAAGATCGCTACCAGCGGGAGAAGCAATTCAACCCGGATTGTAGAACTACCGGGATTCAATGCAACTAGCCGGCGCTGACGGGTCGCGAATTTCCCGCGGCAGAATGGCGGCCTTCGCCTAGTTCTCGACGACGCAATCGGTCGTGATCGGCTGGCGCCCCGCGAAGCCGGCGTCCATATCGTGCCAATGCGACACGGTCGGCTCGCCTAACTTCCAGCAAAGATAGACCGACTTGCCATTGATGACCGCCGGGAAGTCGACCAGACCTTCCGGGCCGCTCTTCGGTTCGACGCCCAGATCGCGAAGTTCTTCAACGTAGCTCTGCAGCCGTTCCGAATCGCTTTGCAATTCGTCCTTCACCAACCGCAATTCTTCCGCATAAACGCGCGGCGCATTGTCATAGTTGGCCCGACGCTCCAGGTCGACGATCCGTTCGCGGCGCGAGATCACGTCGCGCGAGAGTTCAACGATATCCGCCACGATCGCCGACACAAGCGGCAACATCGCGTTCGCCTGGGCAACCGTGAATACGCGAACCGACGGAGCGGAGGATGAAGTCATCGAAAAACCCGATCGCTGTTCAAGACAAGACTGACTTACCCAAGTCTAAGCCTCGTTAACGGACTTGAAAAGCGACCTACCGCGCTTTCTTGAGCGGAGAGCCGAAGGTAACGATTCTATTGATTGGGACCACCGTGGACCGGCTGGACGATTACCTTCGACTCGGCGACGGCCGTCGGATTCAAGGTGCTTCTCCCCCAGGCGATCTCGACCGGCAGACGCGAGAAATCGACGATCGCCCCGTCACGGCTATAGCTGCTCAGGTCGAGCGTCCCCCCCATGAAAATACAGTCGACCGGGCAGGGCTCGACGCAAAGTGCGCAAAACATGCACTTCGTGTAGTCGATCGTAAAGCCGGTAACGGCAAACCCCTTCGCCCCTTCGACCCGCTCTTTGCCAATGTAGATGCAGTCGACCGGGCAAGCTTTCGCACATTGGTCGCAGGCAATGCAGGTCGTCAGGTCAAAACGGTGAAAGCCGCGATAGCGGGGCGAGACATGGACCGGGAGTTCGGGATACTCGTAGTGCTCGGTAAACGCCTTGCGGTTTTTATCGTAAGTGCTGAACCAATAACGAATTGTAATGGACAGACCTTGGGCGACCGTCACTACCGCGGCGTAGACGTTGCGGAACCAGGTCAACATGACGGATGCATCTCCTTACCCGTATTACAGCGAGCGCGCCCTCAAGATATCGCCATTAGGGTCAACTGTCACGCGTGGACCGGACAAAATGCGACGATTAATCGGGCTCAATTGATTCGTACGCAAAAGGCCTTTGGCGGGCCAGCGCAAACTCGCAAGATCAACTGTAGCAATAACTTAGCAGTTTGCCGCCTGGATAATCCTGGAGAACTGGCGAAGCGCGGCGATTTGTACTAAATGTGCTTTTCCCCTGAAAAAGATTCCAGGTTTTCCTCCGAATGGGCGAGCGCCGTCGCTTGACGACGCACTTTTAGCACGTAGAGTGAAGGGGAAGCGTGTATGCGCACAGGCCGTGCGACGCCTGAGAAGATCGCCTTGGCGCCTGTTGGCTTTCGGCCCCGGCTGATCGGAATTCTTCAGATTTGAATTCCATCAACTGCGGCCGAACCGATTCGGTTCACCAACGATCCAGGTAATTTAACGCAGTCGGGTTTGCCCATCAAGCGCCCGACAAAACCCAGTCGCCAAAAATCGTTCACTCCCCGGTGCTACAACTGGCGACAGTGGAGAAGTAGGAAATGTTGGTTCTCTCAAGGAAAAAGAACGAAAGTATTGTCATTAACAATGACATTACGATCGTGGTCGTGGAAATTCGCGGCGACAAGGTACGCCTGGGCGTAGAAGCTCCCAAGGAAGTCCCGGTGCATCGCCGCGAAGTTTATGATGCGATTCTTCGCAACGAGGCCCAGGAAAAAGCGGGCGCCGATTCGCCCAGTTCCGAAGGCTAGTTGTGAGGTTTTACGCGTTGTAAATTTCCGCTGCGATACTGCACTCTGTGCCGTATTTTTTCCCGTTTCTTGCCCGAACCATCTTCTTTTTTCCGCATCTACCCAGATAAAGCCGTCTCCCGCCTTCACACAGTTGGGACGAGACGCTATTTTAGACCTTTTCGCCTAGGGGCCCCATCGTCTAGTGGCCTAGGACTCCGGCCTTTCACGCCGGCAACACGGGTTCGAACCCCGTTGGGGTCACTCAAAAAATAGCCCTTCTCCACGAGAGGGGCTATTTTTTTGCGCTTGTCGGCTACAACTCTAAAACAGCGAAAACAGCCCTCCCTGTAGCCCCTCGATCGACCATGAAATACGACGCACTCCTCGTTCAGTCGTTTGGCGGCCCGGAAGGTCCGGATGACGTCATTCCATTCTTGGAGAACGTCCTCCGCGGTCGCAACATCCCCCGCGAGCGTCTGCTTGAAGTCGCTGAACATTACCAGCATTTCGGCGGCGTCAGCCCGATCAACCAACAAAACCGCGACCTGATCGCCGCTCTCGAAGTCGAACTGAAAGAGCACGGCATCGACCTCCCGATCTATTGGGGCAATCGCAACTGGTCCCCTTACCTGGTCGATACCCTGACCCAGATGAAAAACGATGGCGTTAAACAGGCGCTCGTCTTCGTCACGTCGGTCTTCAGCTCCTACTCCGGCTGCCGGCAATATCGCGAGGACATCGCCAAAGCCCAGGACGAAATCGGCGCAGGGGCTCCCCGCTGCGACAAGATCCGGACCTACTTCAATCACCCCGGCTTCATCGAAACGATGACCGCCTGCGTCGAGGAGTCGCTCGATCAAATTCCGGCCGAACGGCGCGATGCGGCGGAACTGGTCTTCACCGCTCACAGCATTCCGCTCGGCATGGCGGACAACTGCAACTACGTCAAACAGTTGGAAGAAAGCTGCCGTTTGGTGAGCGAAGCGACCGGTCACGCCAAGTGGCGCTTGGTTTACCAAAGCCGTAGCGGCCCGCCGACGCAACCTTGGCTCGAACCGGACGTTTGCGACGTCATTCGCGAACTTGCCGCCGCCGGCGAAACCGACGTGATCGTCTCGCCGATCGGTTTTATCTCGGATCACATGGAAGTCTTGTTCGATCTCGATACCGAAGCGAAAGACGCGGCCGAAGAAGTCGGACTCAACTTTATTCGCAGCGGAACGGCCGGCGTTCGCCCGCGCTTCATTCAGATGATTCGCGAGTTGATTGAAGAGCGACTCGATTCGAGCCAACCGAAACTGGCCGTCGGAACGATGGCCCCCTCGCACGACTTTTGTCCCGCCGATTGCTGCTTGTACACGCCGCAGCGGCCACGTCCCGGTTAACGCAACCCCAGGGTGACGCAACATGGAACGCCGTCAAATCGCCGACACTTCGCTGTACGTCTCGCCCGTCGCGCTCGGTTGCTGGCCCCTGACCGGCATGACCAGCCCCGGCGTTACCGAAGCGGACAGTCGCGCCACCGTCGCCGCGGCGCTCGACCTGGGGATCAACTTCTTCGACACAGCCTTCGCCTACGGCGCCGCCGGCGAAAGCGAACGCTACATCGCCGAAGTGATTGCTGAGCGTCGCGACGAATACGTCATCGCCACCAAGGCCGGGCTTCACTGGAAAGACGGCAAACAGCAGCGCGACGCTCGCCCCGACACGATCCGCCGCGAAGTCGCAGAGTCGCTACGCCGTCTGAAGTCCGACCGAGTCGAGATCCTCTATCTGCACGCCCCGGACCGAAGCACGCCGATCGAAGAAACCGCCGCCACGTTTCGTCATCTGCAAGAGCAAGGCGCGGCGATCGCCATCGGGGTGTCGAATCTTACGCTGAGCGAAACGATCGAGTTTCACCAGGTCTGCCCGATTCAGATCATTCAGCCCCCGTACAACATGCTGTTTCGTGGGGCCGAAGTCGACCTGATTCCGTGGTGTCGCGAAAACAACGTCGCGGTCGCTTGTTATTGGCCGCTGATGAAGGGCCTGCTCGCCGGCAAAATGACGCTCGATCAAAAGTTCGAATCGTTCGACAGCCGCCCGAAGTATCCATGTTTTCGGGGCGAAGAGTACGCCAAGAACCTGGAACTGGTCGAAAAGCTGCGGGCCATGGCCGAACGGATCGGCAAGACCGTTTCGCAGCTCGTCATTCGTTGGACGATCGATCAGCCGGGCGTCACCGCAGCCCTGTGCGGAGCCAAACGGGTCGATCAGCTAGAAGAGAACGCGGGCGCACTCGACTGGGAATTGTCGTTGGCCGAAGAAGCGGAAATCGCACTCCTCTTGCGCGACCGCGGCATGCCGTACGTCGTCGCCACCGAATAGCGAGTCACGCGGATGAAACGGATCCTGGTCACCGGCTTTGAGCCCTTCGGCGAACTCGCCACCAACTGCACCGAGCTGGCGCTGCGCGAGTTGACGCTGGCCGATCTGGCGCCTGACTTCGAAGTAGAACAAATCATCCTACCCGTCGACTACGCCGCCGCCGGTGCCCAACTCGCCGATCTCTATCGCGAAAAGTCGTACGCCGCGACGCTCCACTTCGGCCAGTCCGGCAAGGCACGTCAGGCCGAGTTCGAGATGTTCGCGATCAATTGGAAACATGTCGGCGCCGCCGAACCCGGCCCGCTCGACCAGGCCGGTCCACATGCGTTTCGCACCGGTCTCGATCATCCGAGTTGGCTCGACGCAATGCGTGCGGCCGACGTCCAAGGGGAACTCAGCTTTCACGCCGGCACCTATCTCTGCAACGCGGTTTACTACTGGAGCCTGCAGCAGAGCGAGCAGATCGGCAATCCTGGCCACGCTCTCTTTGTGCATGTTCCCTTGGCGGCCGAACAGGGTCCGCTCGCCTCAGGCGAATGGCCGGTCGCGCGGATTCAGACGATGATGGCGGCGACGTTCGTTTGGTTGGCGGATCAGGTCGCGTAGCGGTATAGGCGTAGGGCAGGCCGTGCCTGCCGATGTTTCGCACCAGAATCTTATGGGTGCCCCCCCAAAAAAATTTATGTATTCGCGAGTTCCGCCATGTATTGCCGGAAGTTGGTCAGCCATTCACCTCCCACGAAGACCCGGCGCAAACGTGATGTCGAAGTAAAAAAGCTACAAGAATTGACGCCAATCCGCCCGCCCCCTAAAATAACTATCCCCTCAAAATGTACCTGTTCGACTACGCGGAGGCACCATCTCGCATCAAGTCGCCGAGCAACGACTTCAATCAATGAGACATACAAAGGCGAGCCAGACAGTTCCTAACGGAGTGCGTGATTATGAAGATGCATGCGTTTCAGATTTGCTGTCTTACGGGTTTTATCTCAGCATTTACGTGCGTACTTTCCTATGGTCAAGAAGCGCCGCCGATACCGTTGGTCGCCCATAGGGACGCTAACGGAATCGCAATTGAATATCGCCTTGGCGTCCAAGGTGAGTTCAGCCAAGCAGGAGGATTGAAAATAAGTTGGGTCGATGATAACGGGCCATGTCAATGGATGAGGGCTGAGCAGGGAAACGGGTACTCAGCGCTTCAGGTGGGCGACACCATTCTGAGTGTCGACGATACCATCCTTAGGACTCTTGATCAGACGCGGAAGTTGGTTACTCAGGGAGCAATCGACAACTCTGGAACAGTTCGCGTTACCGTGGTGGACGAAACGACGAAACGTCGTTCTCGATATATTGTTTCCCCTACTCGGCTGAAGTTCTTACCCGAAGCCAAAAGAAAGATACCTGAAAACATTCGCGCTAGCGGCGTGCGCATGATAATTGTAGGACAATCGTCCGATCCGGACATTGGTGTCGCGGTCGAGACAAGCGTCGGCAAACTGATCTCTCTTCTGGAATTTGATCGCAACAGGATCGTAAATCGCGACTTAATGCCGTTTGGAGAATCCGTCGCCCTACCAGAACTAAAGGAAATTGCGTTGCTTACAGGCGACCAGGCCGCCGCAGGGACGATTGTTCAGACTATTCGAAATATGAACGTCCAGCCCACCGAAGCATTTGTATTTTTCTATTTTGGTCATGGCGCTTTTAGGCCGAATGCTCAGCCGGACGACCCGTCTGGTGGTCATTATTTCGCAATGCGTAACACCACGGGTTCGGACCTGCCCAGAACAGTGGTAGCGAAGGAAATATGGAAAAAGGGCGCAAGACTTTCGGTACTGATTTCGGACTCATGCAACGTCGAGGCTCCAATCGTATCACCTTACTATCCGCCGCAAGACTCATATTCGGGCGACAATTGGGCGCTCGGAAATCTTTTCCTCGACCATGCTGGAGGGATAGATATAAACAGCGCTTCACGAAATTCATTTGGCTGGGCCGACGACGGAACAGGCTTGTGGTTTACGCATGCATTCTGTCAAGTCGCCGACCCAACTAAATACGGCGACGCGGATTTTGTGGGATGGGGTACTTTTTTGATGCACGTCGCGAGCGTTTCCGACGCATATTTTCAAGAGAGGAAAAGGGGCGCTCCTAACAATCAAGCATTAAGCGAGCAAGAAAACTTACTGCCTGAAGCGTTCAATATCAGCTTGATCCGCACCGATGGCAAAAACTATTAATAATCCCCTACGAGCCATGACCGGGCAACACGCCGTGAAACTGGCGAACATCAAGTAGGTCAGAGAGAGCACTTTTCACATGGCGAATACTTGGAGGAGCGATCGAGAAAGCCGGGGGCGTTTGCCTGAAAACGCGTCGTTGCTCGGCATACGAGTGATAAATGCTCAGTCAACTTGGTTCCACGCATTCGCGAGAGATCGCAGGCGGTATCCAGTCCTACGGTTACTTGCGAACGCATTCCCTCGCTTGCGCTGCGGGCTAGTGTCGGAATAAAAAAAACGCCGCTTGGGTGAGCGGCGTTTTTTTGTTTCGCTTTTTGCGAAGTTCGTCGCTTAGACCTGGAACTGCGAGACCAGCGATTGCAGCTTGCTCGAAATTCCGGCGAGTTGATCGCTTGAGTTTTTCGTCTTTCCAGCGTCTTCCGACACCTTCTGGGCGCCACGATCGACCGAGACGACGTTTCGCGAAATCTCTTCGCCGGCGAGGGCCGACTCTTCCACCGCTTTCGAGACCTGGCGAGCGGCCGAGCTCGACTGGGCGACGTTGTTGGCGATCTCTTTCGTCGCGACCGATTGCTCTTCGATCGCGGCGGCGATCCCTCGCGAAATTTCGCTCAAATTATTGACCACACTGCGAATCGACTCGATCGATTCGACCGAGCCGAACGACGCTTGCTGCATTCCTTTGACGCGAGCGCGGATATCTTCGGTGGCGCCGGCCGTTTGACGGGCCAGTTGCTTCACTTCTTCGGCGACCACGGCGAATCCCTTTCCGGCTTCGCCGGCGCGGGCCGCTTCGATCGTCGCGTTCAAAGCAAGCAGGTTCGTCTGTTCGGCGATGCCTTGAATCAGTTCGACCACCTTGCCGATTTCGTTGGCCGCATCTCCCAACTGTCCAAGTTGGCGACGGCTTCCCTCGGCCAACTGGTTCGCTTCGCTGGCGACCAGATTGGCCTGTTCGGTATTGCGAGCAATTTCGTTGACGCTGATCGACATCTCTTCGACGGCGCTGGCGACGGTATCCATATTGGCCGACATTTGCGTCGCCGACGCCGCGATCGCCCGCATATTGGCCGACATCTCCTCCGAAGCTCCGGCGGCGGAAGTCGATTGCGTTTTCGTATCGTTGGAGACCGACGCCATGCTGGCGGCGGTGTCGTTCATCTCGGTGGCCGAGCGAGCGATCTCCTGGGCGTTGGCCGCCAAATCGGTCATCGCCGCTTGCAAACGCTTCACGACCGTATTCAGCGAGTTGGTCATCGCGCCGATTTCGTCCTCGGTTTCGACCTTCAGCTGCTGCCGCAGATCTCCCTGGGCGACCAGATTCAAAACGCCCATCACTTTGCGAATCGGCAAAATGATCGAACGGCTAAGCAAGATCGAGATCACGACGCCGATCACTAGCGCCACGCCGCTGACGACGCCGACCATGACGAGCGTCGCCTGATTGGAGGCCTGCAGTTGCGGTCCCAGCTCGTCCTGTTCGTCCGTGATGGCGTTCTTCAGCGCGGCGGCTTTCATCGCGACGCTCGGCCCGATGACGTCCAAACGGCCGGTCATCAATTGACGTTCCGTTTGCAGCGCTTCGGCCATCGACGCATAGGCCGTTGCGTACGACTCTTGCGACTGCCGGGTCTTCGCCAACAGTTCGCGGCGGTGCGGATTTTGCAAGTCGGCGTCGAGCTTGGCCAACTCGCCGTCCATCTTGGTCAGGTATTGGTTCGTTTTTTCCTGATGTTCGATTTGCGCAGAATCGAGATACTTATAGACGCTCAGACGAACGCCCATCAGCGTATCCAGAACGGCGCCGGCCGCGGCGGCCGCTTCGGCGTCTCCGTCCGCTTGGGACGAGTTCATGATCTCGACCAGGCAGGTCGACATCTGCGGCCCCTGCACGTCGAGCACGTCGCGCTGCTGGGCGTCGCGCAGACGACGATTGGCGACTACTTGCGTGAACGACTCGTCATATTCGCCGACCAAGGTTTCGATCTCATCGACGATCGCCCGACGCTCCGGCAGATCGATCCGCGACTTCGCTTCCTCAAGCAGTCCCGTGATTTCGCGAGAACGCGCGTTGAATTTTTCAATGTCGCCGTCGCGGCTATAGATGTCGAAGTTCTTGGCGGCGAAACGGGCCATCATCATGCAGTCTTGCAGATTCGAGCAGAAGTTGGAGTCGCGCGCCAACTGGCGATAACGGACGAATCCGGTCGTTGCGTTGCTGAGTCCGTTCCAAGCGACGCCTGCGGCGATGAGCATCAACAACAAAACGGATGCGAAGCCAAGAATGGTCCTCTTGGTCAGGCTCAATCGATTCAACATCTTGCCCGGGCCCTTTGTCTTTCGTACCTGATGTTTCCACTAATAACGAGGTCCTTGCCCCCTCGATCGGCGTGGATTTGCGCCTCAGCAAAAGTAGGCCGCAGTTAACCGCAGACAAACGGCAACTCGCAAGATAGCAGTTTAGTGAAAACGTGCGTTCGATCTCAAAACACGCGCACAGGACGAAACAGCGTCATTGCATTCAGTTAAAGAGACGCTATTCGCCAAAGAAGGATGCCGCGGCAACCCACGCAAAAAGAGGGAGCTCCCCATCACTTCCCGAATAACCGGTACCACGAAACGCCGCCTTGCTTGAAATGCGCGGGCACGGGATGAGAATCTTGCGGCTTGCGAGGATGTCGTCGGAACTACGACGGATCGTGTTCGTGAAGGCGTTTTTCAAACTCGCTGATCTTCTCGATCCGACGAGCGTGACGCCCTCCTTCGAATTCGGTGGTGAGCCAGATTTCGACCATCCGATCGATCAGGCGTTCTCCCAACATGTCGGCCGACAAGCACAAGACGTTGACGTTGTTATGACGCCGGCTCATTTCGGCCGTCAGGTCATCATGGCAAGTCGCGGCGCGGACGCCGGGGACTTTGTTGGCGACGATCGCCATGCCGATGCCGCTGCCGCAGATCAGGATTCCCCGATCGACTTCGCTCGCGGCGACGCTTTGACTGACCGTCGCCGCGATATCTGGGTAATCGACGCTACCGCAATCAAACGCGCCGACGTCATGCACCTCGTGCCCTAGTCGCTTCAGCAACTCGATGATGCTATGACGAACGCTGACGCCGCGATGATCGCTGCCAATGGCGATGCGCATGTTCTGGTTCCCTCCCCTTTTCGCAAAACTTCAGGAGGTCGCCGGCAATTGATCAAGATCAATCGCTCTCACGCGAGCGATGACTTCCGCCTCGATCTGGTCGGCGCACTGTTGGTAGACGACTTCGGGATGACCGATCGGGTCGGCCACGTCGAACCCGTCCAAGCAAAGATTGTGAGTGTAGTCCGCGGCATCGGGCCACTGCGCTATTATCGCGTCCCGATGGCTGCTAGTCATCGTCAAAATCAAATCGGCGTGCTCGATCAGCCGGTCGCTGAGCGGCTGGCTGGCATGGGCCGACAGGTCAAGTCCGCGGTCTCCCATCACTTTGATCGCTTCGGGCGCCGCCCTTCCGCCGGGGAAGGCCGCCAAACCGGCCGACGCCACGATAAAGCCCCGTCCGTCCAGCTCTTCGATCTTGCAACCGAACCGCTCTGCGGCATGCTTTTGCATCAGGACTTCGGCCATGGGACTGCGGCAGGTATTGCCGGTGCAGACGAACACGACGCAGTAGCTGCTGAGACGCTTCAAAACTTTCTCCGAGACGACGCCAGAACGCAAAATCTCTACTTTGTTGCCGACCACGCGGACTACCGTCGACGGCTGGGCGTAGCGGCACTTCCCGCAGTCTAACACCAAACCGAGGGCGTCGCCCAGCGCTTCGGTCACTTCCGCCCCCCGAACGGCGTCCGGCTCGCCGGAACGATTAGCGCTGGTCAGCGCCAAAGGACCAGGCAAAAGCCGCATCGCTTCCTGAATCAGGTCGTGCGAAGGAATCCGAAGTCCGACAAAGCCGCTGGGGGCGATCGCCGGAATCACGCTCGGCGGCAGGCTTTGCACCACGCTGCGCGGATCGTCGCAGGGCAAAACCAGCGTCACGGGTCCCGGCCAACATCGCATCGCCAGCCGTTTCATCAGCGGCGTCGCTTGGGGGACGTAATCGAGCAACTCGTCTTTGCTGCGAATCGCCAGGGCGAAGGGCTGGTTTTTGGGACGCCCTTTCGCTTCCATCAAGCGATCAATCGCGCTCGCATTGAGCGCTGAGACGGCGACGCCGTAGACGGTTTCGGTCGGAAAGGCGACGATTTGCCCTTCGGCAAGCGACTGAACCGCACGGTGGATGACGTCCCGGCGGTCTTCCGCCGCCTTCACGTCGATAACCCGAACTGCCATGCTACGCCGCTTGCGCTCCGCTAGGGGCTTGATCGCCCGAAGTTATTGTCTAGCCAAAAGTTAACTATACGGAATTCCGACCACGCTCCACAAGTGGAAGCCCCAAATCGGCAGAATTATGGCCGAACCGTTGCCCTTATCCCCCTTTTCGCGAAATAATAGGCGGATGATTCGTAAATTGCTCCTATTCTCTGCGCTGCTTGGGCTGCTCGTCGGTTGCGTTCCTCGCTTGGAATCGCCCGGCGGGCTCGAAACGGTTTGGGGCGAGCGCGGCATCTCCAACGGCAAGTTTGAAAAGCCGCGCGCCGTCGCGATGGATGCAGACGACCGCTTGTACATCGTCGATATGACGGCCCGGATCCAGGTTTTTGACCGGGACGGGTCTTTCTTACGCGCCTGGCAAATTCCGGAATACTATCGCGGTCGCCCATCGGGCCTGTCGTTCAACAATGCCGGCGACCTGCTGATCGCCGACACCCACTACAACCGGATGCTGGTCTACGCCGCCGACGGCCGCAAGCTGGACGAGCAGACGATCGGCGGCGTCGAAGGGCACGGTCCCGGCGAATTCGGCTTTGTGACCGACGCCGTGCAGGACTCGCACGGAAATTACTACATCGGCGAATACGGCCAATTCGATCGCATTCAAAAATTCAGCCCAGATGGCGAATATTTGTTTGAATGGGGTGGGCATGGAAGCGAACCAGGACAATTCGTCCGTCCGCAAAATATCGCGATCGACGCGGACGATCGAATTTGGGTCGCTGACGCGTGCAATCATCGGATCCAGGTTTTCGATGCGACCGGCGACAAAGCGGTCCTCGTAAAGATGTGGGGCATCCAAGGCGAAGAGCCGGGACAGCTCAGTTATCCGTACGATCTGGCGCTCGATGGTCAGGGACACGTCTACGTGATCGAGTTCGGCAACCATCGCTTGCAGAAGTTCACGCTGGATGGCGAAAGCCTGGGCGTGTGGGGCGGCAACGGGCGTGAACCGGGACAACTATTTTGCCCGTGGGCGCTGGCGCTCGACAGCCAGGGTCGCGTCCATGTGATCGACTCGAACAATCATCGCGTCCAGCGCGTATCGTTGTAATCCAATCAATTTTTCAAACCGCCTAACAGCTATCGCTTTGCGCTTTTCCAAGCGGTACCATAGGGGGAATAAGCCACCACCTTTTCTGAGATCTCCTGCGGCGCTGCTGCGACGTTCTCCGCGTCAGGCAGTCGCGTCCGTTTCATCACCACCCTTTTCCTTAGCCAAGCGGGCGCACTATGTTCGGAATCGACATCGCGTTCAACAAACCGGCTTGGTTATGGTTGTTGGCGACGCTGCCGCTCCTCTGGTATTTCAGCTACCGCAGCCTGGCCGGACTCGGCCCGGTTCGCCGTTTGATGGCGCTCGGTTTGCGCTCGGCAGTGCTGGTGATGCTGATTTTCGCCCTGGCCGAAGCGCAGTTCCTGCGGGTCAATCATCGGCTGACGGTGATCTACGTTCTCGACCAGTCCCTCAGCATTCCCGAAGAACAACGCGCCGCGATGGCGCAGTACGTCGCCAAGGAAGTCAAAAAACATCGCCAACCGTCGCGAGGCGATCGGGCCGGCGTGATCGTCTTCGGCCGCGAAGGTGCGATCGAAGTTCCCCCGTACGAAGATGACGTGCCGATCGGTCGCCGCCGTCTGATCGGTTTGGATCATATCAAGCAAGACGCGACCAACCTGGAAGCGGCGCTGAAGCTGGCGCAAGCGTCGTTCTCAGAAGACGAAGCGAAACGGATCGTCGTCGTCACCGATGGGAATCAGACGCTCGGCGACGCGCAGCCGATCGCCCGCGCATTGGCCGCGGCCGGAATCGGCGTCGACGTCGCGCCGATCGAACTGTCGAGCCGCTCCGAAGTCGCCGTCGAAAAAGTGACCCTCCCCGACGACATTCGCAAGGGTGAACCGATTCGCACCTCGGTCGTGATTAACAACATGACCGAGCCGACCGAGGATAACGACGGCGTCGTCCGAGGCAAGCTGGTCGTCGTCCGCCGAGCCGGCAAGAACGAAGAAGTGCTCGCCGAACAGCCGGTCGAAGTTCCGCCGGGGAAGAAGGTGCTGACCTTTGAGCATGTCATCGATCGCCCTGACTTCTACACCTATGAAGCGCGATTTCTGCCCGACGAGCGGACCGACGACTCGATGCCGCAGAACAACATCGCCACCGCGTTCACCCATGTCCGCGGCAAGGGGAACATCCTGCTGATCGAAGACTGGACCACTCCCGGCGAATACAACTACCTGGTTGACCGCCTTCGCGCGAACAACCTGGAAGTCGACGTGATGCCGACCAACGAGTTGTTCACGACGCTCGCCGAGCTCCAGCGTTACGACTGCGTCATCCTGGCCGGGACGCCCCGTTCCAGCGGCGCCGAAGCAGGCGACTTGGCCAGCTTCAGCGATCAGCAGATCGAAGTGCTGGTCCGCAACACGCAGCAGATGGGCTGCGGCCTGGTGATGCTCGGCGGACCGCAGGCGTTCGGCGCCGGCGGCTGGGCCAATACCGAGCTCGAAAAAGCGATGCCCGTCGACTTTACGATCAAAGACGCGAAGGTCGTCCCGGTCGGCGCGTTGGCGATGCTGATGCACGCCTCCGAACTGCCGCAAGGCAACTACTGGCAAAAGGTGATCGCCCGCGAGGCGCTCCAGGCGCTCGGCAACTCCGACTACTGCGGACTGATCCACTACGCCAACACCGACCAGTGGCTCTGGACCAGCAACGGGAACGGGCTGATTCGGGTCGGTCCGAACCGGGCCGGGATGCTCGCAAAGATGTCGCGTATGACTCCCGGGGACATGCCGCAGTTCGATCCGTCGCTGCAAATGGCGCTGCGAGCCTTCAATCAGCTCCCGCCGAATGAAGTCGCCGTCAAACACATGATCATCATCAGCGACGGCGACCCCTCCCCTGCCAATCCCTTCACGCTGAGCGCGATCTCCAAAGCCGGCATCAAAGTCACCACCGTCGCGATCGGGACGCATGGTCCGGCGAACAGCCTGGAACTGAAAAAGATCGCCACCGCGACCGGCGGCAAGTATTACGAAGTGACCAACCCGAAAGCGCTCCCCCGCATTTATCAGCGCGAAGCCCGCCGCATCGCTCAGCCGCTGGTCAAAGATCATCCCGGCATGGTTCCGCTCCAGCGTTATCCGCACGAGATGACGACCGGCATCGACGGCTTTCCGTCGTTCGACGGCTACGTGATGACCTCGGTCAAAAACAACCCGCTGGTCGACGTCGCGCTGATCGCCCCTGATCCGGCGCAACATCCCGAGAACGCCACGCTGCTGGCCAGTTGGACCTATGGCCTGGGCCGCTCGGTCGTCTTCACCAGCGACGCCGGACATCGCTGGACCAACCAATGGACCGGCTGGGATGGGTACGACAAGTTCTATACGCAGATGATTCGCTGGGCGATGCGTCCCAGCGGCAACGAAGGAAAGTTCACGATCGCCAGCGAGGCGAAAGATGGCAAAGTCCGCGTCGTCGTCACCGCGATCGACCAGGACGATCAGTACCTGAACTTCCTGAACATCTCCGGCAACGCCGTCGATCCGCGGATGGAATCGCGCGACTTCCGCTTAGAGCAAGTCGCCCCGGGCCGCTACATCGGCGAGTTCGACGCCGACGAATCAGGCAGCTACTTCCTGTCGCTGGTTCCAGGCCCCGGTCAGGCGCCGCTCCGATCTGGGGTGAACGTCCCCTACTCCGCCGAATTTCGCCAACAATTCACCAATCGCAACTTGCTGGAGTCGCTTGCCGAGCTCCAGCCCGCTGGGGGCGAAAAAGGGGCGATGATCGAAGGAAAAATGGCCTTAGGGCGCGTCGACGATCTCCTGGAGGTCGACACCTTTCGGCACAATCTGGCCAAAGCGATCAGCAGTCAGCCGATCTGGCCCCTGTTGGTGGTAATCTGTGCGATCGCTTTTTTTCACGACGTTTTCATCCGCCGGGTTACGATAGGATTACAGTGGCTGAGCCCGGCGTTTAAGTATGTCGGCCGGATGCTCGGCTTCGGCAAGGAAGAAAAGAAAGACGACCGGCTCGAACGGTTGCGGATGAGCAAAGAGAAGGTCGCCTCCGACATCGATCAGCGTCGCGCGAGCACCCGCTTCGAGTCGGACGCTTCCGCTCCCGAAGCCGGAGACGCCGTGGCCGAAGAGCTCGCCTCCAAGACCCCCACCGCGCCGCGCCGAGAACAACCCAAATCTAAGCCAACCGAAAGCGAAGAAGATAATTACACGTCCCGACTGCTCAAAGCGAAGCAAAAGGCTCGCAAGCAACAAGGACGCCCCGGCGATACGCCGCCCCCCAAAGAATAACGCGACCGCTACCACAGCGCGTCCAATGAGACTCGTCATCCAATCACCCGTGAGGAATGCGACATGAGCGTCGGCGAGACGATGCAACAACAAGCGGAAGAATTCCGCAATCGATATAACGCAGTGCGAGAACAGATTGGTCGCGTCATCGTCGGCCACGACGAAATCGTCCACGGGGTTCTCACCTGTCTGTTCGTCGGCGGTCACTGTTTGCTGGAAGGGGTTCCGGGGCTCGGTAAAACGTTGCTCGTCCGGACGCTGGCCCAGACGCTCGACCTGCCGTTCAATCGCATTCAGTACACGCCCGACTTGATGCCGGCCGACATCCTGGGGACCAACATGGTCATGGAAACCCCCGAAGGTCGCCGCGTGTTCGAGTTCCAAAAGGGCCCGATCTTCACCCAGATCTGTCTGGCGGACGAAATCAACCGCGCTACGCCGAAGACCCAATCGGCGATGCTCGAAACGATGCAGGAATTCTGCGTCACCGTCGGCGGCGTCCGCTACGAATTGAAGAAGCCCTTCTTCGTCCTCGCGACGCAAAACCCGATCGAACAGGAAGGAACCTATCCGCTCCCCGAAGCGCAGCTTGACCGTTTCTTCTTCAAGCTGGTCGTCGGCTACTCGACCGCCGAAGAGCTCGCCACGATCATCGATCGGACGACGAAAGGAACCTTCGTCGAGCCCGAAAAGGTGATGGACGGCGAAGAGATCATGAAGTGGCAAAAGCTGATCCGCGAAGTGATCCTGGCCAAGCATGTGCAGGATTACATCGTCCGTCTGACTTTGGCGACTCATCCTGACGGCCCGATGGCCTTGCCGGTCACCAATCAATACCTGCGTTGGGGATCCAGCCCCCGCGGCGCCCAAACGCTCGCCCTCGCCGCGAAAGTCCGCGCCTTGCTCGACGGCCGCTACAACGTCAGCTTCGAGGACGTTCGCCGCGTCTATCTGCCGACGATGCGGCACCGCGTCATTTTGAACTTTGAAGCCCAGGCCGAAGGACTCGATACCGACCACGTTCTGCTCGAAATCCTCGAAAAGCTGCCCGAGAAGAGCGACGACGAGCCGATCACGGCCCGCGTCGTCAGCCGCTAACCGCGGCGCTCGTTCGCTTTCCGTTCGCCGAACCTGGACCCAAGGACGCTACAAACGCGCATGCCTGCCACGACGACTTCCCCTGCCGATCTGCTATCTCCCAGGATGCTGGCCCAACTCGAACGTCTCGAGCTGGTCAGTCGGAAGATCTTTCGTGGGCGGATGAAAGGGGAACGACGGAGTAAGCGAAAAGGACAAAGCGTCGAGTTCGCCGACTTCCGCAACTACGTCCACGGCGACGACCTCCGGTTTATCGACTGGAACACCTTCGCGCGGCTCGACAAACTCTTCCTGAAGCTCTTTCTGGAAGAGGAAGACCTCCACTTTTTCACGTTGATTGACGCCAGCACGTCGATGGACTTCGGCGACCCGACCAAGCTTTTCTTTGCCAAGCAGATGGCGGCGGCGCTCGGTTACATCGGCCTCTGCCGGGCCGACCGCGTTCGGATCGAATCGTTCGGCACGCCTCTTCGCAAACCAGGCCCCGTGCTGCGAGGTCGTCACAGCCTGATGCGGATGCTCGATCATGTCCATCAGATTGAGCCGGGCGAAAACGTCCCGCTCCTCGATGCGGTGAAGTCGTTCTGTCTGCGGAACCAAGGAAAAGGAGTCTTGGTGCTGCTGACCGACTTGATGGACAAGTCAGGCTACGAGGCCGCCTTCCGCTTTTTGACCGCCCAACAGATGGACGTCTATGTGATCCATACCCTCTCGCCGGTCGAACTGAATCCGGAAGAGCAATTGAAAGGGGACCTCCGCCTGGTCGACGCCGAAGACGCCGACGCGGCCGAGATCACCGTCAGTCGTCCGCTGCTCGAGAAGTATCGCAAGACGCTCAACGCGTTTGTCGAAGGCGCCCGGTCGTTCTGCACCAAGCGCGGCATGACCTACATCCTGGCCAATACCGACACGCCGGTCGATCAAGTCGTCTCCTCGTATCTGCGACAGAGAGGACTGGTGCGCTAATGTTTTTGCCGACGCTAGGTTGGTTGGGTTGGACGTTGCTGGCGATCGTGCCGGCGGCGATCATCGCCCTCTACTTCTTGAAGCTCCGCCGTCAGCCGCTCGAAGTCCCCAGCACCTATCTCTGGAGCCGGACGATCGAGGACCTGCACGTCAACAGCCTCTGGCAGCGGCTGCGGCAAAGCATTTTGCTCTTCCTGCAGTTGCTGTTCGCGGTGCTGTTGATCCTCGCCTGTTTGCGTCCCGGCGTACAAGGACAAAAGCTGATCGGCGACCGCTTCGTCTTTTTGATCGACAACTCGGCCAGCATGGGAGCGACCGACGTTACCGATGCGAAAAACCGCCTCGAAGAATCGAAGCGTCGCATCGCCGAAATGATCGATCAGATGCAATCCGGCGACGTGGCGATGCTGGTCAGCTTCGCCGATCGCGCCAAAATTGAACAAGCCTTTACCGACGACCGCCGGATCCTGCAGCGCAAACTAACCGCGATCGAACTGACCAACCGGGTCAGTAACATCAGCGAAGCGCTCCGCGTCGCGTCCGGCCTGGCCAACCCGGGCCAATCGGCCTTTAGCGAAGGAGACGCAGGCGTCGCCGACGCCAAACCGGCGACCCTCTACATCTTCAGCGACGGACGCTTCCCGGCGATCACCGACTTTACGTTCGGCAATCTCGCGCCGATCTACGTGCCGATCGGCGATCCGCTGACCGGCAACGTCGGCATCGTCGCCTTCAGCACGCAGCGCAATCCCGACCGCAATGATGAGCTGCAAGCCTACGCGCGGATCGAACGTGTCGGCGACGCTCCCGAAGAAGTGGTCGCCAACCTCTACTACAACGACGACCTGCTCGACGCCCAAACGGTCAAACTGCCGGCCGAAGGCGCCGCAGGCATTCAGTTTGAACTCGGTACGCTTGAGGCCGGCAAACTCCGTCTGACCCTCGACGTGAAAGACGTCCTCGCCGCCGACAACATCGCGTATGCGGCGATCAATCCGCCTCGCAAAGCGAACGTGCTGATGGTCAGCACCGGGAACGACTATTTCCGTCTCGCGATGGCGACCGAAGCGATTACCCGTCTGGCTCGCGTCACGACGGTTGATCCCAGTTACCTGCAGGAAGATCAATACAAACAGGAAGCGGCGACCGGCGTCTACGACCTGATCATTTACGACAACTGCTCTCCCGAAGTGATGCCCGAGTCGAGCACGCTCTTTTTGGGCGCTGTTCCGCCGGGCGACGCCTGGAAGCTCGGCGAAGAGGTCACCGTCCCGCAGGTGATCGACATCGCGCATTCCCACCCGCTGATGAACTTCATCGAAATGACCAACGTCATGATCGGCTACGCCAATCCGGTCGAAGTGCAGGGGGGAACGACGCTGATCGACTCGCAGCATGGCCCACTCTTGGCGATCGCTCCCCGCAAGGGATTTGAAGACGCGGTCCTCGGCTTCCACTTCCTGATCGAGAAAGACGGCTCGACCTTCTACAACACCGAATGGCCAAAGCGACAAAGCTTCCCGGTCTTCATCAAAAACGTCGTCGAGTATCTCGGCGACGTCCGCCAAGGCGCCGCCGATCTATCAGTCCGCCCCGGCTTACCGGTCGAACTGCGCACCTCCACGCCGGTCGAAGAAGTGAAAGTGACGCCCCCAACCGGACGCGTGCGAGAAATCGGCCGCGAAGGGAAGAACCTCTTCGCCTTCAGCGAGACCGATCAGCTCGGCACGTACGACGTCCGCGAAGGGAACGGCCCCGACGTCACGCAAAGCTTTTCCGTGAACATCTTCGACCCCCAGGAAACGAACATCCTGCCGGCCGAAGCGATCGCCACCGACTGGGGCGAACCGATCGCCGGCCAAAACAGCTGGGAACCAGTCCGCGTCGACTTCTGGAAATGGATCGTCGTCGCCGCGATCGTAGTCCTGCTGCTCGAATGGTGGATCTACAACCGCCGGGTCTATCTATAAAACGCGAGCCCGCAGCGAATGCGCGCCCAATAGTAGCCCGAAGCGCAAGCGAGGGAAATGCGGCCGCAAGCAAATGACGAATGTCGAAGCTCGAATGACGAATCAAGCACGAAGTCGCCAATGACGAAGGCGGGCAACTCCCCACACTAACCCGAGGCGCAAGCCAAGGGAATGCGGCCGCAAGTTCTGCAAAAGGGTGGCCCAGCCAGTTCCCCACAGAACTGGCTGGGTTGCGCAGCAACAAGATGCAGCGCCATCCGGTCGCAAAGCAATCGCACGTTTGCCAACCTCCAACCGCATGGCGCAGCATCTTGTCGCGAAAGCGACCCAACCAGTCGTGACCGACTGGTCGGGCCACCCAGGCCAAGAAATCTCTCTTGCAAAACGCACTGGCGTTTTGTATACTACACCCCTCAAGATGCGGGCGTCTGATCAACCGTCCGCACATTCATTTTCTCTCCGCCTCGAGATCGGACCGAGGCCTCTTTTTTCCAAAGCGCGAAACTCTCGCCGGGATGGCCGTGCGCGCTTGTTTGAGGAAAACGCCAATGCGAAAGGCCCGAATCCGGCGCCTCGGCGCCCTGCTGCGCGCGAAGCAAAAGAAGAAAAGCAAACAGGCCAACAACACGTCGGTGCATGAAGAGCTGATCGAAGCGCAGTGGCTGGCCTGCATGATGACGTACCCCGAGCGGCTGAGCGAAGACGCCCTCCCGCTCCAAATTTTCCAGGTGCAATATCATCGCGACATCTACTCGGCCCTCCTGTCGCTGCACATCACCGGCGACACCGATCAAGACGCGCAGCAGCTCCTCGCCGACCTGCTCACCTACGGCTACGACAAGCTGACCGCGCCGGCCCTGATTCAAGCGGTAATGCACTCCGGCGGTCAGATCGCCAGCATCTCCGACTACGCGGCTGCCTTGCGAAAGCGGCTGACGCCGGAGCCGGTCGAATTGCCGCCGGATGGAGAAATCGTGCGACTTGAACTGGGCGGCGGAAGTTCGTTTCGAACGCTGACCACCGAAGAGCTGTTCGCCGAACAAAAGCCGCGCGAATGGCTGATTGCCAACTTTCTTACGCGCAACGAACCGGCGGTGCTCGTCGGCCCGAGCAAAACGCTGAAGAGTTCGCTCGCGGTCGATCTTTGTGCAGCGCTCGCCAGCGGCGGAAAGTTTTTGAATCATTTCGCCGCCGAAAAACCAGTGCGAGTCGGCTTCGCCAGCAGCAGCCAGCAACAGCAAACGCTGAGCGATCTTACGCAGCGGTGGGGCGAAGCTCGTCAGGCAGCACCAAATCGGAACAATCTGATGTGGTTACTGACCACCGACGATCCAGCCGATCCCGAGACCTTGGGAAAACTCCGCGATTGGATCACGACGCACGAGTTGGAAGTGGTGGTGATCGATGCGATTCGTCTAAGCTCCACTGGAAAACGAAAGCAAGCCGAAGCGCTGCGGACGCTCGCGCAGTGTTGTCTCGACAACGGCGCCACGCCGATTCTTTGCGTGCAAACGCGGAAGGAAATGAAGCCTGGCAAACTCGACGCTGCGATCCTCGCCGGCAGTCTCGACTTCGCCCAGCAGTGGCTCCTCGTGAATCGCCGCCAAAACTATGCGCCGGGGAGTGGAGAGCATCGGCTCTGGTTAACGCTCGGCGGCTACGCCGGCCAAGGTGGCGAATGGGGCGTCGATGTCGACGAAGGAAGATTGACCGACGTAGGGCAGGCCGTGCCTGCCGAAATGGACAGACTCGCAAGAAGAGCGGCAGGCACGGCCTGCCCTACGACTACGACCGGGCGACGCTGGAAAACGATCGTGCACGACGCGGATGCGCTGCAAGACGAAGCGGAACGCTGGAAAGACGCCGCGATGGACGAGCGGATGCGTTCCCGAATTCGCCTGGCGATGACTGACCTGGGCGAGGCGCATGCGACGAAGTTGCGAGTCCGCGAGAACTGCGGCATGAACGGGACGAAGTTCGCCCGGGCGTGGGATCGGATGGTTGCGGCGGGGGAGATTGAAAAGATCGTCAACGAGAAACAGTTCTATTATCCGCGGTATCGATTGATCACGCCGTCGACCGACGAAAAAAAAGAAGCGTCCGAGTCCACTCCCACGATCGAAAAAAATCGCGTCAGCGGTCCAGTCGATCCGAAATCCTCAACCGACGCTCTTCAAAATGCCCCAACGGGGCGATCTAAACGGGATCGATCAATTCGCGTCGTCCATGCGAGAAAAAAATCGTCGTCGCGGTTCAGTCGGTTGGTTTTGACCGTGCACCAGCGCCCGGTTAGAGCGCCCCTTTGGGGCTTCGGAAAAAATGGAAGATCGTGACCCAGGGCTGCGTCGCCGTTGGCGACTGACCCTGGGCTAGGTTAGTTCGCCCCGTTGGGGCGGATGGAAGAGGGTGCGCTGTTTGGCAATTTGGAATTGTTGCGCTGCGGCGTGCGTTGGTTGCTTGCGGCCGCATTCCCTCGGCTTGCGCCTCGGGTTAGTGTGGGGAGTTGCTCGCCTTCGTCATTGGCGACTTCGTGCTTGATTCGTCATTCGAGCTTCGACATTCGTCATTGACTTGCGATCGCATTTCCCTCGCTTGCGCTGCGGGCTACTATTGGGCGCGCATGCACTGCGGGCTTTCTCTGGCCGTGTTCTTACCGTGACTCGTCCGTGGCTTCCGTGTTCTATTTCTTTTTCCGCTACGCTTTGCGGCGCAGAATCAGTCGCGTGATTTCGGGGCGGCAGCGAATTCGCAAGGGGACCGTTCCGCAGAGGCCGCGGGAGACGTGCATGAGGGTGGGCGCTTCGTAGAAGACTCCGCTGGCGTAGCGGACGCCGTAGTGGCTGGGGCTGATCATCGGGCCGATGACCGGCAACCGGATCTGACCGCCGTGATTGTGGCCGGCCAGGACCAGGTCGAAGTCGTGCTGCCGCGCGAAGTGAAAACGATCGGGCGTATGGGCGACCAGGAAGCGGAACAGCCGCTCTCCATCAATTTCCGTCGGGCAAGCGTCGATTCCCTGCACCGTCGACATCCAGGGGGCTTCATCGCCGGCCAAGACGATCGTCTGGCCGCGGATCGTCTTCGGCATCCAGCGTCCGCCGAGATCAACCAATCCCAGTCGCGTCAGTTCGGCTCGAGCCGGCGCGACGTTCTTGAGTCGGGTGTCGTGGTTCCCGAGGACGAAGTAAACCCCTTCCGGCGCCGACAATTTGCCAAGCGTCGACTCGCTCCACTCAATGCAAGAATCGACGTCAAAGATGTCGCCGCTGATGACGATCATCTCCGACTTCAGATCGTTGGCGGCGTCGAAGGCGATCTGATAGAACCGCGGCAAAAACTCGCCGGTCAGATGGAGATCGGAAAGATGCGTGACCGTGAAACCGTCGAGCGCCTTCGGCAGTCGCGGCAACCGGAGCTCTTTCTCCGTCACGACGTATTCGAGAATCTGATTACCAGGAAAGCGATTGGCAAGTTGGACCTTGGGGACCGCCAAATGTTCAACCGGGATTTCGCGGGTCAGCTGGGCCTCGCCGATTTGCTTCGAAGAAAAATAGCCTGCCGCGTGTCGTTCGTCCAAACGATGCTGCACCCACAGCCCAAACGCGATCACCAGTGCGATCCAACAAGCCCAGAAATAAAGGAGCGGAAACTGGAACCAGATCTCGCGGCTGTTCCAATCGATCGCCGGGCCCCAGAGGAAATGGGCGACGAATGCGATCGGCACGATGCCGGTGATCAAGATGATCCCCAGTTCGAGCCAGTCGATGAGCGTCTGCTTCCAGGGGAGCGAATGGACGAAGCAGTGGACGCGGGACCAGAGGGCGATGTGCCCGGCCAGCGCCAGGAAGATCAACAGCCAGATGAGCGGAGAGAGGGCGGGAAACGATGGCATGGGGCAAAGTCGCTGGGCTGGGCGGCGAGCGGCGCCGGACAACAGAAACCCCGCGAGGGAAGCCTTTCGCCCGCCAAGTCGCCAGGCAAGTTATTGCGAAGCGGCTTGGGGTTGGCCGGAGTAGGCTTCGATGATTCGTTCCACGGTCGCCAACAAGTCGTCCAAGCGGAACGGCTTGTAAAGAACGGCGTTCGGCAAGAGCCCGGTCTGGCGCGCCTTGACGATCGAGTGCCCCGGATCGTAGCCGAACCCGGTCATCAGGATCATCGGCACCGGGTTCACAATGTCTTTCAGACGCTGATACAACCGGTTGCCCGACATGTCCGGCAGGTGAACGTCGCAGATGATCGCGTCATAGCCGGCGCCATGCAGACCAGCGCGAACCATGCAGAGCGCTTCGGCGCCGTCATGGGCCGTTTCGATGTCGCAGCCGTAGCGATCGAGCAACGCGTGAGCGGCGCTGCGGACCGATTCGTCTTCGTCGACGACCAGGACGCGGGCTCCTCGCAAGCGCGGGCGAACTTCGGCCTGAACCGAAGCGGGAACCGCTTTGCTCGGCGTCATTCGTTCGCCGACCTTTTGGATCACGCGTTTGATGTCGCGACCGTTTTGAATGATGCGGCGGAGACGATCGACCACTTCTTCGTCGTGACCGATGTACCGTTCCATGACGTTGACGGCGTCATTCAAGATCTCGTCGACCGGCAGCGCGACGGCGCTATGGATCGCTTCGACGCTCGCCTGGGCGGTATTGGCCTGCTGAGCCGACAACAACTCGAGCGTGTTGAGGGCCAGGGCCAGATCGCGGCAGAAGATTTCGAGGAACTGCAGGTCGCTTTCGGTGAAGGCCCGCGGTTCGGGGCTTTCGACGTTGAACGATCCGATCACGGCGTCGTGCAGAATCAGCGGCACGGTCAGCGAGCTCTTCGCCCCTTTGAATCCTTCGAGATAAAGCGGATCCGACTGGGTGTCTTCGCAAAGGTAGCTTTTGCCGGTCGACGCGACGAAGCCGGTCACGCCGTTGTTGGTCGATTGAGCGTACAGCTCACGTTCGGCCGCTTCCTTATCAATGCCGACCGAAAGGAGCGGGACCAGCTCGCCGGTCCGTTGATCGAGCAAGCGAATTTCGATGACGTCGAAATTGAGCAGGTCTTTGGTGTAGTGAAGAATGTTCGACTTGAGGAGCTCGATACGCTCCGAGACCTCCATGTTGAAGATCTCTTCGGTCGTCAGATCGGCCAGTTCGATGCCGGCCTTGTGAATCGCTTCCAGCTTTTGCCGCTGCAAGACCTCTTCGGTGACGTCGCGGATCGTCACGATCAAGTTCTTCGGCGTCGCGTTCGGATTGATGACCGGCGCGGCATGCACCTGATAATACTGATTGTCTTCCGTACGCAGCGTCGAAGTGCTTGGTCGCCCCGACGTCAGGGCGGTGTGGAACGGACAGAAGTCGGGGCCCAGAATTTCAGGACTATTGAGGGCGCCATAAAAATTACGGCCGACTACTTCATCGCAGCCGGCCCAGCGCTGCAAACAGCTGTTCGCCCAGAGTACGGTGTTGTCGCGATCGAGCATCGCAACGCCGTCAGGCATCCCTTCCAGGATTCGCTCGTTCTGCAGAAGGTTACCGATTCGAGAAGAATCTTCGAAGTAATCGGTGCAGATATAGACCCCGTCGAATTCATGATTCTTCAACAGGGCGAAAGTACGGAGCGGCGTCTGCACTTCCGTGATGTCGTAGTCAGTGCGCAATTGCTCCAGGACCGAGTGTTGCCCACCTGGTGCACACAAACAGAGGATCTTGGGTTTACCAGCCAACCCGCATTACTCCTACCGAAACACCTTGACGTTGTAATTATAAGGTCGGTTAAATTTGAAACAACGTCATCGCCTGGGCGTTTCCTTACATACTAAGGTCGGAAGCGACGCCCGCAAACCTGAGAATGCTTTGCCTGACGGTTAGAATCGGAAAAGTCTGCCGACCCCTCCTTGGCCTAGTGATCGGCCGTCGACTCCATGGCGCCGGTGTCAAAATGAAGAGAGAGTTCTTCGAGAGAGAGGTCGGGCTGGAAGTGTTGGAACAGCTTACCGCCTAGAAATCCACCTCTATACTCTTGCTCTGGAGGCAAGACCGACACAGCGACATCTTGCAGTAGTGCAGGCCCCACGCGGAGAGCCGCGATTCGCCCCCGGCGAACCCGCACTTTCTGCTTTTCCAGCACAACCTCAACCCCTTCTTCTGGCGTGTACTGGACGCCAGCACTTTGGGCCATATTGGCGGTCAGAATGATTTCTTCCCCTTGGGGATTCCAGGTAAATATTTGTGGATTGTCCTGATCCAAAACGGCGGCAACCCGTGGCTGACCGTTCTGCAGGAAAATTGGGAGACGCTCATGATTGGCCAAACGCTCGAAGCGAGCGAGCCGGCCGAGTCGTCGTGACAGTGGCTCAAGCGGGCCGATTACCCCCTGCTCTTCCTCGGGGAGTTGGCCGCGAATCTCCGCGTACTGCTGATCTAGATTCACCATATCTTCGCGCAACTGGACCGTGCGCGTCGTCAGGGTCGCCAACAATTGCGCCTGTTGCATCAACAATTCGCGGACATTTGGCAGCGCCGCCAACTTGGCTGGCTCGACGGCGTCGCCGCCGCTGGTCGCCATTTTGCGGAGTCGCTCGATCTCCTGGGCCAGTTCCTTCTCTTGATCGCTGCCGACGGCATGCTCTTTCAGATGCTTCGCCAAGCGATCGATCCCGGCGAGAGTCGCCTGCTTTTGCTTCCATTGGCGAGCGTTGTCGTCCTTCGCCAAGGTCACTTGCCGCTGCACAAAGCTGAGTTGTTGTTCCAGCGAATCGAGCTGCCGCAGCTCCGGCCCGAGATTGGTCTCGGACTGCAAGATCCAGCGTCGTCCGTATTTCACCAACCCGTGCTGCTCGAATAAAGCGTCCGACTCCTCTTGCGCCAGCAAGGGAATGACGGAAAAAAGCAACATGGCCAGGGCCAGGTAGTGTGCGAATCGCGGCAACGAGCTGTCCTGAATGGACTGGTTTTGGATGAGAGCCTTCCATGATGCCGTAGTCAGGCAAAAAACGCAAATACTCAGACAGTTGTTTACATGATGATCGGACGCAACGTGGTTGCCTTTTGACGACGCTAGCGAAACCGATGTGTGGCGAATGTGCATCATTGCCACGCGAGCGTTCTGAAGTAGCGAAAATCGCAAGTCTCAATACTCCAAACACTTACAGACCGGCGAGGCTCTTTTTCGAGTTTTGGCCCGACGCGTGCAATGGATTGGTTTCGTCGCCTGATCTTGCTCCCCTTCCCTCCCCAGGCAAGCTGCGGTCGGTCGCGAGAGCCCTTGTCCCCTCGGGCTCTCGCGACCTCTTTTTTCCTGCCATCCAACGACGCCTGAGCTGAAGAACAACCCACGATGCACTCACGAGATCAAGTTCAATTGGCTGCCCTGCTGGCCACGCACGCTCCGATCCAAATCCGCACCATGCAGCAGATTTCGGCCAAGGGGCTGGAGCAATACTGGACCCACTCCAAGGCGCGACTCGATCGCTGGGGCCGGCTGCTCAAAGACCACTCCGAAAACATCAAAGAGGCCCCCACGGCTGAACTTCCGCGGCATTGGAATTCGATTCGGCCGATCCTCGAAGAAATCCTGATCAGTGACGTTCTGACCCGCATTTGGACCTCCCTCTGCATCGCCTTCGATCGTATCCACCGGAGCGACTCGGCCGAAGCGACCGTTCGCAGCGTTTTCATTGGGCATTTGGAGGCCCGCAATCGGGCGTTGAACCTGATGGTTTACGGCCGCGGTCTCGACGCCGACATGGCGGTCAAACTCAATCGTCTTCGCCGCCGGACCGAACGTTGGACCGACATGCTGCTTGGCTATGTGGCGGTCGCCACCGACGTCCGCAACATGGGCTTCGATAACGAACGCGTGCAGGAGTTCAGCCGCGACATTCGCGAGCAAGCTCGCGACGGTTCGCACAGCGCCGGCTGGCCGCTCCTTCTTTCCTCCGCACTCGACGCGTTCCGCACCAGCACGATCGATACGCCGGCTCACCCCCATCTCAACAAGCAGATCACCGCGGCGATCATGTCCTGCTTCGGGCCGGAGCTATTTGATTCAACCGGCGTAATCCGCCCCTTGTGGGAACTGCGGATCTCCAACTACGCCGACGACACGCAGACGATGGTCGAACAACTCCTGTCGCTGGAATCGCCCGATGCGAGCCTGCCGACCCACTTGGGTCCCGACACCCCCACCCCCCGCTTCTAGCGGGAGTCAGAGCAACGGCCGCACGAAAATCGGCAACAGAAGTATCTTAGGGCGGGATGTCAGTGTAAAATTCGGGTCTGGGTTGTGATTTCTTACGCCCAGTCTTTTACTGTCGATTCCCCCGCTATCCCGCCCTTCATCTGGAGCATCCGTCGTGCGCCGACTGCTTCCCGTTTTGTTGTTGCTCGCTTTCACTGCGCCGCTGTTTGGTCAATCGGTTCTCGTTGAGGCCGAAAGCTTCGACCAACCCGGCGGTTGGAAACTCGATACGCAGTTCATCCGCGAGATGGGTTCTCCCTATCTCTTGGCTCACGGACTTGGCGCCCCGGTCGCCGACGCGACCACCAAGGTCACCTTCCCCGAACCAGGCGAATACAAGGTCTTCGTCCGCACGAAGGATTGGGTCGCTCGCTGGAACGCCCCAGGGACCCCGGGCCGCTTCCAGTTACTCGTGGGCGACAAGCCGCTCGCCGAAACCTTCGGCACGAAAGGGGCCGAGTGGGCCTGGCAAGAAGGGGGCAGCGTGAAGGTCGACGGGAAAGAAGTCGAACTGAAGCTGCATGACCTGACCGGCTTCGACGGTCGCTGCGACGCGATCTACTTCGCCAAAGATGGCTCGACGCCTCCGAACGACGACAAGATTCTCTCGGCCTGGCGCCGCGGTAAGCTTGGTCTCGACGAAAAGCCGACCGAAAAGAGCGGCTACGATCTGATCGTGGTCGGCGGCGGTTACTCGGGCATGGGCGCCGCTCTCTCGGCGGCTCGCCTGGGCTGCAAAGTGGCGCTCATTCAAGATCGCCCGGTCCTCGGCGGTAACGGTTCGAGCGAAGTTCGCGTCTGGGCGATGGGGAACATTCGCCGCGGCAAGTACCCGCGGATCGGCGAAATCGTCGAAGAGTTTTCCGACCACGCGAAGAAGTCCCCCGGCACCTACGAAGAGTTTGAAGACGTGAAGAAAGAAGCGCTCGTTCGCGCCGAGAAGAACATCGACCTCTTCCTGAACCACCATGCCTTCAAGGTCGACATGGATGGCGAAAAGAAGATCGCCGCGGTCCATGCGTTTGACACCCGCTCCAGCGAAGAAAAGCGGTTCACCGGCAAGTTGTTCGTCGACTGCACCGGTCACGGTACGCTCGGCTATCTGGCCGGCGCCGACTTCGAGATGGCCGAAAAAGGTCGCATGGGGATGAGCAACATGTGGGCTTGGGCCGAAGGGGATACGGAACAAAAGTTCCCGGAAACGCCCTGGGCGCTCGACCTGACGATGAAAGACTTCCCCTATCCGCGCGACCATCATGGTCAGTGGTTCTGGGAAAGCGGTTTCGACAAAGATCCGCTCGGCGACGCCGAAGGGATCCGCGACTGGAACCTGCGAGCCGTCTACGGCGCGTTCAATGCGATGAAGAACAAAGATGGCGCCGCCGATCACAAGTCGGCCTTTCTGACCTGGATGGCCTACGTCGGCGGTCCGCGCGAATCGCGTCTGCTCCGGGGCGACGTCGTCCTGAATCAAGACGACATCGTCAGCAAACGAGACTTTACCGACGGCTGCGTCCCCAGCACCTGGTCGATCGACCTCCACTATCCAAAGAAGCAATTCGCCGAAAAGTTCCCCGACAACCCGTTCATCTCGATCGCGGTGCATGACCAACGGGTCGATCGCAACTTCGGCTACCCGGTTCCGTACCGCTGCTTCTACTCGCGCAACATCGACAATCTCTTCATGGCCGGTCGCTGCATCAGCGTCGATCACGAAGCGCTCGGTACCGTTCGCGTGATGAAGACCTGCGGCATGATGGGAGAAGTGGTCGGCAAAGCGGCCAGTCTCTGCGCCACCTACAACTGCACGCCGCGTGAAGTTTACGAACGCTACTGGCCCGAAATGGACGAGTTGCTGAAGCTCCCCGGTAAGGCCCGTCGCGACAACCTGGCGGATGAAATTGAAATCCCGGCGAACGTTCCGGCGCTCGCCGGTCCTTACGGTCCGCCGACCGGACTCGATCCGGCGAAGTTGGCCGGCACCGTCGTCGACGACGCCGAAGCGGAACGGATCGGCAATTGGACCTCCGGCACTGGTCTGCCAGGTTACGTCGGCTACGGTTATCTCTACGCGGGCGCCAACAGCGGCGGCGCCGTTCGCTTCGCGGTGGAAGCTCCCGAAGCTGGTCTGTACGACATTCGCTTCGCCTACCAGCCGCACGAAAACCGCGGCAAGACCGTGCCGATCGTCGTCGAAACGAAGAACGAACGGATCGAAAAGACGATCAATCAGCAAGCGACTCCGCCGATTGAAGGAGGCTTCATTTCGCTGGGCGAATTGAAACTCGACAAAGGGGAAGTCGTCACCGTCGTCGTCGCGACCGCCGGAGCCGGCGGTAACGTCCATGCCGACGCGGTTCAAATCGTCCCTGTCAAAAAGTAAATGACGGAGCCGCAAACGCGCCGCCCGGCCTGGCGACCTTTCGTCCACGCCGGGCGAGTGCTGATTCTGGTCGCCATCGCGCTGATCATCCACTTGGCGGCGACCCTACATGCGCCGGTCGATGACGGCCCGAGTCCGACCGTCGACGTCGCCATTGTCCAAAAGCTGTTTCCGACCGCCGCCAAGATCGACGACAGCGGCGTCCTATTGGACGAAATGGGGCAATCGGTCGGTCGGGTGGTGCAAACTTCTCCGGCCGGCGACAAAGCGATCGGCTTTTCCGGCCCAACCAACGTCCTGATCGGCTTTTCCCCGGAGGAAAAGATCGTCGGGCTCGAGATCCTATCGAGCCGCGACACCCGCGAGCATGTCCGCGAGATCGAGCGGCACGCAACGTTCCTGCATAGCCTGGATGGCTTGACGCGTGACGAAGTCCTCTCCAAGACCGACTTCGACGCCGTCTCTGGCGCAACGCTCACCAGCCTGGCGATGATCGAAGCGATCCAGCGGCGTCTCGGCGGGGTGCAAAAGTCGCTAAAGTTCCCCGATCTACCGGAGCTGAAAGTTGTCCGCAAGCTTTTCCCGGATGCGGAGACGCTGGAAGTCGATGTGGCTTACCCTGCCCTACTCCATGTGAAAGACGCTGCCGGAACTTCACTCGGCAAGTTGCTTCGTACGTCGCCGGCGGCCGACAACCTGGTCGGCTACCAAGGGCCGACCGACATGCTGGTCGGCCTCGACGCCGACGAAAAAGTGATCGGCTTGGCTCTTTCACGTAGTTACGACAACGAGCCTTACGTCGACTACGTCCGGACCGATGATTACTTCCTGGGTCTACTCAACGGTCAGTCGATCGCGGAGCTCTCTGCGATCGATAACGAAACGTTGCAGATCGAAGGGGTCTCCGGGGCGACCATGACCAGTCAAGCCGCGGCGACCGGCATCTATGAAGCAGTGGATGAACTGGTCCGCGCTCGCCAGGAAGAGGAATTCATCGAAGCGAAAGTTCCCTGGATCTATCGGCTTCCACTCCCCCAACTGCGCGAGCGCGACTACAAGACGATCGCCGTCGTCATCGTCGGCGTGTTGCTCGCCTTCAGTCCCTGGCGCGGTAATCCGTGGGCCCGCATTCCGTTTCAGATCTTGGTCTTCGTCTATCTCGGCTTCGCCAATGGGGACTTCGTCTCGCAGGCATTGCTCGTCGGCTGGGCGCAGAACGGCGTGCCGTGGAAATCGGCGTTTGGCCTGGTGCTGCTGGTCGGCGCGGCGCTGGCGCTGCCGATCTTCACGCGGACCAACGTTTATTGCAGCCACCTTTGTCCACACGGCGTGGTGCAGCAATGGACCAAGCGTCGCATCAAGTGGCAATGGAAACCGTCGAAGCAGTTGCTCCCCTGGCTGAAAGCGATTCCCAGCGTCTTGCTCGCTTGGGTCGTGTTGGTCGCGGCGGCTCGCTGGTCGTTTAGCCTGGTCGATATCGAACCGTTTGACGCCTACGTCTGGCACATCGCCGGCTGGGGAACGATCGCCGTCGCCGTGGTCGGGCTGATCGCCTCCCTCTTCACCCCGATGGCCTATTGCCGCTTCGGCTGTCCGACTGGCGCCCTGCTCGACTATGTTCGCTACAATGGAAAGAGCGAATTCTGGACGCGGCGCGATTGGGTCGCCGTCGGTCTGCTCGCTCTCGGCGCGGTGGCGCTGTTGTTCTAAACCCGGCAATCAGGAGGGAGTCCGTGGCGCGCAAAGGAGGCGACTGGCCGCTGCATGCGATCTATCTCGGCGTGATCTTGCTGCTGGCCGGCATCACGCTGAAGTCGGTCGAGTCATTCACGCTCACGCCCACCGCGACCCGTCTGTTGTCGCGTCACGCCGGCCCCTCGACCGCCACCACCGAAGGGGCGATCCAAAGCATGATCGTCGAAAACACCGACCAGCGCCACATGATTCGCCCGCAGAGTTGGGTCGGGTGGTGCCTCCTGTCGGCCGGCGCAATCCTCGTTGCGCACGGCGTCATTCTGAAGGTGAAGTGAGGCCTGATTCGGGTCCTGCGCAATGTGACGGTTTCTCCGCCGCAGATTCGGCTGCAGGGCCGCCTTTACGCGATTTTCATTCGCACGCGTCCAAGTTCTCCGCGAAAATCGCGAATAGCCGAGCAGAACAACGAGAGAAAACATCGGGGGAAGAACTATGAATCTGCTATCGCTATTGATGATCGGGGCGGGCTTTGTCGTCGAAGTACTGGGGGTGCTGTTCTGCGTCGTCAACTCCGGCGATGCAGGGATTAATATGCCCCTTTTGTTCGGCTTCTTGGCGATCGGCTCGCTGCTGACCGTTGGGGGCGTCTTTTGGCACATCTTGAGCAAGCGGCTGTAGCCGCCCCGGCGGCGAATCTACTGGCCGATTCCCACGGCAGTCTGATAAACTAGGCGGAGTGAGTCTCGAAGCTTCCGCCCCTTTTTCGTCCTAGAAAGATCGCCGATGTCCCAGGCCATCGCCGGAGTCGCCCCCAGTGCGAAATCGGAGTCGACCGTCATGACCGTCTGGCCCTCCAATGGAGCGTCAAGACTCGGGCGTTTTTTCGGGCGCTTGTACGAAATCGAAACCGGCGTCGGCTTCCTTACCGTCGGCAACTTGCTCGCCCTGGCGACCAGTCCGATCGGCGCCGCGATTTATCTCTGGCATGCGGCGCCCGGCGTCGGCACCCACTATCGTCTGACGAATCGCCGCGTGGTCATTGAGAAAGGGCTTGACGGCAAGCCCGATCGCTGGGTCGATCTCGATCGCTTCAACCGGATCGAAATCGAAGTTCTGCCGGGCCAGGCCTGGTACCATGCCGGCGACATGATCTTCTATCTCGACGAAGTCGAGACTTTCCGCTTGAGCGGGGTTAGCCGTCCCGAGGCGTTTCGTGCTGCCTGTATGAAAGGTCAGCAGACTTACGTCGGCGTTCGCCAGGCGCTGCAGCGTGAAGCGCAGCTTGCCCGGGCTCGGAGTTAGTTTTAGGCGCCACGTTAGGGCGAAGACATGTTTCAAGCCGGCGAAGACGCCGCAAGAGCATGGCGCCAGTTGTTCGTGTCTAAACCGGGACGATGCTGATCTCTAGCGACGGCAAGTCGACGATCGCGATCGTATGACGGCTGGCGCGGTAAAGAGCGCCCGGATTCAAGACGCGGGTTTGGCCGACGAGGTAGTTGGTCGCCTGATGCGTGTGACCATGGCAGACCAGATCGTACGCGCCGGAGTTGATCGTCGCGGCGAGTCGCGCTTCGTCATGACCATGCAGGAATGCGATCTTCCGCTCTCCCAGGCTCAATTGCCCAAACATTCCATGAAAAGTTTGCCCGGCGGTTTTGATCGCGGCCTGGAGTCCTGCGTGGTCGAAATCGACGTTTCCGACCACGTAATGGGTCGGCCAGGGGGCGAAAAGATCGACGATCGCGTTGCTGCCGATGTCGCCGCAGTGGATCACCTGTTCGACCTCAAATGACTCCAACATTCGAATCGCGGCCCGAGTGAACTCGACCTGACCGTGAGTATCGCTCACAATTCCTATTTGCATCTTCGGTTCCCTGTCCCTGATTCAAATTGGAACGCCGCGTTGTCACGCGACATCATCTCAGCGATTTTTCTGACGGCGCTCTTGGCGATTCCGACCCTCTGGTGGCTGGCCAATTGGTCGCGGCGCGTTTACACGTTTCCGCGCTACATCCTGGCTTGCTTGAACATTGTTCTGGCTCGCGTTTGGTGGCGCACGTCGATTCCGCCAGATCTGCCGATTCCGATCGGCCAAGGCGCCGTTCTAATCGCTAACCATCGTAGCAGCGCCGATCCCTTCTTTATTCAAGTCGCCGCGCATCGCGTCGTCCACTGGATGGTTGCCAAAGAGTTCGTCGAACATCCAGCCCTGGCGTGGTTTTTGCGCCAATCAGGCGCTATCGGGACGAGTCGCGGCGGACGGGACACCAAGGCGATTCGGGCCGCGATTGACCTCCTGAACGCCGGCGAACTGGTCGGCGTGCTGCCGGAAGGTCGGATCAACATGACCGACCAATTGATGCTTCCCTTTCGCCCCGGCGCGGCGATGATCGCCCAACATGCCGGCGTCCCGATCGTGCCGATCTATATCGAAGGGGCGCCGTACGACCGGTCGCCGGCAAGTCCCTTTTTGATGCCGGCGCATGTGATCGTCAAAGTGGGGGAGCCGATCGACTCGTCGACCGGCACGCCGCAAGAGCTGATGGAGCAAGCGACGCGGGCGATCGCCCATCTCGCCGGGTGCGACGACTTCCAGCCGCAGTTGGCCGGACGAGACTGGAAACCGACCCCCGCCGATCTGGAAGCGGCGATGGCCGCCGCCAAAGAGCGGAAACGAAATCGCTAGTTCGACGAAAGCTCAAATTTCAAATCGCCTGCGCCGCTGTCGCCCACCTTCGCCGAGAGGGTCGAATCGGAGTTGTATTTCGCCGGGATGTAATTCATCTGCCGCTTCGGTGCGTCAGCGCCGTACATCGCCACGGCAGTCGGATCGGGCTTTTCTTCCCGAATCGCCGAGATCTCGATGCGGTACTCGCCGGGCATCGCTTCGCCGCTGAATTTGCCGTCGGCGATATCGACGCTGAAGAACTCTCCGTCGGTCCGTCGCAAGTAAATCGAGCCGTCGGGAAGTGGAGTCCCGTCGAGCGTCACGACTCCTTGAATCGGCACTTTGGCCTGTCCGGCCGGCGTACACCCAATTGCAGATACGACCAAAATCAAAGCGGCGATGGTCGCAGTCGCCGCATATTGTTTGCTGTGCATACGGAATGTTCCCCAGATGAATGCGTTCGTCGTCAATTCCTTCGGTCGTTACGATCCGGCAAGAACCTGACCGTCATCGCGGGTCACGATCTTCGCTAATTCCTGCAGCGTTATCGTTTCTGCGGTGAAGTGAACCGAACCGTCGACGTACAACATCATCAAGCCGCCGGGATGGGCGCTATTGAGCGGGATGTTATTGCCGAAGTTGTTGCAAACGCCGGTCGACATGCAAGTGCCGTCGCCGTTGTCCCAACCGGTCTTTTGATTCAGCTTGTAGCGAACCGTCGTTTGATTGAAGGTGCGAGCGTCGCTGCCGGGAAAGTAATTCGGCGGCTTGCGATCGTTGTTGTCGCCATGTCCGCCAATGAAAAAGCCATGCGGCTGACCACCGCGCCAAGTCTTCTTCGAGTTGTCTTTGGTGGTCATATAGTCCCCATGCTCGCCGACGATCGCGACGTTGCTCGTTCCGTCTTGAACCGACGCCATCGTTAGTTTGCCAAATGGAAACAGCATCCCGCCGCCGCTGACGATCCCGCCGGAACAGCAACCTTCGACGCCGGAAGCGCCGCTGTTAGTTCGCGATTCGGTATAGCCGGTGATCAGGCCGTTGATTGCACCAGAGATGCCGACGTAAGTTGGCGAAGTGACGTCGCCGGTCACTCCAGGAGTGAAAGCGCCGGGATTGTTGGCGACCGCTTCAAACGGGGCCGAAGGGCAAACGTAGGTTTCGATCTTGGCGCCCTTCATCGCGTCGACGTTGTTCACGTTTCCCCAGCCGGAGTTCCCCATGTTGAATTGGAATTTGTCGTGCAGATTGTTTTGCTCGACGCCTGGCAACAGAAAGACCAGCCAAGAGGGACCATATCCGCCGCCGGTATCGCGCTGGCCGAACGGGCGTTTGTCATCCGAACTGCCGGGCGGAAAGCGGAGGTAGGTGTCGTGGAAGTTGTGAAGGGCTAATCCCAGCTGACGCATGTTATTGGTACAGCTTGAACGCCGGGCCGCTTCGCGGGCCTGCTGCACCGCGGGGAGCAACAATGCGATCAGCACGCCGATGATGGCGATCACCACTAATAGCTCTACCAAGGTAAAGCCAAATCGATATCTGCGACCCTGCATAAAACACCCCTACAGAAGTAGATGAGAATGACAAAGGGAGTTAGACGCCCACAGAATATCACGCAAAGGACGAATGAATCCAGAAAAATCCTTTTCTGTGCTTATTTTTTCTTCCAAAATTTTATCAAAGCCTGATTCTGGTCAGCGGAGCAGTGCGACTCGATCGCGAAGTTGGCTTCTTCCGTGGCGTAGCTGCGAAGCGACGGCGCCTGGCGTCTCACCGGAACTGAGAAGAGTGAGGATCGGCCCGGACCGGACCATCGGGGAGCCAGGCATAGGAATGTCGGCGATCGCTAGGTTCGAGTCACGAATCGCTTGCTCCAGCGTTTCGCTCCAAACGAAGTCATTGGGAGCGTAAACAAACAACTTTCCGCGTACCTGGTCGGCGGAAGACGCGGGCGTTGCGTTTTCGCCTCGCCATTCTGGAAGCCAGGCCGATAGATGGAGCCGCATCAAGTCGACCGGCAGCAGTTCCATCGCCGCTGTAAACCGCGGATTGATCTCCAGCATCCAGAGCTGATCGGCGTGCAGGACAAAGTCGATGCCGAATAGTCCTTGCAGTTGCGTCGATGCGAGCAGGAATTCAGCCAGACGCTGGAGCGTTTCCTGCACGTTATCAGGCAATGGGATCGGCCCAATCGATCCGGCATATTGAAACGGTTGCGGCGCTCCCCATTTTCGCCCGATCAGTTGCCGCGTCGCCCCTAAAAACCGGGCCTGACCGTCGATTGCGACGAACGCCGCTCCGTACGATCGTCCCGGAATAAAACGCTGATAGACGACTTCTTCGTTATCCGCAGGCTCCGTAAAGCGGCGGATATTCAAGCCGCCGGCCGATCTGCGCGGCTTGATGAGCCAACGTCCCGCACGCGGCGGCGCGGTCACCGTCTCGGGAAAAAGGAAGCCTGCGGAGCGGAGCGTTTGCTGTAAGAGCAGGGGATCGCGAATCGGCGGCAGAGCAGGGGAGGGGACGCCCAACAGCGGGCGAATCTGGGCTGCGGCGGCAAGAACATCGGGATGATTCTCAAGCCCGCCGACGTAAATCCAATGCGTCGCATCGGAGTCGGCCAACCAAACGGGAATGTCGCTGGGAAAACGACTTAGCTGCGTTGCAGGGGCCATCCGCCGCAGATCGGCGTCGGCGAATTGATCGGCGGCGACGGCCGAGATCCCGCTCCGACGTAAACAGGCGACCGCGGCGCGACAACTGCAGCCGACGACGGCGATTCGCGGGGGGAGGGGAGGGGGACTCATGGGAGGTTCAGACCGATTTTTGCGATTTTTTTTCTGAGAGCCGACCCGCAAGAAAATCTCAAGCTATGGTTTCCATTGGGCAAGGACACACTATTTCCATTTCGACTGAACTTTTCACGATTCCCATTGATGCGGATGGCTTCGGCCAAACGCTGCCATATCGCGACGATTCCGCACGAGGCGGTTCGTAGCAAAATCTCTCCCCACCAATTTGTCCATGATAACCGCGTCAGCGCCCAAAGGTCGGCAGCTGCGCTCATTTGCCCAACTACCAGGAGAGTCGAAATGTCGTCGCGTCGCCGTGATCGAGAAAAACCAATCGCAGTACGTCCCGCGCTAAGACGCGGTGTGATCGTCGTGCTGTCCGCCGTGTTGATGATCGTGATGATGGGGTTCATCGCGCTTAGCGTCGACGTCGGCTACATGTTCACCATGCAATCGCAATTGCAGCGTTCGGTCGACGCCGCCGCACTGGCCGGCGCCGGAACGTTGATTGAAGGGGAAGACGTCGCCACGGCGAAAGTGCACGAGTACCTGACTCACAATCCGGTCGGTCTGCAGTGGAAAGAGTTTACGGACGGGGACACCGCCGCCAACGTCGATCTATTCCTCTCTAAATATGGCGACGGCTTGGAACTGTCGCTGGGTCAATGGAATTCGTCGACGCAACGAGTGGAATCAGTCGAAGAGGGCCCAACCACCGTCAGCGTCCGGATGACCTACCAAAACATGCCCTTCTTCTTCGGGCATCTGCTGGGACGCGATTCGTTTGATATTACCGCCGAATCGATCGCCACCTATCAAAACCGCGACATCATGCTGGTGCTCGACCTTTCGGGCTCGATGAACGACGACAGCGAGTTCAAATCGATCGGCCGCTTGGGCTTGGAACACATCTACACCAACTCGCAGCAGATGTACGCCGATCTCGGCTACCCGGTTTACGGGAACCTGACGTTTGATCCGGCATACGCAAAGGCCACTGGTACCGCACCGATTTCGGACGGTCAAGCCCGAACCTCGGTCACCTACCGCGGCCCATCGGCGGTGGTTACGTCGGACAAAGCGATCAGCAAAGTCACCGTGCGAACCAGCGGTGGATCGACCTACAACTACTATCCCAGCGGCGCCACTTCCTATACGGCCAGCCCGAACCAGGAAATCCGCTACGTCTGGATCACCAGCGGCAAAAACGCCGACAACTCGGACCAGGTCCACTCGTTTGACTTTGACGGCAATCGCCTCGCGACGATTCGCAAAGCCCTGGCCCTGGATAACGTCGCCTATCCCTATCCGCAAGGAAGCTGGAACGACTACCTCAACTACTGCCTCGGTACGGGTCAAAATAACGACGCCGGCTACCGCTATAAATTCGGCTACATGAGCTGGATCAATTACTTGCTGGAAAAACGGTACTCCTCCGATGCGACGCCTGACCTGTGGAAGGCCAGCGCTCACCCGATCACTGCGGTGAAAAACTCGGTCGACCTGTTCATTCACTTTATGCAAGAAGGGGATGGACGCGACCGGGTCGGTCTGGCGGTTTACAACGCTCCGAATGGAAACGGTCTGCTCGAATCGACGTTGACCGAAAACCTCGGGTTCATCATGTCTCAAACTCGTCAACGACAAGCAGGCCACTACCACAACTACACCAACATCGGCGGCGGCATGACCACTGGCCGTGAGGAATTGCAGGCCCGTGGCCGCGAAGGCTCGGTCAAGATGATGGTCCTGCTGACGGACGGTCAGGCGAACTGGGTCAACGGCGGCGTGAACAGCACCGCTGCGAAACAGTACGTCATCGACGAAGCGTATCTCTGTAAAGATCAAGGCTTTAAGATCATCACGATCAGCCTTGGCGCCGGAGCCGACACCGCCCTGATGGACGAAGTCGCCCGGATCACTGATGGCGTCCATTTCAACGTTCCCGGCGGCCAATCCGTTGCGGAGTATTCCGAAGACCTCACCGAAATCTTCCGCCAGGTTGCTGGCGCCCGTCCCCTGAAACTGGTGAAGTAGCGTTCACCGCCCCGCCTTTCTCGTGTCCTGC
Organism: Blastopirellula sediminis; assembly: GCF_020966755.1. Taxonomy (NCBI): domain Bacteria; kingdom Pseudomonadati; phylum Planctomycetota; class Planctomycetia; order Pirellulales; family Pirellulaceae; genus Blastopirellula; species Blastopirellula sediminis. Next base: position 101,724 of record NZ_JAJKFT010000010.1, read on the forward strand.
CTTGCTCCGACCGCCGCGCGGCTTTGTGCCTCGCGGCGGTCTTTTCTTTGCGCATCAAGGGGGGAGAGTCTTCCATGGTTGCAATCGCGTGGGGGTTTGATAAGTTTTGCTCTACGGCAATGGCCCCGACCCGATGCTTTTCGCGCTCTGATTTCGCGAAGATGCGCTGCCAGGGACGCCGCCCCCCAACGCCTTTCCTCGAAGCGGCGCCCACTTCGGGACGCTCCATCCAATCTTCACTTTCGGGAGAAACTACGCATGTCGATGTTCATTGGCGAAGCGCTCGCCGGCGATGGCAACGAAATCGCCCACATTGATCTCTTGATCGGTTCCAAGACCGGTCCCGTCGGCGCCGCGTTCGCCAGCGCACTGGCGACCCAAACCGCCGGTCACTCGAACCTGCTCGCCGTGCTCGAACCGAACCTGCTGGTCAAACCGGCGACGGTCACGATCACCAAGGTCACCATCAAGGGCGCCAAGCAAGCGACCCAGATGTTCGGTCCGGCTCAAGCCGCCGTCGCCAAAGCGGTCGCCGATGCGGTCGAAGCCGGCGTCATCCCGAAGGATCAGTGCGAAGACCTGGTCATCGTCTGCGGCGTCTTCATCCACTGGGAAGCGGCCGACGACAAGAAGATCTTCGACTACAACTACGAAGCGACCAAACAGGCGATCGTCAACGCGATGACCGCCAAGCCGACCATCGACGAAGTTCTGGCCGGCAAAGAAAAAGCGGCTCACCCGTTCCGCGGCTTCTAAGCTGCCGACGGCGCTTTCGCTCTTTCGATAACTTCCGAAAACCGTCCCCACCAGGGCGGTTTTCTTTTTTTCGCCCCAAGAGTTCCTCGCATGCCAACCGCTAAAATCCTGTTGCAGCTCGATCCCGACCCGCAAATCAGCACGTTTGACAGCGTCGTCGCCGTCGACTCCGGCGTCGATCAACTCTTTCGCCACGGCGCCGTCAGCGCTTCGCAGGTACGCGATCTCGTCTATGGACTGATCTTCACGCGTTCCCCAGCGGAGCTGAAGAACTCGGCGATCTTCATCGGCGGCAGCGACGTGACGAAGGCCGAAAGCCTGCTCAAAGCGGCGGTCGGCAGCTTCTTCGGTCCCATGCGAGTTTCGATTCTGTTTGATCCGAACGGCGCCAACACGACGGCGGCCGCTGCAGTTATCGCTGCTGGACGCCATCTGGAGTTGGCCGGCGCCGAAACGCTCGTTCTCGCCGGAACCGGACCTGTCGGGCAACGTGCGGCTCGTCTGCTGGCGAGACAAGGAGCGCGTGTCCGCATCGCTTCACGAAAACTCGACAAGGCGACTGCCGTTTGCGATGCGCTGCAAGAGGACGTTGGCGAGGGAACGTTCGTGCCGTATGCGGTAAGTGATGACGCTAGTCTGACGACCGCGCTGGATGGGGCGGCGGTTGTGATCGCAGCCGGCGCGGCGAACGTTCAACTGGCCAGCCAACAGACGCTCAGCCAGGCGAGCGATCTGAAGGTCATGATCGACCTGAACGCCGCTCCGCCTGTCGGCATCGAAGGGGTCGATCCGATGGACAAAGCGAAGGAGCGCGATGGGAGAATCTGCTACGGCGCGATCGGCGTCGGTGGAACCAAAATGAAGATCCACAAACAAGCGCTTGTCCGGATCTTTGAGCGGAACGACCTGGTTCTGAATGCGGAGGAGGCCTACGAGATCGGACTCGGCCTCGAGTAACCCTCGCCGGCATAACCGGCAAGACCGTTACCACCCTAACAGACCGTCGAAAAACGGGGCGACGGGAGGATCAGCGGTCAGCCGAGTGGGACGCAAATGCCGATGCTAGAGAGGAGTCGCACTCGGGGCGACGATTCTCATTGCTGTAAGGCCACGTTCCATGATTCGTACACTGCTGGCATCCCTGACGCTTTGCCTCGCTATGGCGGCGATTGGCCAGGCCGCTCCCCCTTCGTACCTGATTCTGACGCCGCAGAAGTCGAACGCGGCCCCGTACTATGGGCACTACTACCATGGGTACGGCTACTCGGTCAGCACGCCTGCCTACAGTTACGGATATTTCGGCGCGTGCTCAGCGCGCGACACGTGGACCGGGCATACCGGTTACCATCGAGAATACTTCGAGTGGCGCACCTACTAGCCGTCTCTCAACTGACGACTAGCGAGCGTAACCAATGAAGAAGCTGAAGACCTGCGTGCGGTCGCTGTCAGCCTTGTTAACCGGGAACGCAAAGTCGAGCGCGATTGGAGCCTGACCCAACGCCGGAACCGAAATGCGAAGACCGAAACCAGGCGCCACGTCGAATTCATCCCAGACCAGCTTCGTCGATTCTTGGACGGTACCGACGTCGGTGAAAATCACCCCTTTCAACATGTCGTCCGCCGTAATCGGGAAGAGGTATTCGACCGATCCCAGCACGCGGAACGGACCGCCGGTGTAAACGCCCCCTTCGACCGGACCGACGCCGCGGAAGTCGAAACCGCGCAGCGTCGAGTAACCGCCCGCAAAGTAGTTCTCGAAGATCGGCGTATTCGAGCCGGAGAAACCTGCACGAGCCGACAAGCCGAGCGTATGTCGCCCCGAACCGTCCGCACGTTCGCGCAGCAGGAAGTAGCGACGCATGTCGACTTCAGCACGCGGGAAGTTGTAATCGCCGAACGCTTGCTCGAAACTCATTTCGATCAAGTGACCTTCGGTTGGCGCGAACGGCTGATCGCGCGTGTCGTGCGTAATCGTCAACTGGCCGCTGAACAGGTCATGGCTGCCGAGCGCCGCGTTCAACGATGGCGAGGTGTTCAAACGGGGATCCGAGATGTCGACGTTTTCCATTCGGAGGTTGGCGCCGATCGATAAGTCCGGCGTCAAGCGGTAGCCAAGGCCGACTCGACCGCCGACGCGGTTTTCATTCCAGTCGCGATAAATGCGGTCGAAGTAGTAAGCGCTCAAGTTCATGCTGATGTTGGTGCGGAACAGATACGGCTCGGTGAAGGTCGCCATGTAGCGCTGCACCTGCGTACCGGGAAGAGCTTCCAAGCGGAACCCCTGCCCTGCCCCGCGGAACGCCCGTCCGTTCCAGACGTCATCCCAACTGGTCGGAACCGCCGCATAGTCGAAGTTGCGTTCGTCGACGACGATCGAGCCGGTCACGCCCGCGTCCGAGTTCACGCCGACGCCGAACTGGAACCGACCGGTTTGAGCTTCTTGCGCGTTGACCAAAATGTCGGCCGTTCGCCCCGGCAAAAACGGTTGGCGACTCGGATCGTAGACCGGATCGGGACCGACGATCGCATCCGGGCCAAGGGGCGGATTGTAGATCGGGGCGCCGCCGAAAGGACGGCCTAGCGGAGCGACCGAAGCCGGCGGCGGCAACGTTTGCTGTTGAACGTAACCGTTGGAGACCGCTTGATCGTAGGCGTTGGGATTGTAAGGAGCGCCGCCGACGACGGTCGACTGCGGATAGGCGGTAGCGGCCGGCGCGGTGGTTTGACCGGCGACCGGAGCTTGCGGCAGCGGCGGAGCGGTGTACTGCACCTGCTTGATCGGCTCGCCCGAAGCGGGCATTCCATTGCGGTATTGATTGTCATTGCCCGGCGACGATTGGCGATTGGCGCCATCGTCGGTCGCCAAAGCGGCGTCCTGAGCGCGAACGATCGGCGGCTTGCCCGCAGCGACGATCGATTGATCCGTAGTCGGCCCAGTCGAAAACGTTGACGGTATCGCCGCGACCTGCGCACCTGGAGTGGTGCAGCCGACCGCCGCAAAGACGGCGGTAAGCATCGTCAGGCTTGTGAGTTTCCAGCTATATCTCACGAAGGAATCCTTCTCGACCGGGGGGAGGTCGCCTATATCAATGTCGCAGGCTTCAAGGTTACCAAGGCGCAGCGGCAGGAGCCGAGTACCGAGACGGACGGAAGTCGGGTGGAGCGACCTGAGTTCCCATCTGAACAGCCGGAACTTGCGGCTGCTGATACTGACTCGGCTGTTGGTTGTACGTCGGCTGCTGGTACTGAACCGGTTGGCCATAGTACGCAGGCGGCGTCGCAGCTTCAGGACTTTGTCCTCGATAAGTCGGATCGGAAGCGTCACCCCGTTTGTCGGCGATGTCGCTGACTTCCGGCGGTTTCACCTGAATCGTCGGTTTGATTCCGCGATGCGGTTCGTTGACGAACAGCTGCGACGAGACCAGTCGTCGTTCGCTGTCGCGAATCTTGCGAATGTCGATGATGTCGCCCGGAACCAGGTCCAGGCGGTTCAGCACGACGTCGCGTTGCGTATGCGGATATTCGCCGTCGATCTTCACGTCGATGCGACCGACGCGATACTGCTCCCCTTCCCGAATGTCGTAGACCAGGTCAATCTGGCCCGGCTCTTCCAGGAAGCGAGGTTCGGCCTGTACGTCAGCGTGAATGTAACCTTGGGCTCCGTACAAGTCGGTCAGGGCCGCGAGGTCGGAGTTCATCTTCTTCTGATCGAAGAACTGCCCCTCGGTCAGCTTCACTTGCGTGGCGAGTTGCTCTTCGTTGAATTTGGTTTGTCCCACGAAGGCGACGTTGCGGACTTCATAGCGCATCCCTTCGTCGACGACGAAGGTGATGTTCACCCACAACCCCGACTCGGTGTACTCCATGATCCGATTGACCTGGGCTTGGAAGTAACCGAGACCGCGATAGTAAGACGTCAACGCTTCGACGTCCGCTTCGACCTGATCCATGTCGACTTTGCCGCGCACGTACCAGAGGAAACCGGGCTTCGATTTGACCTGGGTCTTCAGACGACCATCGGACGAAATCGAGTTGCCGACGAAGCTGGTCGAAAGGACTCGCGCCAGCGGTCCTTCATGAACCATGAACGCGACGCCGTTGGCGTCGGCGTCCAACCCTTCGACGATCGTCACCGAAGCCATCCCATGACCGCGCGTGCGGTAATATTCTTCCACGCGTCGTCGCGCGTCTTCGACAACAAAGCGATTGAGCGCGCCGCCAACTTCCAGTCCCGATTTTTTCAGCAGCGCTTTGTCGGTCGCCGACTCGTTGCCGATGAATTTCACGTATTGGATCGAGGGACGTTCGAACACTTGGAAAGTGACGACGACCCCTTGCGCCGACTGTTGCGTCAGAATCTTGACGTCTTTGAAAAGCCCGGACTCGGCCAACTTGCGTACGTCGGACTGAATCATTTCCGGATCGAACTCGCGATCGGCTCGCGAACGAATCATCGAGCGAATCTTCGCTTCTTGCGTGTGGTTGTTGCCGGTGATCCGCAAATCGACGATCTGCGGTCGCGTTGGAATCGCGCCCGGTTCGGCCGGGACCGGCGTCAACATCGCCGGATCGATGTTCGCAGGATCAAAACCTTGGGCGAGACTGGTTTCGCTACTCGCAACGAGGAGCGAAAGACCGCACCCGAAACCGAGTGCGAACGCAGCTATTTGGCGGCAATTTAGCACAATATCGTCCTTGAATTCTGGCCCGTCGCGCGATCCGTGCGCGGCGATAGGCGACTAGCCTATGTAAGCGGTTGGGTAGAGATACTGAATGAGCGACGCTACGGCAAGACGGATTCGGCCTTGTTTGCGCAACTGTCAGCAACGCGATACGTTACGCGAGGTCTGGCAAATCGGTTCAGATCGATTTACGCCGCCAGGTGCTAGCTGCTGGCGAACTCGGTCCAGACCCCAGCAATCCGCCGCTGGTGGGGCAAAAACGACGCTTTGTAGCTCATGTGGGGCGACTCGGCGATGTAGAAGCCGAGGTACAGATAGCGTCGGTCGGTCTCGCGACAGAATTCCCACTGTTTGAGAACCGAGTAAGTTCCCAGCGACAAATCGCTCTCGTTCGGGTCATAGCAGCAATAGACAGCTGATAGCGAGTCATCCCCTAAATCGGCGGTCGCCGCCGCCACGAGTCGCTCTTCCAGGTAGTAGCCGAACTCAACCGTCTCGCAACACGACTCGACCAGGAACTCGCCGTACTGATGAGCGTTAATCGCCGCCTGACCGTCGTCAGAAAGACCGCGTCCTTCTTTGTGCAGGTTGTAGATCCGCGCATGCTCCTCATCCGCGATCGGAGCGCCGACGACCGTCCTCAGTACGGCGTCCCCTTTTGCTAGCACGCGACGATGCCGCCGACGCGGCTCAAACTTCTTCACGTCCAACCGAATTGGTTCGCATGCCCGACAGGCGCGGCAGCAGACATGATAGAGATAGATGCCGGCACGACGCGCACCTTGCGAGAGGGCGAGATCGACATCAGCGCCAGACATCGCGGACAAGGGATAATAGAGGGGAAGCCGTGCGCGGCGTCCCGCCAAATAGGGACACTTTTCTTCGTGGTCCCAAACCTTGAATCCGAGGATCTGATCCATGCCGGCGCTCTTCGTTCGCCTTTGCCGATGCAGTCCGCTTTAAAACTCGCCCCCGCCGTTAAAGGCTGAGAAGTCGTCCGGCTCGCGCTCGAACGCGTTTTCAAAGCGGGTAAAGTCGCGGAGCCAAGTCAGCTGAACTTCGCCGACCGGACCGTTACGCTGTTTGGCGATAATGATCTCGGCCTTACCGGCGAACTGATCGCGCTCCTCTCCATGATGATAGTACTCTTCACGGTGTACGAACATCACAACGTCGGCGTCTTGTTCGATAGCGCCCGATTCGCGGAGGTGGCTGAGCTTCGGTCGGTTGTCCTTCGAAGCTTCCGCCTGGCGGTTCAGCTGGGCCAGACACAAGATCGGCACGTCCATTTCACGCGCCATCCCCTTCAAACGGCGGGCGATCTTCGCCACTTGTTCCTGACGGGGGTCATTGGAGTTATCGGGCTCGATCAGCTGCAAGTAGTCGATCACGATCATCCCCAGACGACCATGACGACGCTTGATGCGTCGGGCGCCGGCCGCGATCTGCGAAACCGTACGCGAGGGGGAGTCGTCGACGAATAGGGGCGATTCGGCGACCAGGGCCGACTTCTCGACCAGGCGGCGACGGTCGTCGGCCGAGATCGTTCCGTTACGCAGGCGGTGACCGTTCACCTTGGCGACCGAGCAGAGCAAACGATCGCAAAGTTCGATCGCCCCCATTTCGAGGCTGATGAACAGCACCGGCGTCTTGTCGTGGACGGCGACGTTTTCGGCGATGTTCATCGCGAACGCCGTTTTACCCATCGACGGACGAGCCGCGAGAATCAAAAGCTCTGAACCATGGAAGCCGCCGGTCATGCCGTCCAAATCGGTGTAGCCGGTCGCAACGCCGTCTTCCAGATGTTCGCCGCGAAGACGCGCGTCGATACGTTCCATCGACGCGGTGACGATGTCGCTCATGCTCGACATCGAGTTCGAACTACGGGTGTCCGTAATCGCGAAAATCTTTTCTTCCGCCCGGCTCACCAGGCGGTCCGACTTGTCGTTTTCCTCGTAGGCGTCGCGGAGGATGTCGGTCGCGGCGCCGATCAGATTGCGATTGATCGCTTTGGCGGCGACGATCTGGGCATAGTGCTCGGCGTGGGCGGCGTTCGGAACGCTGTTCAGCACGCGGGCCAGATAGGCGGCGCCTCCGATGAACTCGAAGTCGCCGTCCGCTTTCAGCTGCTCGGCCAACAGCGTCAGGTCGACCTTGCGACCGCTGTCGTGCAGACGAACCATATGTTCGTACAGCTTCTTGTTCGCCTCGTCGTAGAAGTCGTCAGGCCGGACGATCATCACCACTTCGTCGGCGCAGTCAGGGAGCAGGAAGATGCTGCCGAGCACCCCCATTTCCGCTTCCAGATTGCACGGCGGCTGCCGATCGAAGATCTCGCTCGTCGGCTGCTGTTCGCGGTCCGCCTTATCGACGCGTTTGAATTTCGTCTTCATGAGCACCTTCCCTGATTAGCGGTCGATCCGGCGCGGCCATTCGCCGCGGGATCAATCATACTTGGGCGATGTTGGGCGGCAATCGAGCGGCGACCTCAAGCCGCAAAGTCGCGCCGTAAGTCGAACCGCCGCAACGCGCCGCGGCGAAAATCGCGGCGTGAATAACCTGTCGAAAAAAAGAGCCGTCCTGTTGGGGACGGCTCTTGAGAATCGCTTTTGCGGATCGACGGATCGCGGACAATCGCCCCTGCGATGCAATTATTCGTCGCCGGTGACGGTCGGAACAACCCACACTTTGAGTTCCGATTCGATTTCGGCGTGCAGGTGAATCTTGACCGTGTAGAGACCGAGTTCCTTCAGCGGACCTTCCAGGCGAACCTGATCGGCGGTGATCGTGAAGTTCTGTTCCTTCAAAGCCGAGACGATGTCGGCCGGACCAACGCTGCCGTAGAGGTGGCCTTCGTCGTTGGCGTTGGCTTCGATCGTGACGCTCTGGCGGTTGAGCAGGTCGGCGATCGCGCGGAGACCGGCCAATCGCGACTTTTCGATTTCGAGCAGCTTAGCGCGGTGCTTTTCGACCATCCGCTTGTGGTGCGGGGTGGCGATCGTGGCCAGACCTTGCGGGATCAGGTAGTTGTTGGCGTAGCCCGGACGGACTTCAACGACGTCCCCTTGCTTGCCCAGGTGATCAACCGATTGGATCAGCAGCAATTCGATACCGCCGTGCTTCCCTTTGGGGAGACGCTTCCAAACACGTTCACTATGCTTTTCGGCACGAATGCTCGCCATGATCGAAATTCCTCTTGCGTTTCACTCTGCCCAGCGAACTGCGTTCGGGGCGTCTGTTCGGATAATGTAAGGTTGTTTGTTTGGATTAGAACGGGATGTCGTCCGACGAACCGCCGAACGAATCGTAGTCGTCGCCGCCGCCGTAGCCGCCGCCAAAATCGTCGCCGCCACCTTTGTTACCGCCGCCACGATTGGGCGCCGATTGCGGTTGACGACGTTGACCGCCGCCACCACCGCTGGACGGGCCTCCTTGACCAGGGCCGCGAGCGCTGAGCATCTGCATCTTTTCGCCGACGACGCGAAGCTTCGATCGCTTCTGTCCGTCGGTTTCCCAGGTATCGAGCTTCAAGCGACCTTCGACCAACACCGGCGAGCCTTTGCTCAGGTATTCGCTGGCGATCTCCGCCGTCCGGCCCCAGAGCGTCACGTCGACGAAAGTCGTTTCGTCGACCCATTCGCCCGAGGCGGTCTTGCGGCGATCGTTCACAGCCAGCCCGATCTCGGCGACCGCCGAACCGCTTTGGATATAGCGGACTTCGACGTCGCGGGTCAGGTTGCCGACCAGAATCACCCGGTTAAAACTCGCCATGTGTCGATCTCCACTGTGCTTTGTCGGTTCCAGCGTCACCTAAGTAGTGAACGCTTGTTAACCAACAGCCTACCAAATCGGCGCGCCTCGTGCGACTTGCCGTCCCGCAAAATTGCGACTTAGTCGATGTCGGCCGTGGCCGCTTCTTCTTCGTCGGCGGTCGAATCTTCGTCGCTCGGAGCAGCTTCCACCGCGCCGGTCGCGTGGGCGATCAACATGTCGATAATTCGCGGATCGTGCTTCACGAACATGAAGCGGACGAAGTTATCGTTGATGTTGCACTGGTAGGTCAGTTCGGTCAGCTTGGTGCTTTCCAGGCTGAAGTAGGTCAACCAGTAGGTCCCTTTGCGGTGCCCGTTGATCGGGTAAGCCAGGCGTTGTTCGACCCACATGCGGCTCACCAAGAGTTCGCCGCCGAGCTTTTCGACGTATTCCTGAATCTGACCAGCGACGCCGCCCGGATCGCGAGCGTATCGGTTGGAATCCAGGATAAACAGCCCTTCATAAACGTTGGCCGCCAATGTCGATCTCCTAAACGTGATTTGAGTTGTTGCTAACCGAAGTCGGCGTTAGTTGTATTGGTTCATGCAGTACTTGAGGTCGTGAGCGATCCAATCCGCTATGGCCCGCGTCGCGCGGTCTAACGTAAAGTCGATCTCGGCCCGCTCTTGGGGAGCAAACTTCCCCAGGACGAAACTGGATACGTCCCGTCCTTGGGGCAACGGCCCAATTCCGATTCGTAACCGGGGAACTTCGTCCGTCCCCAATTTGCGAAGGATGTCCGACAGCCCTTTCTGGCCGCCCGAGGAGCCTCCGCTGCGAAACCTCAGCGTGCCGATCGGCAAATTGAAGTCATCGCAAACGACCAGCACCGACTCGCAGGGCACTTTGAAAAAATCCAAGGCGGCCCGGACGCTTGTCCCGCTGTTGTTCATAAAGGTGTGAGGATAAAGAAGAATCGTCTTCTCTCCCCCCACGCCAAGTTCGATCACGTTGCCGTTGAACTTGGCTTTTGGCGTTACTCCGGAATTGGCGGCGATCCGATCGAGCGCCTCAAATCCGACGTTGTGCCTTGTTTTTTCGTATTTGGGCCCGGGATTTCCCAGCCCCACTACCAATTTCATGCCACGCCCAGACTTGGCTTTTCAGCCAGCTTAGCGGTAAAAGTCGATGTGTTGGACTTCGAGGCCGTAGGTGTCCCACTGGATGTCGCGCATCACCACGTTGCCGGTAATGTCGCCAGCCAGCTCGATGTTCTTCGCCTTGTGGCGAACAACCGCGGCGAACTCTTCGGCACAAACTTCCAGCGAAATCGACTCTTGCCCGTTGCCGTACAGCACAGCCGGGATTTTGCCAGCGTTACGCAGGCGACGGTTGTTAAGCTTGCCCGTCAGCTCACGCTTTTTAACGTTCAGCACTTCGGCCATCGGAACCCTCGAAACTCGATTGTCTTCTATGGATATTCCGCCGCATTTTACAGCTTCGGCGGAGTCAGGAGCTTCTCTTGCGACTCTTGGGAGAATCGGAAACACGTTATTTTGCCAGATGTTTTGGGGTTTACAAGCCCAAACAAGCGGCTGGGGTGGGAAAACGCAATCGGTTTTCATTTTCTCCGCAGCAGCAGCTAAGTGTTTACGCAGTCTGGCGATAGGGCCGGCCAAGCCGATTTCCCCCTTCTTTTTATAAAACTTTACCCCTGCGTCGCTCGTCATTTGCCAGAGACGGCAAGCGTGGATAGGCTAGATAATTAACGCCGTATCAATGCACCATATTGAGGGGAATTTGTGACCGCACGCGGCCGAGCAGGCTTTACGCTGGTCGAGCTTTTGGTCGTGATCGCGATCATTGCGATCCTGATTGCGCTTCTCCTCCCCGCCGTCCAGATGGCACGCGAAGCGGCTCGCCGGATGCAGTGCACCAATCAGCTGAAGCAAATCGGCCTCGGCTGGCACAATCACCACGATACGTTTCGCTTTCTCCCGACCGGCGGCTATACCGCCAACGTCCATCCGACCTTTACCAGCGGTCGACCGGAGGCGGGAGAGCGCCAGGCAGCCGGCTGGGCGTTTCAGATCCTTCCTTATCTCGAACAGCAGGCGATTCACGAAGGGGCAGGGGGGACGACCACTCTGGAGCAGTCTTCCAACGCCATCGCCGGGGTCATTCCGGGCTATTATTGCCCATCACGACGTTCCGCCTACGCCAAAGGGGAAACAAACGACTGGTTTTGCCGCGTTGACGCCACTGGCGCCTACTTGCCGCGATCGTTCGCCAAACAAAAGCATGGTCAGATCGATTACGCCGCCTCCAACGCCAATGGAACCGGCGTCCTCGCACGCAACTGGTCAGGCACATTCACTTGCTCTTCGTCGCTGACCCCCAGCATCAAGAAGTCGCTACTGCGAATGGCGGACGCGACTGACGGCACTTCCAACACGCTGGTTGCGGCGGAAAAGAAGGTCAATCGCTCGATCATCGATAGCTTGACCGACCGCGAGCAAGGAGACAGCGCCGGCTATGTTTCTGGCTGGGACGGTGCCAGTTCGTCTCTCACCTTCGACACCGTCCGCTCGACGACGCTCGATCCGCAGCCGGACAAAATCAACACCGACGGCCAACAACGCTTCGGCTCGTCCCATCCCGGCGGCTTCACTTCCCTCTTGCTGGACGGCAGCGTCCGCTTCATTCCTTTCACGGTCGATCTGACCGTCTTCTCCAATCTCGGCAACCGCAGCGACGGCAACCCGGTTACGCTCGACTAAATCGAACGCCAAAAACTAGCCCGAGGCGCGAGCCGAGGGAATTCGGTGGGAAGCGACGTTCAGGAACGCCTTCGGCTCCGCGTGCGAATCTCCGGTCGGCGTTTCTCTGCGAATCCAAGCTCTTTCCCTCGGCTCGCGCCTCGGGCTACGATTTCATTCTCACACGCGCGCAAAAAAAGAGCGCCGTCCAAAATGGACGACGCTCCGAATCGCATTGAACTTTGCTTGACTGGACTCGGCGTTACTCACGCATACGCCCACCACGTCTTCGGCCCCCTCCGGGACCTCCCTCCATCATTTCGGGAGACTCGGCGCCGTAACCGTACGGATCGTCAGTGCCGGACGACGACGTTTTCTTGACTTCCGGCGGAGTGAAGTCGAACAGCGAGAAGTCGGTTCGATCCTTCAACTCCTTATGAATCTTGATGTTCCCCTTGGAATCCATCACCAGGATTTCGCCGGGGCTCACCAAACCTTCGTTGACGGCGGGATCACGATATCGACCAGGCAGCCCGTCGCCCCCTCGGATATCGAGCACCACCGCATTGGTATTCATTTGGTAGTCTTCCTTCTTGTCAAACATCAGCGTGCCGGGATTCAGCACCCACATGTCGTCCTCGTCGTTGACCGAGTCGCCTCGTTCGAGCGTGATCTTCTTCGAGGCCAAGGTTCCTTCGGCTTCGTCCCAGGTCACGCCCAGCACGGTCGCCTTCGACTCGCGAGTCGCCATCAGTTGATTGCTTTGCGAGCGAGTGTCACGACCAGCGGCCACGCTGCCGGCGATCACCGACGAATCGATGATCGTCTTCACAACCGGGCTCGGGGCCGAGTACTCGGTTTCGAGACGCGAAGCTTTGCTCAACTTGACCGGATCTTTGCCCGCTTCGGCCTTCTTCAGCGCGACGCGTTCTAGCGTTTCGCGACTCAAGGTCATCGCGGCCGGAGCCAAACCGGGTCCGCCCGACATGCCAGGCTGGCCCCCTTGAGCCGCTCCCATCGGGATCGCCGGGTTATTCGGATCTTCGAGCCAGAGGTTGACTTGGTACTGGTACTGGGTGTTCGGCTTCACGGTGGTGTCGTAGAAACGGAACATCTTCTCTTTCGAGTAGCCGGCGCCGCTCATGCCGCCACCGCTGCTCATACCCCCTTCGTACATCATTCCGCCGCCAGGCATTCCGCCGGCCATGGCGCCGCGACCGCCGCGGCCTGGACGACCACCGGTCATCATGCCGCTTCCGCCGGGACCGCCGTAACCTTCCATACCGGGGTAACCGCCCATCATGCCCGGGTAACTGCCCCCTTCGCCGGCCATTCCCGGCATGCCTGGCATTCCGCTACCTTGCGTGCCGCCAAATCCGGGGAAGAAGTTCGAGTCAGCGTTAAACTCCGGCAGCTTCTGCTCAGGCGCTCCGTCCGGCGAAGTCATTCCGCTGGGATAGCCGCCCATGCCGGGATAACCTTCGCCGAGCATTCCGCCCTGCATCATCGCCGGAGTCCACTTCGGCACTTCCGAATGCCGAGCGTAGTCGGCCGGATCGACCAACAGCATCGGGGCGATCGGGAAGGTGAGGAGCGGATGCGTGTATTCCGGGGGAACCACTTCTTCCGGTCGGAAGGCCCATTTCATCGCATCGGCGAACGCCATCTGCGGGACGAGGTCTTTGTATTGGCTCCAAGTGCCGTCCGGCAGCATCTCGCGACGACGGACGCCGAAACCGATGTATTTCGGCACGTCGCGCTGCGGATCGTAGCCGGCGGCGTCCAACAGAGCCGCATCGAATTCATCCCATTGCTTTTCGAGCGGGATCAATGCGGTCAGCACCACAAAGTTTTTCCATTCGATCCGCGTTCCAGCGGTCGCGCGAGCGGGGCCGAATCGCTTCTGCTGCTCCGGAGACATTACCGGAGGCATATCTTTCTGTTGGGGTCCGCCCGGGCCGCCATAACCGGCGGGACCGTAGCCTCCCTCCATCATGCCGCCGCCGTAAGGGGCGCCATAGCCGCCGCTTTCCATCATGGCAGGACCGCCGGGACCGCCAGATAATGCGTTCATCCGTTTGTCGTCATAGACGAACGGAGCGGCGCCGGCCATCGCCTCCAGCTTTTCGAGCGTCAGGATCTTGGGGTCGGTTCGCTTTTGAATCGACTGATACATCGGCGGGCCGAACTCGGCCATCGCGGCGTAATTGCTGATGTTGATCGGGTTCTGCGCCAGCTCAGCTCGCTGTTCGTAAACCGGATCGGTCCAGCGTTTCTTCTCGACCGGAGTCCACTCCGAATTGTTGATGTTCGCGTTGGCGCTGTCAGCCGCTTGCTTGACCTGATCCGGCGTCACGGTGATCCCTTCACGCTGAGCGCCGAAGTAGATAAACGTCACGACCAGCAACACCGCGACGGCGAAGACGATCTTTTCAACGTGCAAGATCAACTTCGATTTCATGCCGCCGTTTTGCAAATCTAGCTTTTGCATGTCGTAGTTCCCTCACCTTTATGGGAAGCTGCTTCCCGCATGTTCCGTAATATTCGCTCGCCGCGTGGGCGCGTTACAACTAAGACTAACGAACCGCCCGCGATCGCATCGCGGTTTCGCCGTCGGCGCCCAGACCATCTTCCGATTCGCTTTCGTTGGTAATGCCCAACAGCTCTTTGTTCACGGGATTGTAGATGTACACAATGCCGTAAACTTCGATCGGCACGTCGTACCGATTGTCAGCCTTCACCTGGCCGCCCGGCATGCCAGGCATGCCGGCGCCGTACGATTCCGTTTCGTATCCGCCGCCGCTGGGGCCCGCATCAAAACCGCCGCCATAACCGGCGTAACCGCCGCCGTAGGCTCCGCCGGCTCCTGCCGTCGGGTTCAAACGGAGCTGACGCACTTCCAGCATCAGGTCGGCGTTACCGCACTCGACCAGCAACTTGTCGATCTTGCGCTGGTCGATGGTGATCCGCATACGAACCGGCAACCGCTTGGCGACCGCCAGGTAGTAGTCTTCGGTCGTCGGCGTGGTCATCGCCGTCTTCAGGGTTTCGGAGTCGATCTTCTTGTAGTCTTTGTCGACGTAGCGGAACTGAGCCGGGTCAACCGGAGCCATCGCTCCCCCCATGCCGCTACCGTCGCCGTAGGGGCTCTCCATCCCCATACCTTCCATCCCTTCCATGCCCTCCATGCCTTCCATGCCTTCCATCCCCTCCATGCCTTCCATGCCCATTTCGCTACCCATGCCCATCATATCCATCCCCATGCCGTCTTCGCCGGCGCTGGCGAGCATCGGGGGACGTTCGAGTTGGATGCGCTGGTTGGCGACGCCTTTGCCGAGTTCAATCGCTTCGATCCGTTTGATCGCGGCGAGGTGATGCTCGGTCGTGTCGCCGTTGACCGCTTTGATGATGCGCATCAGGTTTTCCAAGACCCAGAGATCTTCCTGAGCGTACAACACTTCACGCGGCGAGGGACGATTATTCGGACGCTTCGACCAGTCGAAGCTCTTGGACTGAATCATCTGCTGATTGGTCGGATCCCAGTCGACGACGGGACGCTTCTTGACGACGGCGCCAGGATTCATGCCCCCCATCGGCATCGCCATAGCGCCCCCTTCGAAACCGCCCATTTCCATGCCTCCGCCGCTGGCATAACCGCCGCCGGCGTTTTCGGCCACGTTCCATTCGGCGCCAATGCTTTCGGCGAGTTTCGGCAGTTCTTCTTTGATGTAGTCGCGATAGAGTTCGCAGAGGGACGTGGTCAGACCGGTGCGTCCCTTGACCAGCTCTTCATCCGGCACCGCTTCAATCGGGCGATTTTGCAGGACCGAATTGACCGTCGCGGCGTAGTCGATGCGGCCGGCGTTCAATTCCTTCGGCCAGACCAATTCTTTCTGCTGCGATTCCCACTGATATTGCCAGCTCTTCGCGATATCTTCGCGATAGCGCGCCAGCCACTTTTCCATTCCTTCCGCGAACTTTTCGTTCGGGTGCTCTTCGGTCGACGCAATCTGCTGCGCCGAGCTTCGCTTCGATTCGATCTCCGACTTTTGTTTCGCCAGATCGGCGTCGATCGTCATCGACGCATAGAGCCAAACGCCCAGCGATGCACACAACACGACCCCGGTCAAAACCCAGAAGCCGTACTTCTTCATCGCGGCGAGAAAGACGCGCATCTTATCCATGGTCTAAAAGCCCTCCTCTGCTGATGCTGCCGCGGCGGCTGCTTCCGCTGCGGCTTCGGCTTCAAGTTTCTTGTTTTCGATTCGCTTGCTCACCGGCGTTTCCTGCCAGCAGAACTGCACCGTGAACTCATAGACTTTGACGGGGATCTTGGCCGGAACGATTTCAACTTCCGTTCCCATCGGATTCATAGGTCCCATGGGCCCCATCCCGCTCATCGGTCCCATGCTGGGAATCATCCCCGTTTCGCCGCCCACGCCCATGGTCGCCGGATCGAAGTCAGGGTTGTCGACCTGGACCGTTTTCGGCACCGAGTCGAGCACGATCACCGGGTGCGAAATCCCCAATTCTTTCATCGAGACTTCGATCATCTGACCGCTGCCGTCATCGAGCGCGATCATGCCGGTGTCGAGTTGGTGGATCAGCGTATTACGCACATATTGCGGACCCGAGTTCTGACGGGCCTTGGTGCTGTTGTGGTAGTGCTTTCCTTTGAGCTGAATCACCCAGCCGCTTTCGGTCGGACCGGCCAGTTCGTCGACGACTTCGCCGTCTTCACCGACCATTTCCATCGCCTCTTCTCCTTCGGCCGGAGTCATTTCTTCTTCCGGTGCAGCAGCGGCGGCGCCAGCGGCCGAGCCCATCGGATTGGCGGCGGCAGGATCGGCTCCATCTCCGGTCGGCGCGACCCCTTTTTCGTCAAGGTCTTCCGCCGTCAAACCTTCTTCGGCCGCTTCTTCCAAGCGTTTGCTGTTGTCGACCGTCTGGCGGTAACGTTCGCGGAGAGAGTCGGAGTACCAGACGCTGACGTCGGGGTAATACTTCGATTCAACGCTATCGATGTACAGGAACGGCCGCTCTTCGATCGGCATCTTCCAGATATCTTCCGGTTTGCCTTCGTAGGTCGGCAGCGAAGCGGTGACCGCTCGCAACAGTTCCGGCCAGAGTCGGCGGTTTTCTTCATTACCGACGACGTAGTTGCCGATCGCCTTCAGGTTTTCGGCGTCGGTCATCGCTTGATCGTCGGCCGACTTGTGCGAACCGCTGATCTGAACAACGCTTTCGACTTGGCGCATCGCACCGGCAAACTTCTCCGGGTCGGCCGTGTTCCAGGCCTTCCAGTGGAAGAAGAAGTTAACCGTGCAGGCCAACAGCAGCGCGGCGACGGCAGCGACGGCCCACGGCTTCTTTTCGCGGATCAGTCGGTCGATCAAGATTTCCTGCGGCAGCAGGTTCGTCTGCAAGCACGACTTCCGCAGCCCTTGCAGACACATGCCGTAGCAGGTCGCAAACGACATGATGTTGTCGCGGAACGCGGCGGACGAGGTGACCTCTGAACCGGAGAGCTTTTGGAAGCCGTCGATTTCGACCGCTTCGTAGCCGAGGTTTTTCGAGAGGTACGAAACCAGGCCCGGCAGCTTCATCGCGTTGCCGACCGGCACGATCCGCGAGATCTTCGCCTTACGGTCAAGGGTCTGGAAGAAGCCGATCGAACGCTGGATGTCGGTGACCAGTTCATTGAACTTCGGCCGCATCGACTGGAAGATCAACTTGGCGTCGTCCGCTTCGCGAGCGTGACGCTTCAGGTGTTCCGCCTTGGCGAAGGTCAGCTTCAGGTCTTTGGTCAGCTGTTTCGTAAAGTGGTTACCGCCGATCGGCAAGCTACGTTGCCAGACGCGGAAACCGTTGGTGATCACCAAGTCGGTCGTTTCGGTCCCCATCGAGAGGATCACGTACGACTCGGGCTGATTGGCCGGATCATATTCTTCTTTGGTCGGGTTCACCGTCAGCAGGTCATGCGCGACGAAGTTGTAAAGCGCGACCGGCGACAGTTGCACGAAGTCGACGTCGATCCCCGCGTCCAAAAACGGCTGCAGCGAGCGGAAGACCTGATCCCGCTTCATCGCGAAGATGCCGATTTCGGTCTCCAGCGAGATCCCTTCTTCGACATGGGCGCCCGGCATCGGCTGGTAGTCCCACACCACTTCGTCCAGCGGGAACGGGATCTGTTGCTTCGCTTCGTATTTAACGATGTCAGGGATGCGTTTAGCTTCTACCGGCGGCGCCTTGAAGAAACGGGCCAGACCGGCTTGCCCCGGAACCGAGATCGCGACCTTGTCGTTCTTCAGCTCGTTACGGGACAGAAATTCCTTCAGCGCATCCCGAATCATTTGTTCGGGGTTCGCGTCCGGAAGCGTCAACAGCTTCGGATATTCGATGTAATCGAAGGCGTCGGCGACAAGCCAGAAACCATCATCATGCACCGTGCATCGCAACGCTTTGATCGCGGCATGCCCGATGTCAATGCTCCAAACGCCTTTCCCAGCAGCCATGTTGGGTCCTCAATTCACTCGAAATGTGCGCAGAAACTGAGCGGTAATATAGCGAAGTCGAACAGGGATTTCCCCTGTACTACAGAAAAGCCAGCCGCCACGTGCTGATCACGAAAAGGATATTAGAACGAAAGATGAGAACTATCGCCGCAGCAGTACTGGGCGGCAGCGTAGTTAATTCTAATGTGGCTGATCCCGTAGTGTCAATGAATTTGCAAGCGACAAAAAACACCGTAAGATACTGGCATCAAAAGAGATACGCCGCAATCTCCTACTCCCGCAATTCGATTTTTTAAGAATTTGCGTCCCCTCTCGCCCTTGAATTGCGCGCAGCGGTTCATGCTGTAACACGTTTAACGACAATAACTTCCGACAAACTAGACCTCAGCGGCGGATGTCGCCCACCACCGTGCGTCGGCTATAATGCCGACTCGTCCGCCTCTGTTCGACGCATCACCACCTGCTGAAGAGCCGCCCCGTTGATGTACCAAGAAGTCTACATTCTGATTCCGTGCCACAGTTTTGAGGACTTTCCGACGCATCATCGCGGAGACGAAGCGACAAGCCTTCTCGCCTGCTGGTCCGCGATTTGGCGTCCGGAGCTAATCGCCGGCACCGGCAAAATGCCGCAATGGGCGCGGATTGATTCTCCGCCCGATGCGCTCGAACAGCGCCTGCTGGTGATTCCGCTGGTCAGCGAAAAAGATATGCAGGCCGGCTTCTCTCGCCGTGCGAAAGAGGCGGGCGCAAAGGTGGTTCGCAAAATCGTCGATCGCGACGAAGCGATTACGGCGGTGCTCGAAGGGCTCGAAAAGCCGGACAATCTGGACGAAGAACTCGCCGCCGACTTCGTCGCGCTTGGTTACTGCTATCTGCAGACCGAACTGTTGACGCGGCAGATGCGTTACTCCAGTAATCTCGACGAAGTCTACTTCAGCGAGAAACTGGTCGCCGCCGCACAGTCGGCCGTGATCGGCGAAACCGAAGCGGCTCGCGTGCTACTGCAAACTTGCTTCGACGTTTTGGCCGAAGAACGAAACAGCTTCTACCCGGTCGACTCCTATTTTCTCGACCTGACGCTCTGCGCTTCGACCACCTTGGGCGACTTGTCGCACGAACTGGCCCAAACGCAGCCCTGTAACGTGGTGGCGAGCGGCGAAGTAATTGAGCAACTGGCCAAGTCGCATCCTGAAACGACGGCGACGCTTCGCGAAAAGCTGAAAGCGAAACAGTGCGGACTCATCGGCGGCGAATACCGCGAAGGACCACTGCCGCTGTACGATCCCGAAACGCTGTTGGCCAACTTTCAGGCAGGACTGGCCGCTTACGAGAAGCGCCTGGAGCATCGCCCGACCATCTACGGTCGTCGCCGCTTCGGCCTCTCCTCGTTTTTGCCGCAGGTGCTGAAAAGCCTTGGTTTTCACGGGGCGATTCATGCGACGATGGATGACGGCAAGTTCACTCACTCGAGCCAAACAAAGGTTTCGTGGCAAGGAAATGACGGCTGCAAGATCGACGCCGTCGCCCGTCCGCCGCTCGACGCCAGCACGGCCGACAGCTTCATCGCCCTCTTCCAACGCTTGAGCGAAGCGATGGACTCCGACCATGTGGCGACGATCTGCTTCGCTCATTGGCCCGGCCGCGTTTCGCCGTGGTACGAAGACTTGCGCCGGATCGCACGTTATTCCAGCGGACTTGGCAGCTTCATGACGGCGGAACGCTACTTCGCCGAAACCGAACTTCCCCCGTATCACGACACGTTCAAAGACGTTCGCTACAACTCGCCGTATCACAAGCAAGCGGTCATTCGCCGCCAATCCGCTCCCATTTCGTCGCATCGCGATCGCGCGGTCGCGAACGCTAAGTTTGACGCAGCCGGCAACATCGAAGCGATTACGGCCCTCGTCTCCGGCCACCCTGGTCCGCGACACGAACTGCATCGCGCCTGGCAGGAACCGGCCGAAACGTCGACCGATACGACCAATGCCGACGCAATCGTCGAAGGGGCGTTGACCCACTTCGCCGCGAAACTGCCGCGTCGCAACGACTCCGCTTCGCCGGCGCTATTGATCGCCAATCCGTACAGCTTTACCGCAGTCGGCGGCTGCGAAACCGATCAACTCTCGTCGCTTCCCGGCGGAAAGGCCGTACTGATCGCCGCCGCAGACAAGAGCGGCCCCCATGCGGTTTGGGAAGCGCCGGCTTGCGGGTACGCCTGGCTGCCGGATGGAGGATCACCGCCGAGCGGCAAATCGCAAACGCTGATCAAGGATGGCATGCTCCGAAATGAGTACATGGAAGTCCATTTCGATCCGATTACGGGCGCGCTCCAATCGATCTACGATTACAAGAGCCGCGGCAATCGCTTCTCACAACAGCTCGCTTTGCGACTTCCGGGCGAACGCCCATCGAGCGGCTCGCGTTACGTCGATCCGGACGAAACGGCGATTTACTCGGTAATGGCGGCCGATTCGATCGACGTCGTCACCAACACGGTGGCGGAAGGGAAAATCAAGGTCGCCGGGCGTTTGCTCAATACGGCGGGACATACGCTCGCCCAATACGAGCAAGTCTATACCCTTTGGCGATCAAGCCGCGTCCTGCAGATTGATATCCATCTGACGCCGCACGAAGAGCCGAAGATGGAGGCGTGGAACTCCTACTTCTGCGCACGCTTCGCCTGGAGCGACGGCTCGGCGTTCCTTTATCGCGATCAACATTGGCAGCGCCGCCGCGTCGACTCGAAGCGGATCGAAGCTCCCAACTACGTCGAGATCGAAAATGGCAAAGCCCGCACGCAGGTCCTGACCGGCGGTCTGCCGTTCCATCAGCATGTGCGGGGACGAATGCTCGATACGATCTTGATCCCGCGCGGCGAAACGGCCCGCAACTTCCGGTTGGGAATCGGCATCGACTTGCCCTATCCGCTGCAAGAGGCGCGACAGCTTACCTATTCGCCTCCGCCACGACTCGAAAGGGCGCCGTCGCCAGCGCCAGGGGATACCTCCTGGGCGCTGCATCTGGATGCGAAAAATGTCATCATTACGTCGTTGAAGCCGCTAACCGTTGGCGAAAATGTGGTCGGGTTTTCGGCGCGGCTGCTTGAAACCGAAGGTCGCCCGGCGAAAGGGAACCTCCGCTGCTTCCGGAACGTCGGCAAAGCGGTGTTGATGGAATTCAGCGGCGAGGCGACCGGCGGCGCGATGACCAAAGAAGATCGCGTCCAGTTCGAGCTGCACGCCGGTCAGTGGCGGCAGATCGACGTCTATTGGGATGGAGAGGCGAAGGGCTAACAGGGAATGATCGTCACTATTGATGGGCCTGCCGGCGCCGGCAAGAGCTCGATCTCGCGCCAAGTCGCCGAGCGGCTCGGCTTCGAGTTCCTCGATACCGGCGCGATGTACCGCGCGGTCGCGTGGGCCGTTCTCCGTCAGAATCGCGAGTTGACCGACGAGTCGGTTGTGGCCGACGTCGCCAGTAAAATCGACATCGACCTTTCCGGCGGACGTGTGTTGGTCGACGGCGTCGATGCGACCGATGAGATCCGTTCCCCCGATGTGACCCAAGCGACCCGCTACGCCGCGTCGAACGTCGCCGTCCGTATGCACCTGGTGGAACTTCAACAACAGTTCGGTCGTGAGAAAGACCTGGTGACCGAGGGACGGGACCAAGGGACGGTCGTCTTCCCGCATGCCGAGTGCAAAATCTTTCTGACCGCATCGCCGGAAGAACGCGCTCGTCGCCGCGTCGCCGATCTCGCGACGCGCGGCGTCTCCGCCGAGTACGACGACATTCTCGCGCAGCAGAATCGCCGCGATGAGGAAGACTCGAGCCGTACCGTCGGCCCCTTGCGCAAAGCGGACGACGCCGTTGAATTATGCACCGACGGCATGACGCCGGAAGAAGTGATCCAGCGTTTGATCGACATCGTGGAAGAGCGACGAGTCTCACTTTGATATGAGCAAAGAAGAAGCGAAGCACGAGCGTTCGTTCGCGAAACGGCTCTGGTATGACGCGCTGCGAGTGATTTCGAGACTCGCGGGGGTCTGCCTGTTTCGGATCCGCGTCTACGGTCGTGAAAACTGGCCGACCGAAGGGGGAGGGCTCGTCTGCCCGAACCATCAAAGCTTTCTTGATCCGCTGCTGGTCGGATTGACCTGCGATCGACGACTGAACTTCCTCGCTCGCCGCACGTTATTCAAGTTTCTGCCGTTTCGGATGTTGATTGAGTCGCTCGACACCATTCCCATCGACCGCGATGGCTCCGGCCTGGCAGGGCTGAAGGAAACGCTCAAACGCCTGAAGCGGGGGGAACTGGTTCTGATCTTTCCCGAAGGGACGCGCACCTCTGACGGCGAACTCCAGCCGCTAAAAGGGGGCTTCATTCCGATGGCGCGTCGCGGCGGCGTTCCGATCATCCCGGTCGCGATCGATGGGGCGTTCGACGCGTGGCCTCGATCGGCCAAATTCCCGCGCCGCAGCGTGATCCATATCCGCATCGCGCCGCCGATTTCGACTGAGATGCTCAACTCGCTCAGCGATGATGAACTTCTGGCGGAACTCGACCGGCGGTTAGCGGAAGCGTTTGCGGCGATTCGCGAAACGCGTGCTCTAGCGTAGACTGGTGCCATGCTCTTGCGGCGTCTTCGCCGGATGAGCATGTCTTCGCCCCGGCAATACGCATTGAAGACATGCTCACTCGGCTGTCGCCGTGAGAGCATGGCGCCAAAGGAATTACGCGACCGGGTCGCGCTGCAAGGAGAGCGGGGCAGGGGAGGCCTCGAGCAGTTCCAGCAGACGCTGCGTGCCGCGGTTCTCGGCCATCTTTTGCTCAGCGGCCGTGATCGGGATCAGAAAAAGAAAGCGGGGCTGTTCGCCGGCGATTTGCGGCAACTGAATCGGCGGCAGAAAGCTGGCCGTTTCGGCGGTCGCAAAGTGGGTGAACTGTGGGGCGACGTCGGCGAACGCTTCGGTCGGAATCGTGTGCCCGTGATCGAAATGAGTCGCATAGCGCCACGGATAACGAGCCAAGCCGGAGAGGGCGCGGCAGGCGTTCTCATCGGCCTCCGACGAGTCGCAGAGGATCCCCAGCTCAATTCGGCGCGAACGCGTATCGCTGTCATCCGCTTCGGCGCCAGGCATCGGCAAAATCGCCATGCCGGCGGTCGCCATGAAGCTGCGACCTTCTTTACTAGACAGGGTGATCGCCAGCGGGGGCCACTTTCCTTGGTCGGCGGCGAAGTAACGCATCGGGTCGGTGTGGAGCGACTTGTAGCTGTCGAGCAATCCTTGCTGGATCGTGCGCCACGAGTCTTCGCCCCATTGACGCAAGAATTCGTCTTCCTGAGTGAAACGCTTCAGCAACACATTCTCGTCGGTCAACGGCCAAGCGACCGGCGTTTCCCCTTTGCAACCGATCGCAAAACCCGGAAAACGATTGGCCGGGCCCCACGAAGGCATGATCGCCACGATCCTATCAAGATGCCAAACGGCGACGCTTTGCTGATCGAGACTCCAGCGGACGTCCCAGTTGTCAGGCTCCAAGTCGGCGATCAGCGCCACCTCGTTGATGTCGGCGTGGGGCAAACGAGGAGGAAGCGCCGCCCGCATTTGCTCTTCGACCTGAGCCGCATCGCGATCGCTGCAGTTGGCGACCCAGAGCGCATGCATCTGATTCGGCGTCTGCGGCGGAAAGACGTAGAGATAGATGCTGTCGTTGTCGCCGTCCGCTTCCAGGATGGCGACTTTCGTTTCGAACAAGTTCGGCTGTTCGCGAAGGATTACAGAGTCTTTCATCCGTCCCTCTCCAGACAGCGGATTAGTACTTGATCAGGCTGAAGCATTCGTGCGGCGCAACTTTGGCGGCGCCTTCCAGGAACTCCAGCTCAATCAGGAAACAGCAACCGGCGACCGTAGCGCCGATCTTCTCGACCAGGTTCGCACAGGCCTTGATCGTGCCGCCGGTTGCGAGCAAGTCGTCGACCAGCAGAACGCTCTGACCTTTGGATACGCCGTCGATATGAATCTCAAGGGTGTCCGTGCCGTACTCCAGTTCGTACTCAAACGAGTGCGTGTCGAACGGCAGCTTGCCCGGCTTGCGAACCGGAACGAAGCCGACTCCTAGCTTCAGCGCCAGCGGCGCCGCGAAGATGAAACCGCGGGCTTCCGCCGCGACGATCACGTCGATCTTCTTCCCTTCGTAGTGGGCCGCCATCTTATCGATGACTGCGCCAAACGCCGTCGGATCGGCGAGCAGGGGAGTGATGTCCTTGAACAGGATCCCCGGCTTGGGAAAGTTGGGAATGTCGCGGATGAAATTTTCGAGTTGGATTTGATTCATCGATTTCGCTGCGCGCAAAAAAAACCACCTGAATGACTAGCGCTCAGGTGGTGAATATACGCGGTTTATCGAAATGGCGAAAGCCAGGGCCGGCCGACCGCCAAAGGAACTAGCGGCGAACCAGGCGGCGCCGGAACGGGCCTTCCAGTTCACGTTCGCGAGGATCCTGGAGACCTTCGGCCAGTTTGCCGAGCGCCTCGGTCTCGATCTGGCGGACTCGTTCGCGGGTCAGGCCGAGCTTCTCGCCGATTTCCTTCAGCGTGTGCGGCTCCATTCCCTCCAGGCCGAAACGCATCCGCAGCACGGTCGCCTCGCGGCCGTCCATCGTCTTCAGCATCTGCATGACGTTCTTCAGATCGTCATGTTCGACCATCTCTTCTTCCGGGTTCTTCAGACGGTCGTCCATCACCATCTCACCCAGCGACCAGCCGCTGTCGGCCTGATCGGTTTGCGGGGTCGAGTTGTAGATTTTGATCGCCTTCTTGATGATCGGCAGCTTCTTCTTCGGCAGGCCGAGGACGCGAGCGATCTCTTCCGGTGTCGGCGTGCGGCCGAGCTCTTCGGTCAAGCGATTGGTCGCGCGACGCCACTTCGAAAGCAACTCGACCATGTAGGCCGGAATGCGGATCGTTTTCGCACAGTTGATCAAGGCGCGTTTGATCGACTGTTTGATCCAGTAGCTGGCGTAGGTGCTGAATCGCGTTCCCATCGCAGGGTCGAAGCCTTCGACCGCTCGCAACAAGCCGAGATTGCCTTCTTCGATCAAGTCCTGCAGGCCGAGTCCTTTGCCGGTGTATCCACGTGCGATGTTGACCACCAAGCGCAGATTCGCCCGAACCATGCGGTCCCGCGCGTTGACGTCCCCTTCGCCGATCATGCGGGCCAGCTCTTTCTCGTCTTTGGCCGAGAGGAGAGCGGTTTCGTTGATCTCGCGCAGGTACGTCTCCAGCGGGCTCTGGACCGTTTCTTCCTTGATCTCTCGTTTCGTATTCGTCGCCATATCGTCCGATAGCTCACGGTGCGGGGGAGGGCGTTGCTGGCACTTAGGGATGCTATCGTCGATGTTGAGCGCAAATCTCAACCCTACGGCAAAACGGCGCAGGTGGACCGAATGTGCGGGAGGTTCGGGCAGGCGCAAAAAAAACGACCCCAACGATTGACTCGTTGGGGTCGTGCTACTTCTAGCGATTGTCGCCCCGAAAAGAGGCGATCGGCTATCCGGATGCTCCGGTTTTAGCCTTCTTCCGATTCGTTGCTGGTGCCGAACAGCGGGCCAGAGGAGCCGAGGCCGCCCTTCAGCTCTTGCTGTTCCTTTTCGGTGGTCGCTTCGGCGGCGGCGGCAGCCGCTTCGTCTTCGGCGGCCCACTGAACACGCTTACGCGACAGACCAATCTTGCGCTCGTCGGTGTCCACGCGGAGGATCTTCACCTCGATGTCGTCGCCAACTTTGACGACGTCTTCGGGGTTCTCGACCTTTTCGTCGGCCAATTCCGAGATGTGGAGCAGGCCTTCCAGACCATCTTCCAATCCGACGAAGACGCCGAAGTTGGTGATCTTGGTGACCTTACCTTTGACCAGCTGGTTCGGCTGGTACTTGTCCGGAATGCTGCTGGCCCACGGATCGAGGTCCATCTGCTTCAGGCCGAGAGCGATGCGGCGACGGTCTTCTTCGATGTTGAGGACCTTGCATTCCACTTCTTGGCCCTTTTCGAGCATTTCGCTCGGGTGACCAATCTTGCGGGTCCACGACATGTCCGAGACGTGCAGCAAGCCGTCGATACCTTCTTCCAATTCGACGAAGGCGCCGTAATTGGTAAGGTTGCGAACCTTGCCCTTGACGATCGAGTCGACCGGGTAACGTTCTTTGATGTTTTCCCAGGGATTCGACTGGGTCTGCTTCATGCCGAGCGAGATTTCCTGCTTCTCTTTGTTGATGCCCAACACGACGACGTCGATTTCATCGCCGATGTTGACCACTTCGCTCGGGTGGCTGATGCGCTTGGTCCACGACATTTCGCTGATGTGGACGAGACCTTCGATCCCTTCTTCCAGCTTCACGAAGGCGCCGTAGCTCATCACGTTGACGACCTGACCGCGAACCTTCGCGCCGACCGGGTACTTGGCTTCGACGCCGTCCCACGGGCTCGGCTGCATCTGCTTCATGCCGAGGGCGATCTTCTGACGTTCGTGATCGATGTTCAAGATTTGAACTTCGACTTCGTCGTCGATCTTCACCACTTCGGTCGGGTGGCCGATGCGGCCCCAGCTCATGTCGGTGATGTGCAACAGACCGTCGATGCCGCCCAGGTCGACGAACGCGCCAAAGTCGGCGATGTTCTTGACGATACCCTTGCGGCGCTGACCGACTTGCAGCTCTTGCAGCAGCGAGTCGCGATCCTTCTGACGCTTCTTTTCGATCAGCGAACGACGGCTGACCACGATGTTGCGGCGTTCTTCGTCGATCTTGAGAACTTCGCACTCGACCTTCTTACCGATGTAATCGGCAATATCGGACGGACGGCGAATGTCGACCTGGCTGGCCGGCAAGAAGACGTTGACGCCGATGTCGACGAGCAGACCGCCCTTGATCTTGCGGACGACAGTACCTTCGACGACGTTCCCTTCCTGGATTTCGGACATGGTCCGATCCCAGTCGATGATCTTCTCAGCCTTTCTCTTGCTGAGGGTGATCATGCCGTGCGGGTCGTCGGTGCGGCCGAATTCGTCTTCGATGTCTTCGACGAGAACCTTGATTTTGTCGCCGGGCTTCGGCGCGTCCTCTTCCTCTTCATCCCACTCGTCGCGGGGAATGCTACCTTCGCTCTTACCGCCGACGTCAATCAGCACGAATTCGTCGTCGACCCGCAGAATGGTCCCTTCGACGATCTTGTTTAGCTCGACAGATTCTTCACGCTCAAATTCCGGCTCAAACGCTCCCGCGTCTTGAACCCAGCTATCGATCAGCGACGTCAACGAATCGTCGCTTTCCAAATTACGAATGAGATTACGATTTACCATGCGAAAAAGAGAAACACCTAGCCAGAAACTTGCGGTCGACCCGGCCTGCCGCTCGTTCGGCTCCAAAGGGTTAGAAACGACTTCCCCGACGTGAGGCGACGCTGCATAGCGCCTTACCAACCGTCAACAATCGGGCGAGAACAGGAAAAAATAGCAAATTTGTCAAGGCCAATCAACTGCGCTACCCCCTCTCAGGTCGCGAATCGAGCATGATCGGCAATAAGGTGGGAAAACTACAGCCGATTTGACGCCCTGCGGAATCCCCTTTCCCTCGCATCTCTCCTAAATTTCTCGCAAATCTTCCCCGCAAATTCTAAAACCGAGCCAGAAATCGAGGGGGATTCAGGGGAAAGGAGGCCAGGCTAACCAGTCGCGACAATTTCCCGCAATTGATCGCAGCCGCGTGGCACATACCAGAGCCCCAAGAGATAGACGACTCATTCGACTCCTTCGATCCGCAAAAACGGGGTGAGAGCCATACGACGCGTTCGGTAAGTGAGACGGAACATGCATTACGGCTCAGCTTTCCCATTCACCTGACCGTCCTCCCAGACTCCCGCTGATCCCAGCAAGAAACGAAAAAGGGCGTCGAAGCATTCCCTTCGACGCCCGTTGGTTAACTAAGTCCAGGCTCTTACTTACCGCCCGGAGCAGCAGGACTATCGGCCATGTCAGGATTGGTGGTATCGACCGTCGATTCCGGCTTCTTTTCGCCGCATCCCAAGACCAAGCAAATCGTCAACATCAAAACAATGGAAGCGAGAAAACGCATATCGAATCCTTCAAACATCGAAATAGGGTGAATATCAAACCATGCCGGCGAGCCGACGACTCATCTAGTTGTCGAACGAACGAGCGTGGCTGTCCGCGACTGCATTTAAACAGAGGTAGGTGCCGTAATCCATTGTGTCCGGAATCGTGTGGACCGACGCATCTCCCAGCAGGCAATTCACGATGCCAGGATGGAAGCTGCCGGGGCCTTGCCATTCGTTGTTAATGTGACGATAGGCGATGTACGAAGGAGTGAAGTAGTACGGGTTGCTGCCGGTCTTGTTGAACCAACCGTCGGCCGTGGCGGCTGCGCCAGCGGGATCGGAGAACGGAGCACGGCGGCTGTAACCAGCGTAACCGGTGAAGACGTAGGCGGGACGTACAACCGCTTCTGATGTGGCCAAACGTGGAACGCCGGCTCCACCCTTCAAGCGATCGCCCCCGTTTTTGTAACCGCTGGCGTTCGTCTCTGAAGCGACGATGGTGTTGCTAGTTCCGTCGACAAAGCTAGCGAAACGAATCTTGCGACCAATCGTAAACGCCCCCGAAAAATCATTGCCCGAGGTGGACGACGAGAAACCGGTCTGCCCCCAACTGGTCAACGTAGCGTCGCTGATACCGGCCGTTTGCCACCAGTGATAACCTTCCGACCCAATGTAATTGGTAATCGAAACGCCGTTAGTCTGGGTGTTGTCCATGTACGTTCCGTCCGAAGGGCAGAGCAGCACGGATGCGACCGGCGCGGCCTGCAAATTGCCTCCGCCGTTGGGAAGCGCCTGATTCCAGGCCGGAGCGGCGAAATTGAATTGTGCATGGAGGGCGCCTTGCTCCAACTGAGGCAGGATCAGCGCGATCCACGTAAAGCAACGAGCCGCTTGAGGATTGCCGACGCCATCCCCCAAAATCGCCAGCGGCGGGAATTCTTTGAACGTGTCGGCGTAGTTGTGCAGCGCCAAACCGATCTGCTTCATGTTGTTGGTGCACTGCATGCGACGTGCCGACTCGCGGGCTTGTTGTACCGCCGGCAATAGCA
This sequence comes from Blastopirellula sediminis, assembly GCF_020966755.1. NCBI lineage: Bacteria > Pseudomonadati > Planctomycetota > Planctomycetia > Pirellulales > Pirellulaceae > Blastopirellula > Blastopirellula sediminis. The sequence continues at coordinate 131,351 of NZ_JAJKFT010000010.1, forward strand.
GGGCGATCAACACGCCGATGATCGCGATCACGACCAACAACTCAACCAAGGTGAAACCAGCACGATTCTGAAAAGTGTGCCGGCGAAACTTTCCTAGACTCATAGTTTCCTCCGCGAATGGTCGACGAGCGCCGACCGACATAAAGATGGAATAGAACGATGACGAAAGGAGCTGCAAAAACGAAAAGGGAGTGCGAAAGCTGGTAGAAAAGTGGCGTGCGCAGCAGCAGAAACTGGAAGGGCCTTGCCAACTCGCCAGCTCGCCGCAATAGCCGAAGATTACACCCCTCATGGCTTGCGAGTCAATAAAATACTATCAAATTGACTTATTTTTAAATTTCGCGAGGGGTCGAGAAATAAAAAAGTCGCCGGAAAAGACATCCAGCGACTTCCTGTCTAACGCAACCATTCGGCCATAAATCGACAGCTATCGACCCTTAATGTCAATCGGAATCTCATTCGCTCCGGCCTAGAACACTCCGGTCAACATGCCAGCTGTTGGATCGGCGTTTTTGCGTGATAGCACGTTGCGATCGGACATGACGCGGAATTCCCCGTCGTCGCCCGTCGCTCCTAATGAGACGCGACCGCCGGGATCTGGATGCCTTTCAATAGATCAAAGTAACGACCGCGGAAAGCTATTCGACTTTCGGAACTAGGCTTGGAAGTTGCCGCTCGACTTCGCCGATGATCGACTCTTCGATTTCGCCGGCGAAAACTTGCGGATGATCGTACCAGATGCGTGAGCCGCCCCCTTCGTAGCCACCTTCTTTAAGAACGCGGGCGGAAGGAACGTACGTACGAACGTCATTGGAATAGGCGGCGACCCAAAGTTTTCCGGCCGGCGCCATTCGCTTGAGACGAAGCGAATAGTCGACCGTCACTTCGCCTCCCAGAAAGACGATCGTCAGATCGTCGGCGAAGGTCCAACTTTGAACCGGGTAGTCGAGATGAGTCGGAATAACTTCCCCTGCTTCAATTCGCTGGACGTACTTTCCAGCATAAAATCCATTGATGCCGCTCTCCTTCGCCATTTCGCGCCACTGATCAAGCGTCGGCAACTCGGCGAAACGGAGCGGTATGTTTTCCAACTGCGTCGAAATCTCTCCGTTGATCGGCCGCATCGGCTCGCCCATCAAACGCACGACTTCATCCCGAATCGCGTGCCCATATTGCTGCGCGAATTCAAGTTTGCCGCGCGGATTTGGGTTCTGGTCGCCGCCGCAACCGATCACGGCCAACGCGACAGCGCCGGGGTATTCCCGTTCCAGGTATTCCGCAGCGTAGCCAGCCCAATCGCCGATAAACGCCGGCGTCGCCGCAATCGTGGTGCAGTGGCACGCATAGCCGACAACCAGCGAGCGGACTTTGTCGTTTGCGTCATAGACGGTCAAAAGCGGCAACTGATGATCGGTGGGACCGCCGGCGGTCCGACGATTCGCAGCGAAGCCGACTTCGCCGATCGCAAACTCCAGCCGAGCAGGCTGTCGGCTCTCGATCGCCACGCTGGCCGCTTTCACAAGCGCCTTCACAAACTCGTCGGTGTAGCGATCGATCGCTTGCTGTTTCTCCGGCGGAATTGGCCGCGCGGGCAAATTCTGCAAGACGCCCGACAGCATCGGCGCATAGTGCGTATGGGTTGCGCAGACCGCCAAGTTCGCGCGAGGAATCTGGTACTTCGCCATCAACTCGCGCGAGACGGCGTCGCTGACGCTCGCCGGCACGCCGCAGTTGTCGACCATCATCAATACGACCGGTAGTTTACCTGGTTCCCCGACGGCCAGTGCACGAGCGTACAACGGCTGAATCGTCTCCGAGACCTCCTGCAATCCGCGTGAAGCATAGCCTGACAACATGATCGGATAGTCAGGCGTAATTTCGACTTTCGCCGTGCCTGCCAAGTAAGGAAAGTCGGCGGCGAACAGACGCACAGTCAGCGAAATCGACAACAAGAACCAAACGGCGAGCACGCCCGGGATTCGGTAGGCCATTAGAAAGACTCTTTTCAGACAGGGGGGAGGAAGGGGCAGGGTGTTTTGGCGGCTAAGTCGGTAAGGAACTGCCGCTGATGAAAAGTGGAAAATGCATTTTAGCGCCTGCTGCGGCTATCCGCGAACCCTTTTTTCTACTCGCTGTTCTTCTGACCAGGGAAAGCGAAATCTCGCAAATTCCCCGGAAAATCCGAGTCAAAGTGAAGTCTATTAACAACCTAAGCAGCTGATTTTATAAGACGAGTCAACGTTGCGATGTGAAATATCAAAGGCCCGCAGCGCAATTGTTCATGGACTCATCTAGATTTCGAGCGATAGTTTAGGGAAATAGCTTGGCGCATGAATTCGGCGGAAACGAATTCGCCAATCTTCGCAGCACTATCAGCGACTTAACGGAGCCGAAAATCGAATCGCGACGATTTGCTCCCAGCTCCGCTCTTGGCTGCCAACGTTTTGCGACTTAGTCGTTCTTTAGATGCCGATTGCGGATATCGATGAGAACGAAGCGCGGTTTAATCTCTTCTTTTATATCGGTGATTTATGAACAACATTATTAGCATCCCAACTTTGCGACGTCGGCGTGGTTTTACGCTAGTCGAACTTCTCGTGGTGATCGCCATCATCGGCGTCTTGATTGCGTTGCTGCTTCCCGCGGTTCAGCAAGCGCGGGAAGCGGCGCGCCGCATGCAGTGCACCAACCAGATGCGACAAATCGCTCTGGCCATGCACAACTTCCACGACACCTATCGTGAACTGCCGCCGGGCAGCCAAGGGAACAATCCTTGGGGACGCGACTCCTATTCGTACTACTGCTTCATCCTGCCGTTCATCGAAGAAACGGCGATGTACGAACAAATCGACTTCACCAACAAGATCAATGGCGCCACCGGACGGGGCGGTCAGGCTCGCATCGCGTTGCTCGACACGATGATTTGCCCGTCGGACGATACCAATATCCAGGAAGAAGGGATTCTGCCGTGGCAAAACGCGCTGCACAACTACGTCGTTTGCTACGGCGACTCGAACTACAACTCCGGCACTCCTTGGAACGTGGTCGACGGCTACGCCGGTCATGCGGGGATGTTCGTTCCGGAAAAGCGAGCCAAGTTGCGCGATGCGACCGACGGTTTGTCGAACACGCTGCTCGTCTCCGAGATCATCACGCCGACCCAGCAAGACATCTGGAGCTCGATGGGTCGTACGCAGGTCGCGATGGGCGCCGGGTTCACCACTTACCTGACTCCGAATGCGGACGCTAACGATCGCACCAATCGTTGCCATACCAACCTGGGCGGAGCTCTCGGCGCCAAGTGCACCGCGCACGCCGACTGGGACTGGGGCGCCAACGTGGTCGCCGCTCGCAGCTGGCACACCGGCGGCGTCAACGCGGCTCTGGCTGACGGCTCGGTCCGCTTCGTCTCCGACACGATTAACGTCACTACTTGGCGCAACCTTGGCGCCCGCAGCGACGGTCAAGTGATCGGCGACTACTAATCGTCTTCTACGAATCTGCCCCATAACGCGAAGCGAATCTTCGCTTCGCGTCTAACTTCGAGGAGTTGCCCACGATGGCGATCACCCCTGCGCACCTACTATCGATTTGCCTCTCCGCACTGCTGCTCGCCGCATCGGTCGGATGCAGCGGGGATGGAAAAACGACCGTGCAAGGAGTCGCAACCTTTAATGGCCAGCCGATAGAAAAAGGCTACGTCGAACTGGCGCCGGTCGGCGGCGTCGGCCAATTCGCCAGCGCTGAAATCAAGGATGGTAAATTCACGCTGCGAACCAACCCTGGTATGCGACAAGTGAAGGTTACCGCTCAAAAGAAGATCGGCGAAACCGCGCCGACCGAGCGAATCCCAAATCCGGAACCGATCTACTTTCAGTTCCTGCCTGCGAAATTCAACACGCAGTCGGAATTGCAGATGGATATTCAAGGATCAACGCTCACGCTCGACCTGCAAGGGGATGAGCTGACGCCCCAGAAGCCTTCCGTCGCAGATATGCAGCGGAAAGCGAAACAAGGGGGAATGTAAACCGCGTTGCCGCGTCGCTGCTATGTTCTAGACGTAGTGCGGCGCGGCCTCTTTTTTTCTTGCGACAGGATTTACATCAACAGCGTCGCCGTCTCGTCGCATTTTTCCCACGGCACGCCGTGACCGCATTCCTCGAGAATCTGCAAGGTCGCGTTCGGTAGATGGGCGGCGTAATACTCGCCGTGGGCCAGCGGAATCATCTTGTCATGCCGCCCCCAAACAATCGTCGTCGGCTGCGTCACGCGATGCAGATGCTGGGGTAGCTTGGGATCGTGCAAATACGGATTCCAACCGACGCGGGCCGTCGCTTCTCGCGCTCGGAGCCACATCAACATCTGCGAATCGTCCGGATTGCGGGGAGTCGTCTCCAAAGCGGCGGGGCTTTCGGGATTAAAGAAGATCAGCTCGCGCAGCTTGTTGAAGTCGTCGATAAACAGCTCTCCCATCGGCGAGCCTTCGACATACAGTCCCGCCGCGGCGATGATTCCCAATCGACTGATCAATTGCGGACGCAAGATCGCCAGCTCCAGCGCCAACCAGGCGCCCAGCGAATAGCCGATCACCGGCACATCTTCCAATTCGAGCGCCGCGAATAAGTCGACGTAGTGCCAGGCCAGGTCATGGATGTCGAGAATCTCGTTCAGCCCTTCGCTCAGCGCAAATCCGGGATGGGCCGGCACGTAGACCGTGTATTTCTCAGCCAACTTGTGATGAAACGGGATCGCTTCGGTTTCGCCGCCGGCCGAGTGGAGATAAACCAGCGGCGGACCTTCTCCCAAAGTCATCAACTGCGTCTTCTTTCCCCCAACGTGGAGGAAGCGATGCTGGACGTTCGCTGGCATGTGCGATCCTGTCGTCAGATCCAAGATAAAGAAGGGGAAGGTAACCGCGTCTAAAGTTTGCCGATCGCCCGCAAGTGCGGCATCACCTGTTCGGCGAACAGGGTCATGTTCTTACAGGCCAGTTCATGCGGCAACGTTCCGAGCTGAAACAGTCCCAGCAAGTTGCCGACCCCTAACTGGTGCGCGTAGGTCTCTAGCTTCTGGCGCACTGTTTCAGGAGAGCCGACGACCGCGTAGCCGCCGCGCTCGATATCTTCGCGAGTTTGGCAAACCGTCATGAACTGCTGGAGCCCGCGCTGAATGCCGGCGATCGAGCGAGCGCTGGTATAGCCTGGCGGAAAAATGACGAGCCCTTTCAGCAAGTTGCGGACGAAGTACCAGAGGTGCTTTTCGTATTCCTCCCACGCCTTCGCATCGGTTTCGGCCACATAGATCGGGAGGAGCCAACCAAGTTGCTCAGGATCGGCCGTATAGCCGTTCTTCTCGCAAGCGTCGCGGAACATGTCAAAGTTCCGCTGAAAGAAGTCGAGATGAAAGTAGGGAATCCCCATGTAGGCGAACCGCCGCTCAGCGACAAACTGAATCGTCTCACGACTCCCGGCGCCGGGGATCCAGATCGGCGGATGCGGCTGTTGAATCGGACGGGGCCAGGGGTTTACGTACCGCAGTTTCCAATGCTGGCCGTAATGCTCGAACGGACCGTTCTCGGTCCAGCAACGCAGCACCAGGTCGAACGCTTCGCGATACATACTGCGAGCATGCGTCGGATTGACCGAGAAGCTGAAATATTCGGGCCCCCCGCCGACGACAAGCCCGGCGATCAATCGCCCGCCGCTGATGCAGTCGATCATCGCGAACTCTTCGGCGACGCGAGTCGGCGAGTTGTAAAACGGCAACGCATTGCCGACGACGGCGATCTTTACCCGCTTCGTTTGCCGAGCCAGGATCGACGCCATCAGATTGGGACTGGGCATCGTCCCGTAGGCGTTCTGATGATGCTCGTTGACGCAGACGCCGTCGAAGCCCAGCTGGTCGGCCAAGACCAGTTGGTCAAGATAATCGTTGTACAACTTGCCGCCATGCGGCGGATCGTACAGCGAGTTGGGAATCGTCGTCCAAGCGCTGTCATACCGCTCCGCAAAATCGGCCGGCAACCGATCCCACGGCATCAGGTGAAACGCGAAGAATTTCATAGCTGCATCCTGCGTGACGACAGTCTCTTCTACCGGCCCTACCATTTACCTTCGCCCAAGCGGCGCGAAGTTGCAAGATCCAGCGGCGACTCGTGGCAATTTGCCAGGGCGGACGTCCTACGACCGTTCGTCACAGTGATTTTGCTGCAGTTCTCGCCAACGCGTTAATAGCAGGCTCAAAATGGAGTCGGCGGCTCGAACCGTTCCGACCATGTCTTGCGTGCTATTCGGCTGTGCGTTGGGAAACTCCATCGCAATGTTGTTGACGAACTCCGAACGGTTCAATCGCCAGGCAGTTAGCCTCCCACGTATGCACTGGACGTTCCACAGTTCCTGGCTGCGGAAAAACTCTTTCACCGGTCCGCTGAATAGCTCCCCCAGCAGCTGTGGGTCCGGAGCCAGTAGAACATAGGACCAATCACCATGCGGCGTCGCTATTTGCGCTCCCGGAACTGCTTCCTCGATGAAGTAGTGCATCCCTCCGAACGGCGTCAAATAGAAGTCGGGAAGCCCAACGTCTTCTTGACACATCATCACCGTCAACGGACAGATCGATTTCTTGCGTTCGGCCGGGCGTTTCGCAGCGATGCGGGCTCGCTCTCCGCTGGAACAGCAAAGGTCCGATTCGCTCATTTTCACTCGGAAGTGCTGCACCTCCCATGGTCGCTGCGATAGAACGCCGCGCATGACCCGCCAGATACTGACGACGTCCCCTGGAATTACCAACGGGTGAACTCGGAACACGGCCGGCCGACTTGCCAACTCGAACTGAAGGTATTCCCAACTGAGTTGTTCGGCTGCGCTAGCTGCAACAAGCGTCTGGCCTTGGGCATCCTGAACGATCAAGCTGCAGAGGATCCAGGTCGCCAGGGTCGTGAAAATCGGCAACATTCCAACGACGACCGCCATTACGTTGATCCAAATTTCCATCGCAGGATCGGGATTTAGATCCTTAAATACCATCGGCCAAAGAAACGGAAAACTCCCCCAGCAAACCACGAAACTCGCGGCGCTGATAAACGTAGTCCACTTTCGAACAAAGCCGGGTCTCAGTTGCGGATGTTTTAGCGCTCCGCAGTAAAACTTGTTTTCGCAACGGAGAACATCGCAACTGGTGTGGTGCCGGCAATGAAACTTGGTCGGCTGTAGCGCGACAACTAACGTCGAGACCGGCAACGGGGCGTCGGCTGGCTCGGCCGCGATGATATCGTCACTCAGGCCCTGGTCTGCCGGTTCTGCGGGACGTGACAGAAAGCTTGACGCTGAAAAAGATTCCGTTTCCGTCGTCGGTCGCTCAGCGATGATTTTTTTCAGCCGGGCTCGTAGCGCTGCCGCGGAATGCTCCGCCGACTCTTCCACCTTGGGCTCGGAAGATGGCGTATCGACGGCGTCGCTGGATGCGGCGACGGAATCTTCCGCGTCGAGTTTCGCTCGACAGTAGGGGCAAACAGTACGCGGAATCCCACTTAGGCCGACATGATGAAAATCCGAATTGCATTTCGGACAGTGAAGCGACGCCAAGATTCAGTCTCTAGTGGGACAAGGTCGTTTCGCCCGTTTCCGCTGGCCGAGCCTACTCGCGGCAACGACGCTTCGCATTTTAGTTCGGGCTTAACACCCACAAAACACCCCTATTTTCCAGCCTTTTTCGCAGTTCCGTTTTTCTTGCCCAGCGCCCCAAGTAAGCGTTGCGATCGTCGAATCCGCCCTTAAGAATGGGCGCATTGGGTTGGCAATCTTCTCTCCATTCGATGCAGTATTTGAGGCGAAACATGCTGGACTGCGATATCGACGGCTGGGTAGCCATCTGGATTGGATCGTTTCCGAAGAAATCCGATTTCAACGCGTACCTGAAAGAGACGTACAGGGACCCGGATGACGATCTGACGCCGATCAGTCAGTTTGCGGTCGATTTGAAAGAAACGTTCTACGACCACGACTTCGTCTTTGGCGAGTGGCATCGAGGAAAGCCGAAATCGGTCGAAACGCTGCTCAAGCCATGGCGTGCCGCCGATTCATTTCTGGAAGCGGCCGTCGCCGCCGCGAAGAAAAAGAAAATCGCTGACGGCAACACCGTAATCATCGCCTACGACCATCAGTACAACTCTAGTCGCTGGCCGAAAGACTCGCCGGTCCGCTTTCTCGGCAACTTCCCCTACGACGAAACTCCGCCGGCGCCGCAGCATGCAGGACATTCCGACGAGGTGGCGACCGTTCTCTTTTCGCCCGATGGAAAGTACGTGGTCAGCGGAGGAGACGACGGGCGAGTCGGAGTTTGGAGCGCCAAGACCGGCGAAATCGTCGTCCCTCCGATCACCGCGTTCAAGGCCAAGCTTGACGACGTCGACTTCCTGGCGTTCTCGGCGAATGGGAAACGGTTGGTCGCCAGCATAGTGAATCAAACTTGCATCTGGGATCCGTTTCCGGAACCGCCGCAAACCACGAAGCCGACTAATTTCGGCACGCTCTTGGTCTCGGCGGATGGCAAATACGGTTTCTATTGCGCGTACGGAAAGGTGCTGGTCTTCGATCTCGACGCCGGTAAGGAAGAGAAGAACCTGTCAAAGAAGATGCCGGCCGAAAACGTGCGCGTCTTGCCGAACGGCAATCTAGTCACCGTCACGCCGAAAAAGCTGTTGCTGTGGGAGCTTGCCAAGACGAAGCAACTGGCCGAGCTCAAAGCCCCCTTCGAACAGCGGGATCTGCTGGAGGTTTCCCCGCAAGGAAAATATGTCGTTACCTGCGGCGGCAACCTGGCGGCGATTTGGGACCTGGCTGGCCGCAAGCTCCAGGCTCAGGTCGAATTCAATTCGGCGGTCGGCGAGTTCGTATTACCAAACGAAGAGGAATTCAGCGTACGGCTGGGGGACAAGAGCATCGTCGTCTGCTCCCTCAAGACCGGGAAGGCGACCAAAACGCTGGAACCAACGTCGAGTCGCTACTTCCGTGTGCAGGCCTCCGCGAAGGGTGACCTGGTCGGTTTGAAAAATGGGCGTCAGGCATTGGTCTGGAACCAGAAGACAGGCAAATTGCTCGGCGAACTCCCCCCGGGCTCGACGGCCGACGACGGCGCGGTCCGTTCTTTTGCGTTCTCCCCCGACGGCAAGCGAATCGCCTTGGGACACCATGACGGCCGGATCTCGATTTACGCAATTGCGGCTGGGAAATTCTCGCTGGTTTCTAAAGGCAGTTAGCGCGTAAAGAATCAGAACTGGCCGTCCGCCAACCAATCAAAATCATTCCATTTTTACGATTATTGGCATTTCTGTTCGGTCCGCGTTATCTTGAAGGGTCACAGCTTCCCTTCCAAAATTCCTTTCCCGCCGCAGGTAATCGCTTATGCTCCGAACAGTCCCATTCCTTACCGTCGCGCTATTTCTGTGCGCCAGCAGCGTCCTCTTGGCTCAAAATAAAGAACGCCAGAAGTTTACGATCAAAGGGGAAATCGTCGGCATGCAAGGCAACGTGCTGCAAGCCAAAGCGTCGGACGGTGCGCAATGGTTGCTGAAAGTGGAAGTGAAGCCCGAAGATATGCAGCTTTCGGGTACGGCCGAAAAAGGATGGCTCGCTCCAGGCATGTTCGTCAGCTTCACCGGCAAGTTTGACGGCCGGGGGAATTCACAAGAGCCGATCGCCGAAGTGACCGTCTTCACGCCTCGTGAAGGAACGCCGCTCGGCGTGACTGAAGAGGCTTCGCTCGGCGGAGTTGGCAACCTGTTCGGCGGTGACGGAGGCGAAGAGGGTAGCAAACCTCGTAAGAAGGCGGCCGACGAAATCTCGACCTACTCGGTAAACGGCCGCGTCTCCGGCGTCTCGCGCGACGGCAAGTTGAATGTCGTCGCCGGTGGAACGCGTTTGACCATCGAACTGGCCGACGAGACCGAAGTGAAGGTCGTCGTCTCCGATCCGCGTCTGATTCGCCCCGGCGACAAGTTTGAAGCGGATGGCTGGTATTACCAGAAAGGGCAGGGGATCGTCTCCGGCAAGTTCATGGTCGAAGCCCAGCCGTTCACCGCTCCCGAAGATCCGAAGCAAGCTCGCATCCGCGCTCGTGAAGAAGCGGAGCGAGGCCGCCGCGGCGGCGACGCGCCGAAAGACGAAGGACGTCCGGCCGCAGAAGGAGAAGGGGGCGCGAAGCCGGAAGCAGGCTAATCGCTTCCGCTAACTCGCCTGACGCTTCGCCTCGCGAAGCGATTCGAACAACTCCAGATGCCTGGTCGCTGCGGCGGCCAGGCTATATTTTTCGGTCACCTCCAAGCGGGCCGCTTCTCCCAACTTGGCGGCCGCCGACGGCTGGTGGATGACGTTGACGATCTCGGCCTGCAAAGCCACCACGTCGTCGACCGGAAAGAGCAGTCCATTGCGACCTGACTCAACCAGCTGACGATTGCCAGGAATATCGGTCGCGATCGCCGGCAAGCCGGCCGCCATCGCTTCGAGCAGCGAGAGCGACATTCCTTCTTCGTGCGACGGCAACAAAAAGAGATCGGCCGCGTCGAGCAAATCCGAGACGTCGTCAAAGACGCCGGGTAAAAAGACCCGATCTTGCAGACCGAGCGACGTGATCCGCTCGCGCAGCTGCGCCTCTTGCGGGCCTTCGCCAACCAGCAACAACTTCGCATCGGGGAAACGCTGCAAGACTGCCGGCCAAGCGTCAATTGCAGTGAGCAGCCCTTTCTTCGGATGAAGTCTGCCGGTATAAACCGCCAGCGGATTGTCGTTGTTGAGCGAGAACGACGGCTGCGCGCTTTGCAGCGCCATGCGTGCGTCAAAGCGTCTTTGCTTGGTGCGAGCCGGCGGAATCGACACGCCGTTCGGGATGAAGTGGAGCTTCTCCGGATCATAGCCGGCCGCCAACAACTCTTCCATGATCGCCGGACTGGGCGCGACAATCGCATCGGCTTGCTGACAGACGCCGCGGATGCGGAGCCCGAAGTTCGCCTCTTGTTGCCAGCGACAATCGCCGGTCTCCCCTCCCCCTTCGGCCCGCAAGATAACCGGCGTCGACGTCTTCTTCAGTCGTTCGACCGCCATGTATGCGCTATGCTTCAGCATCGAGACGTAAACGGCGTCCAGTTCCGGCTGATGCTTTTGCAGGTACTTCCCCAGCGACATCATGTATCGCAACGTTCCCCAGCCGCGCAGCTGCGGATTGGGCAAGCGGAAGATGGGGATCTCGCGATGGACGATCCGTTCGGGCCAAGTCTTGTGCCAGCGCGCAGTCACGATTCGAACGTCGACCTTTTGACGGCGCAGCTCTTGGGCGAGCTTCGCCATCACCATTTCGGCGCCTCCGACCATCGGCCAGAATCGCCGCGTCACCAGGGCGACGCGCATTCCGCTCATTGCGCCCCGGCCGCGATCTCTTCCGGATCGAGCGCCGCCACAAAGGGAAGATTGCGATAGTGGTCGTCGTAGTCGAGTCCGTATCCCACCACGAATTCGTTCGGAATATCGAACGCCGAATAGTCGGGACGATAGTCGACTTCGCAGCGTCCCACCTTGGTCAGCAAGACCATCGAGCGGACCGAAGCGGCGCCGCACTCGTGCATACGACGAACCAGTTCATCCAGCGTGCGACCGGTATCGAAGATGTCGTCCAACAGCAGGACTTCGCGCCCTTCGACCGCCGGCATCAGGTCGATGTTGACGACCAATTCTCCAGAGGTGGTCGCTTCTCCACGATAGCTGCGAGCCTGCAACACGCCGACGCGCAGCGGCATTTCCAACTGCCGGATCAGGTCGGCCATCAGGACGACGCTGCCGGTCAGCACGCCGAGCACCGTGAGGGGGCGACTGTCGTATTGCCGGTTCAACTGGGCCGCTAAATCGCGGACGCCAGCTTCCAATTGCGACTGGGAGATCAGAGTACGCACGATTGATTACAATATGCCGATGAAAGGTCCGATTGGGCCGCAACCTCCGCGACCGGTCGCTATTGTAAGCGAGCCGAATCGAAACAGTAACGCCCTTCGAGCGACCATTTGCGAAAGCGCTGTCCGCCATGACGACCGACATCGGAAATTGGAGCGAAACGACGATCGCCGGGCACCGGTGCTTTTTGTTTGAGCCGGAACAACGAAATCCGCACGGATACGTCGGAATTTATCTGCACGGAGTCCATCTCGGCCGACTGCAAGACAAGATCGAGTTCGTCTCGCAGTTCGAGAAATATGGGCTGCCGATCGTCGCTCCGGTCACCGAGCGCAGCTGGTGGACCGATCGGATCTGCCCCGAATTTGACGCGAATATCTCGGCCCAGCAGCACCTGCTCGAAAACGTCCTGCCGTTCATCGCCGAGAAATATGACGCCCGGCCGCCGCAAATAGGACTGTTCGGAACCAGCATGGGAGGGCAGGGGGCGCTCCGCTTGGCCTACAAGTTCCCCGACAAATTCCCCGTCGTCGCGGCGATCAGCCCGGCGATCGACTACCAAGAGCGGATGCGCCGCGACAGCGAAGATCCCCTCTGGCAGCAGTACGAAACGACCGAAGCAGCGCGGCAGGATACCGCGACGCTCCATATTCACCCGCTCAACTGGCCGCGGCACCAGTTCTTCTGCTGCTGTGCGGAGGACGTCGACTGGTGGGAAAGCTCCGAGCGGCTCCGGATGAAGCTCTACTCGCTGGGGGTGCCGCACAGCTGCGAATTGGAAGTCTGCGGGGGTGGCCACGGTTTTCCATACTACGGAATGATGGCGTCGCGGGTGATCGAGTTCGTCTACGAAAGCCTCGAGAAAGATCGGCGTCGGATCGTCTAGAGCCGAGGGCTCGGCTCCCCCGCTCTCGCGGCGATTGTGATATCGTAGAGCAAACGCGAAGAAGTACTGGAAAGCTTGCTGCATGAAGCGACTGCTGCTGATCATTCCCACGCTCGATCGAGGGGGCGCCGAAAAACAACTGACGATGCTGGCGACCGGCTTGCCGCGCGACCAGTTCGACGTCCACGTCTGCTTACTGACGCGGACCGGTCCGCTCGAAGAAACGCTCCGCGCCCATGACATTCCGATCATCGAGATCCACAAACGCCGCAAGCTCGATCCGCTCGCCTATCTGCGGCTGAAGAAAGAGATCAAGCGGCTCGCGCCCGATATCGTTCATACCTGGATCTTCGCCGCTAACGCCTACGGGCGTTCGGCCGCACAAGCGGTCAAAGTTCCGCACATCATCTGCGGCGAGCGGTGCGTCGATCCGTGGAAGCAGGGGTACGAACTGGCGATCGATCGCTATCTCGATCGCAAGACCGATAAGATCGCCGTCAACAGCTCCGGCGTGGAGCAGTTCTACGTCGAGAAAGGTCGCGATCCGAAGAAGTTCGTCGTGATTCCCAACGGAATCGACGCAACGCCGCCCACTCCGCAGCTAAGCCGCGAGCAACTGATGCGGCAATTGGATCTCCCTTACGACTCTCGCCTGCTCGTCGCGGTCGGTCGCCTTTGGCCGCAAAAGCGTTTGAAAGAACTCATCTGGTCGATGGATATCCTGGGCCGGATTCGCAAAGACGTCCATTTGCTGATTGTCGGAGAAGGCCCGCAGCGCGAACGGCTCGAAAAGTTCTCCCGCCAGGCGAACACAGCCAACTCCGTCCACTTCCTTGGCGCTCGCAACGACGTACCGCAGTTGATGGCCCATGCCGATTGCTTCCTGCTGGCGAGCGGCTACGAAGGTCAGTCCAACGCCCTGATGGAAGCGATGGTCGCCGGCGTGCCAGCCGTCGTTAGCGATATCCCTGGCAATCGCGACCTGGTTATCCCTGAGAAAACCGGTTTTCTGGTCCCCCTAGGGCAGCGGGCTGAGTACTCTCGCTACGTAAACTTCGTTTTGGAGGACGACGACCTGCGCCGGCGACTCGGCCAGGCCGCTCAAGAGCGGATCGCCGCCGAATTCTCGATTCCGCAGATGATCGAGCGGCATATCGCCCTCTATGACGAGGTTGCATCCGCTTAACCCCCCGCCGACGGTGGATTTGGCCCATTTGAGGCGCCGCGAGGGATTTCGAGTTACAATTGCTGAATTGTTTCCGCATTGAGATAAGGACGTGGGAGCGCTGCATGCTCATCGCCAATTGCCCGCACTGTAACGACCCGATCCGCATTCCCGGCGCCGCCAACGCTTCGTCACGCGTTCGCTGCCCCTGGTGCGAAGAGACCTATTTGCTGGCTGACGTCTTCGAACATCTGCCGCCGTTGGTCGAAGTGTTGGAAGGTCCCGGCAGCCAAGGAGAGATCTCGGTCGACAGCGACGGAGACGAATACCAACTTGCCGGCGTTGCGGCAGCGCCCGATTTCAACTTCAAAGAATCGGAAAGCACCGGCTCCAGCTCGCCGGCGCCGATGGCTCGCGTCGAAGGTCGTTCGACCGCGTCGGGACGTCGTCCCGCCAAGAATGGCTCAAACCCTGCGTGGGAAGCGTTCAAGGTGGTCGGCGGCGGCGTCTTCGGGATCGTCATTGCGATGTTCGCAGTGATGTGGATCTCGGGAGACGACAAGTTCCACATCGTGCAGTTCATCCCCTCGTTCGCCTACTTCGCCGTTCCGGAAAACCTCTGGACCGAAGACATGAAGACCGCGGCCGGCAGCAAAGCGGAAGAGTCTCCCGGCGAAACGGAGAAGCCGACGAAAATCGAAGAGCCTGTGAAAGCGGAGAAGGTTCAAGAAGAACCGGCCGCCGCCAATGACGGCCAGGTCAAAAATGCGGTCGACGAAGGAATGAGCAGCTTGAGCGCTGCGTTTAACGAAGCGAAGAACCGCAGCGAAAAGCCGGCGCCCGATCTCGGCAAGCCGGAATTTGAACCGCCGCCGGAACCGCCGGTCGTGGTGAAGCCGAGCCCGAAAGTCGACGCCGCCATCTCCGCCGAACTGGCGAAAGTGACCGCCGAGATCGGTCCGATCGGCGCCGAACTGCCGAGCAAAGAAGAACCGGAGCCGCCGGCACGCCGCGAGCCGAACGTGTCGCTGGCGCCGGAAGGAAAATAGTCGCAGCGAATGCTCGAATCACGAATGTCTAAAGAAGCCCAAATGTCGATTGCATTTGGGCTTTTGTCATTGTTTAGGCATTCGTCATTTCTTCCTGGTCCTTTTTCACATAACAATTATCTGGTGCCATGCTCTTGCGGCGTCTTCGCCGCATGAGCATGTCTTTGTCCTGTCAGATACGCATTGAAGACATGCTTATCCCGCGAAGACGCGGCAAAAGCATGGCACCAACTAACCGAAAGTCTTCGTCTGACGTTGCACTAGTATCCAGCCGCTCCGCCGTCCGGACGGCGACGATCGACGCCACCTTCCAGCTGTCCGGTCTTCGCGTTGACCACGATCACTTCGGCCGAGCCTTGCTTGTCGATCGGATAGAGTTCGTGACCCAAGCCGCGTAAGATCGCGAGCGTATCGGGCGAGAAGCCTTGGTTTTCGTACTGAATCCGCGACGGCAGCCATTGGTGATGGATCCGTCCGGCGTCGACCGCTTCCTGGGCGTTCATCTCGTGATCGACGACGTTCAGGATCGTTTGCAGCACGGTGTTGATGATCGTGCGACCGCCGGGGCTGCCGGTCACCATGAAGAGTTCGCCATCTTTGACCACGATCGTCGGCGACATGCTCGAGAGCATTCGCTTCTTCGGCAACGCGAGATTCGGCTTGGTGCCGATCAAACCGCCGGTGGTCGTCATACCTGGCGCTGCGTTAAAGTCCCCCATCTCGTTGTTCAAGATGAATCCGGCGCCCGGCACGGTGATCGCCGAACCATACGCATACTCCAGCGTGTAGGTCATCGACACCGCATTGCGATCGCCGTCGACGACCGAAAAGTGCGTCGTCTCATCGCTTTCATACGCCCACTCGAAACTCTCCGGAGTCGAGATCGACGCCGCCGATTCGTCAATCGTCTTTCGTAACTCGGCGGCATGCTCTTTCGAGATCAGTCGCGCGACCGGCATCTCCGGATTGAAGTCAGGATCTCCCAGGTATTGGGCACGATCGGCGAAGCTGCGACGCATCGCTTCGGCCATGCGGTGCAGATTGGCGGCCGATCCGGCGCCGGCGGCCCGCACATCGTAACCTTCCAGGATATTGAGCATCTCGATCACGCCGACGCCGCCAGAGCTTGGCGGGCACATGCCGATCACGTCATAGCCGCGATAGGTACCACGCAGCGGCGTACGCTGCTGCGCCGTGTACGACTTCATATCTTCCAGCGTGATCAGGCCGCCATTGGCCTCCATATCTTTGACCAACAGTTCGGCCGTTTCCCCTTCGTAGAACCCGGCCGGTCCTTGATCACGAATCCGCTCCAGCGTTCGCGCCAGATCAGGTTGCTTCAACAGGTCGCCAGCCAGGTACGGCTTGCCATCCTTGGTGAACTGCGCCAGCGAAGCCGGGTATTTCTCAAAGCGATCGATCTGCTCTTTCAGCGAACGCTCTAGCCCATCGCCGACGACAAATCCATCGGCGGCCAGGCGAACGGCCGGTTCGACCAGTCGTTTCCAGGGCAACTTGCCATGCGTCTTCCAGGCCAGGTGAAGTCCAGCGACCGTACCAGGGACGCCGACCGCTTTGTGGCTTTCATGATGCCGCTGGTAGTCGTATTCCCCTTTTTCGTTCAGCCACATTTCAGGATGAGCGGCGGCGGGCGCTTTTTCGCGAAAGTCGAACGCCGTCGGCTCGCCGTCATTGGGGCGGAAAATCAGGAAACCGCCCCCTCCAATATTGCCTGCGGTCGGGTGAGTTACCGCCATGGCGAGTGCGGTCGCGACCGCCGCATCAACGGCGTTTCCTCCCTCCTGCATCACTTCGACGCCAACTTGCGATGCGATGTCGCTTTGCGAAACGACCATCCCGGTCCGGACGCGCGTTGGATCGTTCCCCCCGTTCGCACTTAAGACGAAGTTCAGCAGCATCAATACAGAGAGCGGCAGCGCAACAAGTCGCGACATCGGGCGATACTTTCCTGTCGATAGAGAAGTCGGAAAGGGGCTGTGCAGGTGGTTTTAGGGGATGAGTGGGGTCTCTTTATCATACTCCCCCTCTGCAGATTAAACTGCGGGAAGAAGCGAATTTCGCGAATCTGGCATTCTCTCTGGCGTCGTTTGTTGAAAAACCCTACGATTTACTACGACTAGGGTCGTCTGTGTGCCAGCGCCGGCGACTTCTGCTGCCCCCCCTGATTTCCTCAACAGGACCTCCTCGTTATGCGTAAATCACGTCTTTCCGGCATCTGGATCGGTTTCGCCATAGGCGGTTTGTGCGGCGTCGCCGCGGTCGCCGGCGTTTTGCTGTCCCGTCCGTCCGCCCCCGTTCTGGAAATCCCGGTTCAAGCCAGCGCTACCCGAACCGATACGATGGCCGCCGCCACCGGCGATATCGACTCGAACGCTGACGGGCTCTTCACGCTCGACTTCCTGACGGGCGACTTGCGTTGCTTCGTCATCAATACCCGCAATCAACAGGCCCCGCCCAGCGTTTTCGGCCGCAACGTGATGGGCGACCTGCAGATCGATCCGACCAGCAAGCCGCAGTTTATGCTGATCGTAGGTCGTGCGATGTTCCAAGGGGGCCGCACGGCGAACGCTCGCCCGGCCAACTCGGTTTGCTACGTCATCGACTCCGTTAGCGGCAACTACGTCGGCTATGCGATTCCGTGGCAGGAAAACGTCGCTTCCCGCGGCGGATCCCAGGTTCAGGAACTGATTCCGATCACCAACGGCTCGGCTCGCAACGCGATGATTCGCGAACGCTAATCTGGCCGCGAAACAGCTCGAAATTCGAAACCCCGCGTCCCGTTCGCGGGGTTTTTCATGCGCAGAGGGTTCCTGAGCGGTGGTTGTCGATCTTTTCCTCTCCCCCGTACAATAAACGGCCTATCCCCCCTTTCTCCGCTTCGCAAATACGACATGAAGATTCGCGTTAACGCCGCCGACCATGAAGCGCCCACGGGCGCTACCGTGGCCGACCTGATCGCCCAGCTGGGGATGAACCCCAAGTTTGTCGCGGTCGAATTGAACCAGCAGCTCGCTCCTCGCAAGCGGCACGCCGAGATCCGGCTCGCCGAAGGGGACGAGGTCGAAATCGTCACGCTGGTCGGAGGGGGCTAATGAACGCAATCGCTACGCAGCAGTTCGATCAGCCGCTGAAGATTGGCACGCACGTCTTGAAGTCGCGGCTGATCGTCGGGACCGGCAAGTACGAAACGTTCGAGGTGATGCAGCAGGCGCTGGAACTCTCCGGCTCCGACTGTTTGACCGTCGCCGTTCGCCGCGAACGTCTTTACGATCCGCACGGCCGCAACATCCTCGACTACATCGACCTCGATCGTTACACGCTGCTGCCGAACACGGCCGGTTGTTACAACGCTCGCGATGCGGTCCGCACCGCACGGTTGGGACGCGAGATCTTGGAGGGACTCGAGAACCCCGGCGCTGACTGGGTGAAGCTCGAATGCCTGGCCGATACCAAGACGCTGCTTCCCCATCCGGTCGAAACGCTGATCGCGTGCGAAGAGCTGGTCAAAGATGGCTTTCAGGTTCTCTGCTATACGACCGACGATCCGGTGATCGCGCGGCGTTTGAAAGACCTGGGCGCCGCGGCGGTGATGCCGGCCGGTAGTCCGATCGGATCAGGGCAGGGGATCCTCAACCCGAACAACATCCGCATCTGTCTCGAATACCTCAAGGATGGCGATCCCGACTATCCGGTGATCGTCGACGCCGGCGTTGGCGCCGCGAGCGATGTCGCGGTGGCGATGGAACTGGGAGTCGATGGCGTACTGCTGAACACTGCGATCGCTCATGCCGAAGATCCGCTTCGCATGGCGGTCGCGATGAAGTGCGGCATCGAAGCGGGACGAATGTCCTTCCTGGCGGGACGCATTCCGAAACGGCTCTACGCTTCGGCCAGCAGTCCCGAAGAAGGAGTCATTGGCCAAAAACCAGCGCCGCGCTGGGAAGCCGCTCACGACTGACAACCCAAGTCAAAATGGTGCCATGCTCTTATCGCGTCTTCGCGAGAAGAGCATGTCTTGGTAGCGTTACGCAGGGCAAAGTCATGCTCTTCCGTCGAAGACGCCGTAATAGCATGGCACCGGGTAAATTTAACTAGCGCTAACCGCTGCCGCGAAAGAAACTATGTCCGCTTCCAAACCAAAATTCGCCGCAGCCCTCTCCACGCACGAACTGACCGAAGACGCGATCGCAGAAGTGGTCCGTACGGCGCTCGATCAGCTCTCGGCCCCAGTCGATCTGGCCTTCGTCTTCGTCTCGCCGCAGCATGTCGATCATCTCGAAACGATCGCCACGCAGCTCTGCGGGCTACTCGGCACCGAAAACCTCTTCGGTAGCACCGGCGAAGCGATCGTCGGCGTCGGCCGCGAGATCGAGCATGCCCCGGCGATTTCGCTCTGGCTGGCGCATTTGCCCGGCGTCGAGATTACGCCGATGCACTTGGAGTTTCAGCGTACGCCGGATGGCGGCTCGTTCATCGGTTGGAGCGGGAAACTGCCGCTCCAGTGGCCCGAAGAATCGTCGCTGATTCTGCTTGGTGAACCGTTCAGCTTTCCGGCCGACGCACTACTGGCTCGCATGAACGAAGATCAGCCGGGCGTGCCGATCATCGGCGGGATGGCGAGCGGCGGACATGCTCCCGGCGAAAACCTGCTGATTCATGGCCGCGAAGTGAAGAAGACCGGCGCCACCGCGATTTATCTGCATGGCGCCATCCGTGTGCGGACCGTCGTTTCGCAAGGTTGTCGCCCGATCGGTCAGCCGATGGTGATCACCAAGAGCGAACGGAACGAGATTCATTTGCTTGGCGGACGTCCGCCGCTGGAGATCATCCGCGAGATCTTCGCCAAGCTGCCGACCAGCGACCAGCAACTGGTCAATCGCGGGCTCCACATTGGCCAGGTAGTCGACGAGTATCGCGAAAAGTTCGAGCCGGGCGATTTCATCATTCGCAACGTGATCGGCGTCAACCAAGAGACCGGCGGCATCTCGGTCGGCGACTATGTTCGGCCTGGCCAAACGATTCAATTCCACGTCCGAGACGAACATTCGGCCGACGCCGACCTAAAGCAACTGCTCGCGAAAGAGGCGGGCGGCAAGCCGCTTGGCGCATTAGTCTTTACCTGCAACGGCCGCGGCTCGCGTCTATTCTCGACTCCGGACCACGACGCCGCGTGCATTGAAGCGGCCTGCGGCGATATCCCGTCAGCCGGAATCTTCGCCATGGGCGAACTCGGCCCGATCGGCGGGCAGAATTTTATGCATGGGTTTACGGCGAGCTTGGCGCTGTTTGAGGAAGCTCCTGACGCCTAATTCTCGGCAGAAATCTCGCCAACGGCATCCGCACTCTCTTCGTTGGATTCCACCCGCTCTGGCGCCCAGATGAGCGGCAAGATGGCGATCGTCAAAATCACCGTTTGCCCAATTACCGCGGCCGCGATCCTCTTCTTGTCGTCCGGCCCTGCACCCAAAAAGTGCCTGGTCGCCAACTCGTAGAGCGCGTTGTTGAACGAAGCTAACAGCAGCGCCGCCGGGACGGTCGCAAACAGGGCAAGGCGGCGCAGACGCAGGTCCGGCGAATCGAACGCGAACATCGGTAAAATCGCGCCGAATACTGAAAGCAAAACCATTCGCGGATAGATCGATTGCCAAAACTCTTGGATCGCAACCAGGCTTCCCAGCAACAAGATCACGACCAAAAACCCGAGCAAGAACCGCATCCGATAGCGAAAGTCGGTCATCGGCTCCCGCCTTACGACCGAACGGACGCCATGATGCACCATCGCCATTAAAACAAACTGAAAAACGGCCAACCGCATCCAGTACCACATCGCGTCCCTATTCCCGCTTGAGCTGACCATATAGCCAACCGCTAGTGAATAAAGGATCGCGATGGCGATGCTGCCGAAAACCCGTAGCCAGTCTTCCCCGGCGTCGGTCGTCGCGACAATCGCCAGCAGGCCAACGGTCGCCAACGCCAGACTCTCGACGAGGGGAACATAGTCGTATTGCCCTCGATCGAACGGATCTGTCAGCAGCAATAGCGCGAAGGTTGCGACCATTGGTAGAGCGATCGCAATCGCATACCGCCAGTTTTGCGACTTGCGGGCAGCAGCGCTGCTTCCGCCGCCAAACAGCAGCGGGCCCAGCCCGATTGTCGTCAGCGCGAACTGGATCACCAGGCAAAAATTCCAATCCCAGGTCGTCGTTCCGACTCGGCCCGACGTCGCCCACTCCAGCGCAATCTGGCACAGAAATCCAATCCCCAGCGTCGCCGCCACGCCAACCAGCACAACCAGCCAGCGAATCCGTCGCGAGCGCCAACACGCGGCCAGGGACGGCGCCAGACCAGCCAAGGCCCCTCCACCGCAAAGAATGAGAAAGATGATCGCGCCGTGGGTGACCGTCTCATAGCTGGTCCACCGCATCCTGACGAACAAGGGCCTGGCTCCGGCCGACAGTAGCGCTACCCCAGAGACGATCATCATTAGCGTCAGCAGCGAGAAGTGCGACCGCGGCTCGGTGGCGTCGCGGCGAATCAGCGAAAAGGAAAGCCGCACCGTCCCGGACAAAACGGCGGCCAGCGTCGCTTGCAGCAACAGCGACACGAAGATGTACGTCATTTCAAACGTAAAGGCGGCGGTCTCGATGTAGGCGCCAAAGCAAAAGAAAATCACGGACGTCGCCATCGCGATCGCAGCAAAACCGCACGTTCGCTTCCAAGATATCCCCGGCATCGCCAAGACGATCCCTGCAAAATTGGCCAACGAACTGATCGCGGCGAACGTCATCACCAGCCGATCGAGTCCCTCGAAATGCAGCCCCACCGAACTGACGCAAACCAGACCAATCGCCAGCGTCTGTAGAAAAATGCCCCAACATAACTTGGAGGTGATCGCCGCCGCGCGCGGATCCAGTTCGGCCGCATGCGCGGCTGGCTCCATCTCGTCGGCGGCTAGTTCGGCACTGGTCATGGCTCTTGTTGTAACACGTCGACCACCTGCGGAGGCGATTTTTGTTGCGGAATCGGCTTGCCGGGCGCAAGGAGGATCGGCAACAAGCTCAACGCAATGCTCACCTCTTGAACCCCGACAAAAAAAGCCGCCTCGTAATGGCTCATCACCCTCTCGTCTGGAAACAACATGCTGTGGAGCCAGAGAATGCCGAGCGTATACAAAATCGCTTGCGGCAGGCCGATGACCAACAGCAACACGCGATACCCGGTTCGCTGCGGTACGAACGCTTGTATCGGTCCAATCGCGGCCGTCGCGTTCATTAGCGCTACGGTGAAAAAGCTCGAGACGCGACTGTCGGCCCAATCGTCCCAACCGACGTCGAGCGCTGACGCGATCGCTCTCACCACCCCCATCCCGACGCAAACGGCGGTGACGATCAGGATCAGCGTCAACAAGGAAAAGTGACGCGATTTTGGGGCGCGTAAGTCAAACAATTGCGTCACCACCGCACTCAGCACGGCGACCACCGTGTATTGCAACGCAATGAGGAGCAGCCAGAGATGGAATTCGCTCGAATCGTAGCTATCCCAAAAATAGAGGGTGATGACCGAGGTGACGAGCAACATCGCCAGACTCACCGGCAAACGAATCGTTAATGAGAGGAGCGGGAGTGAGACCAGAGTCCCCAGCAGACTGATCGCCGCGAAGGAACCGGCATAGATCATCAAGATCGCGATGATCATTCCTGGTTGGCCGAACCAGGCGATCAAAAAGAGCAGCCCCCAGATCGCCGCCATCACGACGATCGAAAGGAGAAATCGCCACGACGCGACGTGAGCCGCGTACGGTGCCGGCGTTCTTTGATCAACCTCGGCTGATTCGTTTGCCTCGATTTGGCCTGACACGATTCCCCCGCTTACCCAAACCGTCGAAATCCCGCCAACTCGAGCCCAAAAGCACCATATATTGTGTTGCACGATCCAGAATAGCACCATATATTGAATGCGGAGCTACAAATGATCCGCCAGTCTCAATCCCCATCTCAACCGCCGGAACCGTCGATTCCTTCGCCGCTCAAAGTCTCTCCGTCCTTCTGCCCCAGCGATGTTGCGACCCCGTACGACGCGTTTGCGTGGAGTCGCCGCGACGCGGTCATTCAGTCGTCAGACGGCGAGCCGATCTTTGAGCAGTCAGGCGTCGAGTTTCCCGAGCACTGGAGCCAGACGGCCGTTAACATTGTCGCCAGTAAATACTTCTTTGGCGAGCAAAGAACGGCCGCGCGGGAAAATAGTCTGCGCCAATTGGTCGATCGAGTCGTCCGCACCATCACCGACTGGGGCGTCGCCGACGGCTATTTGAGTCCTGAGGGGGGCGAGATTTTCTATCGCGATCTGGCGTGGCTTTGCCTCGACCAGGCGGCGGCGTTCAACTCGCCAGTTTGGTTCAACGTCGGTCTGCACGACGCCTATGGCGTCACCAGCGATCGCTCGGTCTGGCGGTGGAATCCGTCCGCAGGAAAAGCGACCTGCGATGCTGACGCCTATGTCTATCCGCAAGCGTCGGCCTGTTTCATCCAAGGGGTGCAGGACGACATGCAGTCGATCATGTCGCTGGCCGCCTCCGAGGCACTGCTGTTCAAATATGGCAGCGGTTCGGGAACCGACCTGTCAACGCTTCGGTCGCGACGTGAGGTCCTCTCCGGCGGCGGCAAGCCGTCGGGGCCGCTGTCGTTCATGCGGGTCTACGACCAAGTCGCCGGCGTCGTCAAATCAGGCGGCAAGACGCGCCGCGCCGCGAAGATGCAATCGCTGAAAGTCGAACATCCCGACATCCTCGACTTCATCCAGTGCAAAGCGAAGGAAGAGGCGAAGGCCCAAATCCTGATCGAGCACGGGGGCTACGACGCCGACTTTAACGGCGAAGCGTACAACTCGGTCCTATTCCAGAACGCCAATCTTTCGGTCCGGGTCAGCGATCCGTTCATGGAAGCGGTTGAGCAGAATCTGCCCTGGAAGACCCACTGGATCACGAAGCCGGAAATCGAAGGCCCAACCTATTCGGCTCGCGAACTGCTGAAGCAGATGGCCGAGTCGGCCTGGCAATGCGGCGACCCTGGCGTCCAGTACGACACGACGATCAACCGTTGGCACACTTGTCCGCAGTCAGGCCGAATCAACGCGAGCAATCCCTGCTCCGAGTACATGTTCCTCGACGACTCGGCCTGCAATCTGGCGAGCCTGAACCTAATCCGATTTCGGGCCGCGGACGGGACATTCGACGCGCCACGATTCGCTGCCGCTTGTCGGCTGCTGCTACTCGCCCAGGAGATCCTGGTCGACCGTGCTGGTTACCCAACGGCGACCATCGCCGAGAATAGCCATCGCTTCCGCCCGCTCGGTTTGGGCTACACGAATCTTGGTTCGTTGCTGATGGCCAGCGGCTTGCCCTATGACAGCGACGAAGCTCGCGGGACGTGCGCGGCGATCACAGCGATCCTGCATGGCGCAGCGCTGCGCACCAGCAGCGAGATCGCCGCGGCGCATGGCCCATTCGCCGGCTTTGCCGACAACCGCGACGCCATGTTGGCGGTGGTCGACGACCACGCGGCGGCTCTCGACAAGGTACAACATGCGCCCCCTGCCCTGCTGCAATACGCCAAGGCGCTCTGGAGCGAAGTGAAAACCGCGGGAGAGCGCGACGGCTACCGTAACGCTCAGGCGACGGTCCTGGCGCCAACTGGGACGATCAGCTTTTTCATGGACTGCGACACGACCGGAATTGAGCCGGAACTGGCCCTGGTCAAAACGAAGCGACTCGCTGGCGGCGGAACGTTACTGTTGGTCAACCGAACGGTGAAACAAGGGCTGAAGGCGCTCGGATATGAGCCCAATCAGGTCGACGCAATCACCGAACACCTTCGCACAACCGGTTCGATGGAAAGCGCTCCTCACTTGCGCGAGAGCGACTTGCCGGCCTTCGATTGCGCGTTTCCGGCGAAGCCTGGCGGAAGGTCAATTCCGTGGCGCGCTCACATGGAAATGATGGCCGCCGCGCAGCCGTTTTTGTCAGGCGCCATTTCCAAAACGGTCAATTTGCCCGAGGCTGCAACGCCGCAAGACATCGCCGACGCCTACCTATGGGGCTGGCGGCTGGGACTGAAATCACTGTCGATTTACCGCGACAATTCGAAGCGCAGCCAGCCTCTTTCCAGCGGCCCAGCCGATGCGTTTGCGCCCCATCGTCAAGAGCCAAGTCGTGAGCATTTGCCCGACACGCGGCGCTCGATCACGCACAAGTTCAACGTCGCCGGACATGAAGGTTATTTGACCGTCGGACTCTATCCGGACGGTCGTCCCGGCGAGTTGTTTATCACGATGGCGAAAGAAGGAAGTACGATCGGCGGTTTGATCGATTGCTTTGGAATCGCCTGTTCGATCGCGCTGCAATACGGCGTTCCGCTCGATGTACTTTCGCGCAAATTCTCGCACGTTCGGTTCGAACCGATGGGCGTCACGTCAAGTAGAGAAACGCCAATTGCGGCAAGCGTTGTAGATTACATTTTCCAATGGCTAGCCAAACGATTTACGAACGGGTATGGTAACGACTTCGTAAAAACGAAGCTTGAAGACGCATCCGGAGTTGAAGTGGATGCGTCGCAAACGAAGCATGATTTGCAGCAGTGGTCCGACGCCGGGATGAACGTCGGTCAACATGGTCAGGGAAAGGCCGATAGGAGCGAAATCGCGCCGGCTAGGGAGTTGCCGGCGTTTCACCCGAGGGCAAGGAACGCGGATGCCGACCCAGTGGATGGGACGAACACGGCGCCGCAAATTGACCAGGATTCAGCCAAAACAATGGGGGGCGAACCGTGGCTCGTCAGTCGAACGGAAGTCGCATCGCGAACGACGTTCGGAAGACCCAGCGCGGAGTCGCCTTCAGACGCTCCTATTTGTGATCGTTGCGGCAGTTTGACCGTTCCTTCGGGAACATGTTACGTCTGCCGTAACTGCGGGAATAGCTTGGGATGCTCGTAATGGAATTGTGGGCGGACGTCCCGATCCAACAAGTTCGACAAGCGTGAATGAGAACGTACGCGTTTTTCGGTCCGATTCGGTAAGGGAAACGACGCCTCGAGCATTCCACGCAAAAAATTAGCGGATGTCGCCGGAATGCAGTCCCGACGACATCCGTTTTTTTCTGCGCTATTCTGTTTTACGGCGTGCCGGTTAGCGGCCGGTGAAGCGAGCGTGTGCTTTCGCAACATTTTCACGCTCGTTTGGGGATAACTTGTTGGTCGCGCGTCGATATTCGGCGCTAACCCGCGATGTCGTTCTCCAGCACGATCCGATAGCGGGCTTTGCCAGCCTTCAAATGCGCTAGTGCGTCGTTGACTTTCGACAGCGGGAAAGTCTCGATCTGCGGTGCGATCTTGTGCCGCGCACAAAACTCCAGCATCTTGGCGATCGTCGCCGGACTGCCGATCGGCGAACCGCCGATGGCCCGCTCGGCCATGATCAGCGACATCGCCGGAACCGGAATCGGCTCGAGCACCGCCCCCACCATCATCAGTTTCCCCTTGGGCCCCAGAGCGCTCAGGATCACCGGCCAATCAAGCGGCACGTTGACCGTCGAAAGGATGAAGTCGAGCGAGCCGGCCAGTTTCGCCATCGCGTCCGAATCGCGTGAATTGACGACATGGTGAGCTCCCAGCTTCATCGCTTCTTCCCGCTTCGACTCGCTCGAAGTGAACGCGGTCACTTCGCAGCCCCATTTGTTGGCGAACTGCAACGCCATATGACCGAGCCCGCCGATGCCGATGATCCCAATCCGATGCGTCGGCAGCACGCCATATTGCAGCATCGGATTGAAGACGGTCACGCCGCCGCAAAAGAGCGGGCCAACGTCGGCCGCATTAAGCGAATCGGGGAGCGGCACCGCAAACTGCCAGTCGCAGCGAACCTTGTCGGCGAATCCGCCATGATGGCCGACGATCGTCGCCGACGAACTGGGGCACAGATTGTGATCCCCGCCCATGCATTGCGGGCAAGCCATGCAACTGCCTGACTGCCAACCGACTCCGACCCGCTGGCCGATTTGCAGTCCTTTTACCTGCGAGCCCATCTTCACGATCACGCCGGACGCTTCATGCCCCGGGACCAGCGGATAGGTCGACATGCCCCACTCATTGTCGATCATCGACCAGTCAGAGTGGCAAATGCCGCAGTGGGTTACTGCGACTTCCACCTGATTGTCGAGGAGCGGACCGGCATGATACTCGAACGGCTCCAGCGGAGCGCCGGCCGACGGCGCTGCGAACGCATGAACGACTTCATTCATGGCGAATTCCCTCCTGGTTGTAGAAATGCGAGATTCGCACAGGCGCAGCAGCCTGCGTCGCTGAATTATCTCACATCCGCAGCGAGAGCACTACAATCGAATTGCGTGAAGATTCGTTAGGCCAGCAGCGCTTCGATCGGCCCCGACGAATCGGCGAAGTGGGTCGCCGGCGACCCGATCGCTTGCAGCATCGTCAGCAGCAAATTCGACATCGGATTATCGCGGGTTGATGCGATATGCTGCCCTTGCTTCAAGCGACCGCCCCCTTTCCCACCAACCAACAGCGGCAGATCGTGCGGGTTGTGGGAGTTTCCGTCGCGAAGCCCCGAACCGAACAGAATGACGCTGTTGTCGAGGACGTTGCCATCCCCTTCCGGCGTCGCTCGCAGCTTTTCGAGCAGATAGGCGTACTGCGCGACGTGCCACTTGGCGATCAGTTCATACTGGGCCAGATTCTCTTCTTTCCCTTGGTGGTGCGACAGCTCATGGTGCGATCCAGTGACCCCATCCAGGAACGCAAAGTTGATCGAGCTGACCGAGTTGCCGAACATGAATGTGGCGACGCGGGTAATGTCGGCCTCGAACGCCAAAGCGATCATATCGAGCATCAACCGGGTTCGCTCGGCGTGATCCTTCGGATCGCTGACCGGCGCGGTACGGCCTGAGAAATCGACTTTCGACTTCCAGGTGTTTTGCGACTTCGATTCAACCATCTCCAGCCGCTTCTCGAGCGAACGGACCGATTCGAGATATTGATCGAGACGATGACGGTCGTTGTGCCCCAGTTTGTTTCGGAGCGAGTTCGCCTCGGCGCTAACGCGATCCAGCAGCGGACGGTTCGATCGCCCGTCCGACTTTCCGCTGGCGATCATCGTCATCCGATCGAACGCCAACCGGGGATTAATCTCTTTGGCCAGCGGCTGCGTCGGGGTCCGCCACGAAACGTGGGCGCCGTAGACGCGGGTATAGCCGACCGTTCCGTCGACGCCTGAACTGACCGGCTCGGTCCCGAGTTCCATCGACGGCAGCGGCGTGTACTTGCCGAGCAGATCGGCGGCGACCTGATCGGCCGAGACCCCGCCGCTGTTCAGATTGACGCCGGTCGTTTTGGTGATCGTCGTACCAGTGAGCCAGGCGGCGTCTTTCACGTAGTGACCGTCGCCGGTGTTCGTCGCTTCGTGCCACAAGCCGGAGACGACCGAGACGTCCTCTTTGATGCCAGCGAGCGGTTCTAGCTGTCGCGGCAGTGCATAACCGGTTCCGGTCTCAGCTGGCGTCCAAACTTCCTGACGCACGCCGTTCGGGAAGAAGAGAGCGGCGAAGCGTCGCGGCGCATCGCCGGCGTCCCCTGCGGCGAAGGCAGGGCTCATCGCTTCGAGCCAAGGAAGCGCCAAGGCGGCGGCGCCGGCGCCACGCAGAACAGTTCGACGAGTGATCTTGGGCGTCTTCATTGGCTGATTCTCTTATGTCGAAAGGGCTCGCTCGTCACGATCGCGAGCACTAGTTCCTGGGAACGATAATCATTGTTTTGCAGCCGCTCGACGATCGCCTCGACCGTAGCGACGTCATTGGACGCCAAACCGCGCGCGAGCGCGTAGCCGAGCATCTTCTGCGTCAGGTGGCGCACGAACTGCTCTTTGTTGTCCAGCAGGTATTTCTTCAGACCGGCCTGACCGTCGATCTTCACGCCGCCAGGCAGTACCGCGACCGGATCGATCTTTCCGCCGGAGTCGCTATCGCGCCAGCGGCCGATCTCGTTGAAGTTTTCGAGCGCGAACCCGATCGGGTCGATCCGATTGTGGCAAGTCGCGCAGGCCGGGTTTTCGCGATGCTGCTGCAGCCGAGCTCGTAGCGTTTGCTTCTCGGCGACTTCCTTCGACTCTTCCAGCGGCGGAACATTGGCCGGCGGCGGAGGCAGTTCCACGCCCAGCATCTTGTCGAGCACCCAGACGCCGCGCAGCACCGGGCTGCTGCGACGCGGATACGAGGCGATCGCCATCACGCCTCCTTCCCCCAGGACGCCGCCGCGATAGCGATACTCTTCGGGCAGTTTGTAACGCTGCAGCCGCTGATTGAACTCCCCTTCGATCTTCTTCCGATCGAGCTGGTACATGTCGCACAGTTCGGCATTGAGGAAGGTCCAGTCGGCGTCGATCAGGCTAAGCAGGCTATCGTTCTCGCGCAACATTGACTCGAAAACGTAGACCGGCTGATCGCGCAGCGACGCGACGTGCTGATCTTTCATCCAGCGATGCAGTTCCGGATCGACCTTTTTCGTGTTCCCGAGGTCGGCTGTTCCCAACCACTGACCGACGAATTGGGTCAGCGAATCGTTGAGATTGGTCCCCCGCTCTTTGATCATGCGAATCGCCTGGCGTTTCAGCTCTTCGGGATCTTGCAGCTTGCCGGCGTCGGCCGCTTCGCGCAGCTGCCGGTCAGGCATCGTCGCCCAGAGAAAATAGCTGAGCCTCGTCGCCAACTCATGATTGGTGAGCGGAACCGTCTTGTTCGGCTCACTGGGGGCATCCTCAATCAGGAAGAGGAAGTTGGGGGAGATCAACACGCCCCGCATTGCGTAAAAACAAGCGGCGTCAAAATCAAGCCCATCAGCGCGGGCTTCGTCATACGTCTTCAAGATGGCCGCAAGTTCGTCTTCGGTGGCTGGTCGACGAAACGCACGGTTGGCGAACTCTCGCAAGTTTCGCTTCGCCGCTTCTTGTTCCGGCAGCTTGTCGCTGGGACGTTCGCGCAGCAGTCGCTTGCGCGATGAGGAGTCGTGCGCCGCATAGTCGAGCGCCGTGACCGCGGCGTCGACATACTTCTCGGCGTGAATTGGCGAGATGATCAGCGTCTCGGCCGCGTTGTTAAAACCTTCTCCGCCGGCGGAGTCTTGCGGCAGTCCATTGCCGGCGTCGAAGTGAGCGCCGAGCAAGTCGCGAATCGTGTTCGAGTATTCATGCACCGCCATCCGGCGAAACATCGGCGGGCCGGCGAGCTCTCCTTGCTGACGCACGGCATCCCGCGTCGCCTGCTTGATCCAGTCGACCAGTTTCAGACGAGCGTCGGCGTCCATCGGCTCGGCGTCGTCCGGCGGCATCGAGTGATCGGCCAGCCGCTGACGCAGATTCATCCACTCGTCGTAATGCGTTCCCATCGCACCGGAGTCGGTAAGTTTACTGAGGGTGAAGCCCCCCTCCCTTTCTTCGCCGCTGTGACAATCGGCGCAGGAGACCTCCAGCATCTTCTGGGCGACGACGAAGTCCATCTTCGGCGCTTCGTCCGCGAACGCTTGGGCCATGCAGACCGCGACGCTCATCGCGCCGAAAGCGGCGAGACGAACGAGTCGAGCGCAAAGCTGGGAGTGGAGTTGCATGGAGATCGACTTCAAACGCGAACCGGGAAGGTAACCGCAGCCGCGATTGGGTTGGGTGGGAAAGGGCGAGACGTCAGGAAGTCCGCCGGTGGGAGGGCATTCCTATTGTCGATACAGGCCGGCTTTCGTCAATAGAATGGCGGCACTCCCGTTAGGGGGAATGCTCGCCGATAATGGCGGCTAGCATTAGATTTACGACGATCGATATAAGCTGCCGCTTTCGGTCGATTCAGACGCGACTTAGGCGACCTCGGCGACTACTTCGAGTCGGCCGTCATCAGGCCTTGCCGGGCGGCCTGAACTTCGTCGTACATCTGAGGATTTTCATCGTAAAGGGAGACGATCCGGCGATAGATCAGCCGGGCATGATCGCGATCCCCCTTTTCGAGCGCCTTGTCGGCGAGAACGAGGTATTCGTCCACCGACGAGATTTCCTCGCTCGGCTTCACAACCTTGCGGTTCTTCAGCGTTTCTAGCTCTTGCTGGGCGATCAGGTAGTAGGGGCGCTCCTCGCGCGAATCAGGATGCAGCTTGGCGACCATTTCGTCATATTTCGTCCAGGCAAGAAGCTGACTGCCGAGCGAATCACACTTGCGGGCGGCGGCCAACATTTCTTCGCCGGTGCTACTGTACTGCTTGCCGAGTCGTTCTTTGGTACGCAACCGCGATTCAGCGTCGCTGATCCAGATCTTGTCGACCAAGGCTTGCGCTTCGGCGGCGTGCGGACTGTCAGGATACTTTTCTAACAGCGGCGACAAGTAAGTCTCTTCCGCGAGTTTCCAATCAGTCTCCTTGTCCGATTGCATCAACTTCGCGCCGCGATCAAACAGCTGCTGCTCCGACATCGGCAGGAACGCAAAACCGATCATCCCGATGACCAGCAGCAAACAAAGGACAAGAAACCACGGGCGTTCGTAAATCGGCCCGGCCGGCCCCTTTACCACTTTCTGTTTCAGCAGACGACGCGCGTCTTCTTTGGCGACGCCGGTTGCAATGTTGCTGTTGCGGCCGGCGTTGCCGACGACGGCATGTTCGAGCGAACTGGTTCCGGCGGCGACCGCCGAGCGAGTTTCTCGTAGCGCCGACGCGACCGCTTCCATCGATGCGGGTCGTTTGGCCGGATCGACCTCGATCATCTGCATGATTATCCGGTCGAGCCAGATCGGGCAATCGAGCGCCAACGTCGCAATTCGCGGCGGTTCGATCGCAAATCGCTCGACAGTTGCGTTCGTTTCCCCTTCGGCGATTGGGAAAGGTACGCATCCCGACAAAGCGCGATACATGATGCAACCGAGCGAGAAAACGTCGGTGCGAGCGTCGACGTTCGCTTCGAGATCGAACTGCTCAGGCGCGAGGTATTGTTGGTTTTCGAGCGACGGTTCGGAGACCGGTTCTTTCCGCCAGGCGACGCCGGCCCAGAAGTTGGTCAGCTTTACTTCTAGCGGCAGATCAGGATGCTTCAGTCCTTCGCCGGCCAGCAAGACGCAACAAGGATTGAGACGGAGATGAAAGACGCCGCGCGAGTGCGCGAATTCCATGCCGGCGCAGACCTGCTGAGCGATGTCGAGCAAGACGCCCCACATGATCGTCATCCGGTCGTCCATGTACTGGGCGAACGATTCTCCTTCGACCAGTTCCATCGCCAGAAACGCAGTCGACTCGTCGATACCTGCGCCATAACAACGGACGATATTGGGGTGGTTCAACTTGCGAAGGAGTTCGCTGCGAGCTTGCAGTTGCTTGCGGCCGACCGGATCGGCGGCGTAGCGCGCCGGCAAGATTTGAATTGCGGCTTGGCGATGCTGTTTCAGATGAACGGCGCGAAAAATCTCGGTGTCATGACGACGGTCGAGACGGTTCTCTAGCGCGAAGGGGCCAAGGCGAGACAGAGTTACCATGCGTTTTCTTCAACCTCTTCTCCCCGGTCTTCGGAGAGACTCATTGCGCTTTTTAGGCAACGTATTGGCATCGTGGGTGGTCCCGGTTGCGATCCTTCGCAAGCCGACGCCGGTTGTACAGTATCAAGCTGGGCGTTTAGCTGGCAGCGGCCTTGACGCTATTTCTAGGACGCCGCAACTAGTTCTATCGTTGCGAAATTCGGGCCAAATCCTCCAATTTGGACGATTTTATCACTAACTCCTTATTTTACGCCCAAATTCGTGCGGGAAAGCGCCTCGAAATGAGAAGTGCGCCTCGTCTTGAGACACGCTTCGACGTTGCTCTGTTCGCGGAACCTCAATAGAATCAACCCGCTCTACTCCGCGCAAGTAGCGGAAGAATCTTGAAAATCCCCCTAACTCGTTGGGAAATTGCCATGGATGGCGCCGCCCTACGACTGACGGCTGAGACTCCGCAGGAAGAAATCCTCCGGTTTGGCCGGACAATCATTCAACAAGAAGCCAGCGCGCTCACGGCGATCGCCGAGCGCCTCGACGATCGCTTTTGCCACGCGCTCGAACTGGTCATGCAGTGCCCCGGTGACGTGATCGTTACCGGCATGGGGAAAGCCGGGCTAATTGGTCAAAAAATCGCGGCCACCTTCGCATCGACTGGTACGCCTAGCCATTTCCTCCATCCTGCCGAAGCGATCCATGGCGATCTCGGACGAGTCGACCAAAATGACGTGATCCTCGTCTTTTCGCAAAGCGGCGAAACCGAAGAAGTGGTTCGCTTGCTCCCGTCGCTGAAGTCGCTGGGCGCCCGAATCGTGGCAGTCACTGCCAACGAAAGCAACACGCTGGCTCGCGCCGCGGAAGTGATCCTGCCCCTCGGACCAATCGTCGAAGCCGGAGCCAATCGCCTGGCGCCAAGCACCAGTACA
Source organism: Blastopirellula sediminis (assembly GCF_020966755.1). NCBI lineage: Bacteria > Pseudomonadati > Planctomycetota > Planctomycetia > Pirellulales > Pirellulaceae > Blastopirellula > Blastopirellula sediminis. Next base: position 164,891 of record NZ_JAJKFT010000010.1, read on the forward strand.
GCCGCGATGCTCGCGATCGGCGACGCGCTCGCGTTAACTTGCAGTTGGCAGCGCGGGTTTCGACCGGAAGATTTCGCGCGTTATCATCCCGGCGGAAGCCTGGGACGCAAACTTGCGCTGGTCGACGAGGTGATGCGTCCCCTCCATGAATGCCGTATCGCTCGCTGCGATCAAACGGTCCGCGACGTCTTTGTCGGCGCATGTCGTCCCGGCCGACGTACTGGCGCGATCATGCTGGTCTGTTCGGAAGGGAAACTGGAAGGCCTGTTCACCGACAGCGATTTGGCTCGCATTTTCGAAACCGGGCGAACGGAACTGCTCGATCATGAGATTTCGAGCGTGATGACCAAGTCGCCCAAAACGGTTACCAGCGGCGTCCGCGTGCAAGCTGCACTAGAAGCGATCGCCAAACTGAAGATCAGCGAGTTGCCGGTCATCAATGCCGCCGGACAACCGATCGGCATGATGGACATCACCGACCTGGTTGAACTCTCACCGTCCAACGCCGGTGAAGAAGCGACCGCCGAGAAGCCGGAATCGCCCTGGACCGTTCCCTTTCCGAACCAGAACGGGGGACCTGCGTAGATGAAACTGGAAGAACGCTGCAAGTCGATTGAATTCATCGTCTCGGACGTCGACGGCGTCCTGACCGACGGGGGCGTCTTGCTTGACAACGAAGGTATCGAAACGAAGCAGTACCACATTCGCGACGGACTTGGCATCAAGGTCTGGCGGAAAGCAGGCTTTCGATTCGGGATCATAACCGGTCGAAACTCGCAAACGGTTCGTCTCCGTTCGTCGGAACTCGGCATCGACGTCGTTCGCCAAGGAGTCGACGACAAACTGACCGTCGCCAACGACTTCCTGAAACACTTCGGTCTGACCACGCAGCAAATGGCCTACATCGGCGACGACCTGCCCGACTTGCCGGTAGTTCGCGTCGCTGGACTGGGGGTCGCCGTCAATGACGCCGCCGCCGAACTGCGGGAAGCGGCCCACTACGTGACTGCCGCGCCAGGCGGACGGGGCGCCGTTCGCGAACTGGTGGAACTGATCCTGAAAGCGCAAGGGCGCTGGGCCGATATCGTTCGCAGCTTCTAAATCGATCGTGATCGTTTTCCTTGACTCCCACCTACCCTATCGACGTAACCCGGCGACAGCGCGATGTTGAATAAGCTCAAGCGAATCGCCATCAGTCTCGCCGTTGTGGTCGGCGCGTACGTTATGTACGCCGTCGCGGTAGTCCCCTGGATTGAGCCGAACCTGCGCCGCGTCGATACGACCGATCAGACCTACATCAAGCCGGACATCGTCGGCCAACAGAAGGAATTTCTGGCGAAGTTCTTTCCTGAGGGCTCGTGGCAATTAGGACGTACGAAGGTTCTCGAAAGCAAACGCATCATGCTGTTGATGCGCGACTTCAAAGAACTGGAGTTCGACGAAAATGGGAACAAACAACCGAATCGTTTGAAGCTGGAACCGGTCACGATCCTGGTTTTTTCGACCGACGATCGCCAAGAACGAATCAACGAACCGCCGCTAATCCTGGAAGGAAAAGAGGCGATCCTCAACTTCAGCGAATTGAATCTCTCGTTCGGCAAGATCGGCGATCTGAACGGCGGCACCTTGGCCGGCGACGTCACCATCCGCCGCGAACCTTCTTCTCCCCAGGCCCGCAACGGAATCGCGATCAAAACGCGCGACGTCGAGATGCACCCTGGCTGGATCGAAACCAAGGCGCCGATCCAATTCCGCTACGGCGGCAGTTCCGGCAGCGGTCGCCATTTGATCGCCAAGCTGGATGAAACGTCGAAGAAGCCGGGGCAAAAGCCTTCGGCGGTCGGCGGCCTCCAGTCGTTGCAATTGAACCACGTCGATCGCGTGCTGATCGCGTCGCAGGGAGGACTGAACGATCCGATTGGACCAAGCGCGGGAGCTCAGCAGGCCAATGCGGCGCCGCTCGAAATCACCTGCAATGGTCCGTTCCTGTTTGACGCCGCGCACAAAATTGCGAGCTTTCGCGAACGTGTCGTCGTTACGCGGCCGACCGAAGCGACGACGCCCGACCAACTGCGCGGCGACTTGATCGAGGTCTACTTCACCGAAGAAGATGAGGAGAAAGTCGCTCAAACGGGCGGCAAGCCGGCCGACGATTCGAAGTCGATGGGCAAATTGAAAGTACAGCGACTGGTCGCCGTCGGTCAACCGGCGACGCTGCAAGCTCCCAGCGCCGGCGCACGTGCGACCGCCCAGCAGTTCATCTACGACGTGATCCGCCGCCGCATCGAAGCGAGCGGCGATCAAACGACCGAACTGGCGAAAGACCAGTGGGTCGTTCGTTCTCCCAACGTTCAGTACGAAATGGCCGAGAACAATCGCGACCTAGGCCGTCTCTGGGCGGCTGGTCCCGGGACGTTTAGCGGCCAACTTGGCAAAGACAACAAGGCGGGCGACGCCGTCCGCGTCGGCTGGCGCGATCAACTGCGGGTCGAACCGAACGAAGCTGGCGAACATGTCATGACGCTGGCCGGCGACGTTTCGGCCGGAGTCGACGGTCGCGGCCAGATCCAGGCCGACAACCTCTACATCTGGATTCGTTCCCTCAGCATCCCAGGCAAGCGTGACAAACAGCTGCTGGCCGATCGCATGCACGCCAACGGTCGCGTCGATATTCGTTCGCCGCAACTCAATGGGCAAACAAAGGAACTAAAAGCCTGGTTCCAATATCCGGAACTCAACGCGGCGCAAAACCTCGATCAACCGAATGAGCAATCGGTGACGCTGGTCCGGCCGGGCTCGAACGTCGTTTCCCCTTCGCCGCCATCGAATCCTTCCGGCATGAACGTTTCGCTCAATCGGAACGAGCAGCCGCAGATGTTGCCCCCGATCGCCTTCGGCGGGGAGTCCGAACCGAACAAAGAACCGACCACGAAGTTCGACATGCAGGGAGACCTGATTCAGTTGGTCTTCATGCGTTTGGCCGAACGGATGCTGGTCGAAAACGCGACGATCTCCGGCCATGTTGAAGTGAAAGAGACGTCGTCGACCGAACCGAACAAGCCGCCGCTGGTCGTCACCGGCGACGTCATTCAGATCGAACACGCATCCTCCCCCAATGCTTACGCCCATGTCGTCGGCGCGCCAGGGATGATTTCGGGACGCGGCATTCAGCTCTTCAGCAATCACCTGCAAATGGATCAGGCCCGCAATCGGGTCTTTTCGCAAGGTCCCGGCGAACTGCTGCTGCCGATGGATCGCGACTTTGAAGGACGCAAGCTGGCGCTGCCCGAGATCTACACGGTTACCTGGCAGGGGAGCCTGGAGGTGATCGGCGATCGGATCATTTTCGATCGCAACATCGCGGTGAGAGGTCGCCCGATGCAGTTCCAAAAAGGACAGCTCGGCCTGGTCACCGAACAACGCCAGCTCAACACCGGTCGCATGGAAGTGGTGCTCGACCAGCCGGTCGAATTCCGTCAGCTCGGCAAAAGCCGCAATCCAAGCGTTCGCCGAATCGAATGCAAACAAGGTTTCAACGCTTACAACCCGACCGTCGAATTTGGGAAGCTGATCAGTATCGACGAGATGCGGGCCGACAACCTGAGCATCGACCAAGTCACCGGCGACATCGTGGTCAGCGGCGCCGGCGCGGCACGCAGCACCCGAATCGGCTTCCGCGGGTTCGATGCGACGATGCAACAAGGTCCCTCCCCTGCTCCGCCGAGCAATCAGCTCACCTTTGTCGAAGTTAACTTCCGCCAAGGGGTTCTGGGGAACATCCATCGCCGGCAGATCTCGTTCCGCGACGTGCACCCGGCGATTTACGGCCCGATCAACAATTGGGGAGAAGCGATCGCTCCCAACTCGCTGCAAGGGCTGCGTGAGAACGACGTCGAACTGGCTTGCGAGGAGTTGACGATCGCACAGCTCGCGTCTCCAAGCGGCACGACGCAATCGATCGAACTGATCGCCAACGGCAACGCCAACGTTCGCGGGCGACTCTATTCGGCGACTGGCGAGCGGTTCACCTACTCGAACGAAAAACAGATGATCGTGCTGCATGGGAGCGGACGCTCGATGGCGCAGCTCTCGTACCAGCAGCAGCTTGGCGCGCCTCGTCAAACTGCGTCGGCCGGGACAATTCATTTCTGGCCGAAGGAACATCGCTTTGAGGCGAGCAACGGTCGTTCGATCGAAGTTTCCAATTTGCCTAAATAGAGCAGCTTGCGCTTTGCATATTTGGCTTCCAATCAGCACGTAGCGTCGCGAATAAAAATGTTCGTGAATTCTGCCTGCTTCGTGCGGAAATTCACTATCACGGCCCGCTCGGCTAGCCCATAACAAGAGTCGCCGCTTCTACCTTACGATCATCTTCTCCGGGAGCCGAAACCCAATGGCAGAGTCGCAATCCGAATCGGAACATGTTGAAAGCTCGCCCGCTGCGGCGCCTCGTCGCAATTGGTTGGCAGCCGTGGGCAAGATCGCCCTCTACTCGTTCTTGCTCTTGAGCGCGGGGACGCTCTTCGCCGCCCAATACGTACCGGAGGTCGCCAATGCGTTGTCGTTCCTCTTGCCGGAAGAAGAGCCCCATAGTTGCTGTTCTCAGAGAAGTAATCCATGTCCTTCGACCATGACGGCTGATTATGCGTCGTACAGCGACGGGGCGAGTTGCTGCCCAAGCAGCAGCGGATGCCCCGCTTCTGGCGGCTGTCCCAATGAAATGCTGGTCACGGAAGTGGATTCGACCCCAGAAACCGATCCGCAACTCGCGAAGGCAGACAATCCACCGATTCCGCCGGTGGTCGACTAAATAAGACCGTTTTCAGAACGATTGTTAGAATTAAAAGAGACGGGCCCAGTCGGGTCACGTCTCTTTTTCGTATGCAATCTTTAGATGTGCCCCATTCGCAAACCGATGGTTAGCAACAGAATGAATAGCCGAAATCATCGTTTTTTCAAAAAATGATTGAAGCCGGGGCCCTGATTATATAAAATCCGTCGTATTCCTATCGTCCGAGTCGCGACGATAAGTCACCAAGTTAGAGAGAACTACCGTGGCAAGCGCAAACGAAGTCCAACATGGGGCCCGCCGTCAGAAACTTGTGAGCGATATTTTGCTTGTCCTGTTTGAAGGTAAGTTCGCTCCGGGACAGCGACTTCGCTTGGAACACCTTGCCGAGCAGTTTGAAGTCAGCGTCACGCCGGTTCGCGAAGCGCTGGTCGAACTGGCCGGTATCGGCGTGGTCGAATTGCAGCCGAATCGGGGCGCGGTGCTCCGCCCTTTCGGTCCGCGCCAGGTCGAAGAGATCTGCCAGGTTCGCCGCATTCTGGAATGCGAAGCGGTTCGCAGCGTCTGCGGGCGGATCGCTCCGTTTGAACTGGAACTGCTCGAATCGCAATTCGCCGAACTCGACTCCGCCAAACGCAACAAACGTTGGTCGCAAAAGACCCGCGAGCAAGACTCGCAACTCCACGAACTGATCGCCGAACGCTGCGGCAGCGAACGCCTGGCGTATGAGATTGGTCGCTATAAGGTTCTGTTCCGCACGCTGCGCGACGCGCGCCACTTGCGCCGATCGTCGCGCGACTACTACGCGGAAATGAACGAAAACGCCGAACACCTGGAGATCGTGCGCGCCATCAAAGCGAACGACTCCAACCGAGCATCCGACGCGATGGCCTATCACATCGAAAAGTCGGTCGAGGCCCTCATCGCCGATTTGTTTGATCCGCAACAGATTGCCGCCGACCGACGCGAGTCCTTTTTAACCCGCCAAACCGTTTCCTCCTGAGGAGCGAATCGTCTGTGAAATGCCTACCTTTTCTCTTCACGACGCTAGTTGCCCTTTTCCTTCCTTCCTCCCTCCTACCTGCCGCTGAAAACGAAAAACCTGTCGATTTCGAGCAGGAAGTTGCGCCGCTCCTTTCGCGGCGTTGCGTCTCGTGCCATTCTCCCAACATCAAAAAGGGAGAATTGTCGCTCGCGAGTCCTGACGACTTGTTGACCAACGGTTTCGTCGTCCCTGGCGATGCGGCCGGCAGCTATCTGCTGGAAGTCGTCGTTCCCGACGGAGACAAACGCCCGGCGATGCCCAAGTCGGGCGAAGTCCTCAGCGAAGCGGAAGTCGACCTGCTCCGCCGTTGGGTCGAACAAGGCGCCGTATGGCCCGAGGGAGTCGTCATTCACGAAGCGTCGAAAGCGGACCGCTCGTGGTGGTCGCTGCAACCGCTGGCGGAAGCCAAACTGCCTGCAGCCGACGAAGCTCCCGACGCCTGGAAACAGAATCCGATCGATCGCTTCGTCTGGGCGAAACTGGCTGAAGCTCAGCTGAAGCCGAATCCTCCGGCCGATCGTCGTACGCTGATTCGCCGTGCGACTTTCGATCTAACCGGCTTGCCGCCGACGCCCGAAGAAGTCGAAGCGTTCCTCGCCGACAATTCGCCGGACGCCTATCCGCAACTGATTGAGCGGCTCCTCGCTTCCCCTCGCTATGGGGAACGCTGGGGTCGGCATTGGCTCGACGTCATTCGCTTCGGCGAAAGTCGCGGCTTTGAGCGGAATCAGATCATCACGAACCTCTGGCCGTTCCGCGATTACGTCATCCGCTCGATCAACGAGGACAAGCCGTTTGATCAATTCATTCGCGAACACTTGGCCGGCGACGTGATCGCGCCAAACACGCCCGACGTCGAAATCGGCGCCGCGTTTCTGGTCGCCGGGCCTTACGATGACGTCGGCAATCAAGACCCGGCGCAAGCGGCCCAGATCCGGGCCAATACGATCGACGAGATCATTCGATCCTCCAGCGAAGCGTTTCTCGGCCTGACCGTCGGCTGCGCCCGCTGCCATGACCACAAGTTCGACGCGATTACGCAGAAGGACTATTACGGTCTGTACGCCACCTTCGCCGGCATCAAACATGGCGAACGCCCCGTCGCCACCGAAGCGGAGCGCAAGGAACGCGAGGAACGGCTTGGCGACTTGCAAAAGCAACAAGCCGATCTGACGCGTCAACGAGACGACATCCAAAAGTTCGCCATCGCCCGCGGTGATGCGAAGAAAGAACATTACGACCAGCTCTGGTCCCGCCCCGCCGTTTCGCGGCAAACGACCGAAGAACGTTTTGCGCCGGTAGCCGCCAAAATGGTTCGCCTGATTGTCGAAGGCCAGGAACGTAATCCGAGCGCGAACAACGGCTACGGCATCGACGAGTTCGAAGTCTGGACCGCCGGCGATAATTCGCAAAACGTGGCGCTCGCCTCGTCGGGAGCGACGGCCGTTGGCGATTCGCGTCATGCCGGCGACTTTGACGCCGCCTACAGCGCCAATCTCACGATCGACGGGAAGTTTGGAGCCCGCTGGCTCGCCGCTGGCCCGCAATTGACGATCACCTTGGCCGAGCCGCAATCGATCGATCGGGTCGTATTCTCCAGTGATCGCCCCGGCGCCGCCGCCGATCATGGAGTCGCGAATTTTGTCAGCGAATACCGCATCCTCGTATCGAGCGACGGCGAGAAGTGGACCGAAGTCGCCAATTCGCACGATCGTCAGCCGGTCAACGAAGCGCATCGCCACAAGCGTCTCTTGGCGGCGGAACTGACCGACGAAGATCGGGCCAATGACGCGGCGCTCGCGGCCAAACTGGCCGAGGTCAACAAGGCGATCAGCCAGGTCCCGCCGCTGCCGGTTTGGTGGGTCGGAACCCGCGACGCCGCGATGGGACCGTTTCATTTGTTCGTAGGGGGAAGTCCTCAGCGAAAAGGAGACGCGGTCACTCCCTGCAGTCTCTCGGGACTCTCGGAATCGGCCCCGACCTACGAACTTCCCGCCGACGCCGCCGAGTCTCAGCGTCGCTTGGAATTGGCCGATTGGATCATCGATCCGCAGAACCCGCTCCCGCAGCGCGTGCTGGCCAATCGCCTCTGGCAGCATCACTTTGGAACCGGAATCGTCGATACGCCGAACGACTTCGGCTACATGGGCGGAGCTCCTTCGCACCCGCAATTGCTCGATTGGCTGGCCGGCGAGTTGGTCAAAGATGGTTGGCATATCAAGCCGCTCCACCGCCAGATCATGCTCTCCCAGGCCTATCAGCAATCGAGCGACTATCGAGAAGATGCGGCGAAAATCGACGGCGACGCCCGGCTGTTGTGGCGATTTCCGCCGCGGCGACTTTCGGCCGAAGAGGTCCGCGACGTGATCTTGCAGATCTCGGACAAGCTCAATCTCGAGATGGGAGGCCCCGGCTTCCGCCTCTACCAATACCTGCAAGACAACGTGGCGACCTATGTGCCGCTCGACGAGCATGACGCGTCGACCTATCGCCGCGCGGTCTATCACCACAATGCTCGTGCGGCCCGTACCGACTTGATGACCGAGTTTGACAGTCCCGACTGCGCCTTCTCGGCGCCGCGTCGCGATGAGACGACGACGCCGCTTCAGGCGCTGACGATGCTCAATCACGACTTCACGCTCGACATGTCGCAGTTCCTCGCCGAGAGACTGCAAAAGGAAGCGGGCGACGATCCGCAAAAACAAATCCAGCGGGCCTACGCCCTCTGCTACGGTCGCGCCCCGACCGAAGCGGAAACGAAAGCCTGCGTCGCCTTGGCGGCCGAACATGGCCTGCCGGCGCTATGCCGAGCACTGCTGAACACCAGCGAATTGATCTACCTTCACTAATCACGGCTGACTCCCCGAGTGCAACGATGAACGCCTACGCCGAACTATCGCGACGCGGATTCTTGGGAAATATCGTGACCGGCCTTTCCGGCGTCGGCATGATCGATCTGCTGTCGCGCAGTGCGCTCGCCAATGAAGCGGCGCCGCAGGTTCAAGCTCCCCACTTCCCCCCCAAGGCGAAACGCGTCTTGCAGGTCTTCTGCCCCGGCGCCGCCTCGCACATGGACTTGTGGGACTACAAACCGTCGCTCGAGAAAATGGCGGGACAGCCCCTTCCCGGCGAGGAGAATTTTCTCTCGTTCCAAGGGAAGAACGGCAACCTGATGCCGAGCCCGTGGGCCTTCAAAGAATCGGGCCAGTGCGGCAAGCCGATCACGACGATGCTCCCGCATCTGTCGCAGCATGCGGACGAGATCGCCTTCATCCACTCGATGCACAGCAAAACCAACACGCATGGTCCCGGCTGCGTCTTCATGAACACCGGGCATACCAGCGAAGGTTTTCCGAGCGCCGGCGCCTGGCTCAGCTACGCCCTTGGCAGTGCGAATCAAAACTTGCCGACCTACGTTGCGATTCCGGACGTCCGGGGCGAACCGCCGAACGGCAAGGCGAACTGGTCGAACGGTTTCCTGCCGGCACGTCATCAAGCGATCGTCATGAGCGATCAGCAGCCCATCCGCAATCTGGCTCGTCCTGATCGAATCGCGGAAGCGGAAGACGCCGCCGCGCGTGCGCTGGTCGCCAAACTGAACCGCGACTTCGCCGACCAATACGCGGCCGAAACCGAACTGCAGGCTCGCGTCGCCGCCTACGAGTTGGCGGCCCGCATGCAGATGTCGGCGCCGGAGGTCTCGAACCTGGCGAGCGAAACCGAAGCGACGCATCAGCGATACGGCACCAGCGACGCTAATCCGCTGAAAGCGGCGTATGCTCGTAACTGTTTGCTGGCTCGGCGTCTGCTGGAACGTGGGGTGCGTTACGTCAACCTTTATTGCGCGTCACGCGCTTCGGGCGTTGACGGTCTGTTGAATTGGGACGCCCACAAGACGCTAAAGCCTGACTATGAGCGTCACTGTCCGATTCTGGATCAACCGACGGCGGCCCTGCTGACCGACCTGAAACAATCGGGGCTGCTCGAAGATACGCTCGTTTTGTGGACGACTGAGTTCGGCCGCATGCCGACCCATCAGGCCGGCACCACCGGACGCGATCACAACCCGGATGGCTTTACCTGCTGGATGATGGGCGCCGGTGTGAAAGGGGGCGTCAGCTACGGAGCGACCGACGAGTTCGGCCGCCGTGCGGAAGTTAATCCAACCACTGTCTGGGACTTCTATGCGACGGTGCTTCACCTGCTTGGCTTCGATCACGAAAAGCTGACCATCTACCACAACGGGCTCGATCGCCGATTAACCGACGTGCATGGTCACGTGATCAAAGAGATCTTGGCGTAACGCGACCGTTCGACTTACTCGGCGTCCGGGACGAAGAGTTCGTTCTCGACGCCGATCTTATCCGTTCGACCAGCAATTGAGGAAGCCGCTCGATCAACCGATCGTAGATAACGTCCAATTCCGCCGATTCCGACGATGGGCTTGGATTCTCCTCATCCTCCGCCAGACGTTCAAAGACCTCGTTGACGCTCTCTTCGGAGAGCGGCGTCTCGCCGAACATCAAATGCCGGGCCTTCGCAAAGTCGTCAGCGATGTCGTTGTAGCCGCACGCTCGCAACAGGCGAAGGTCGTGGTCGTATTCGAGGAAACGTTGGTCGAAATAACCGAAGATTCCGTTGACCATCGTTTCGCCGTAGATGCTTGTCAGGCGGTAGATGAGTTCGTCTGGCCCGCAGAGCGTTTCCTGCTCGTCGAAGACTCGATGAACGAGATTGGTCCAGTAGGTTTCAAAATCCATGTTCATCTTTCCTACTGGGCGTTTAAGCCCGCCGCTTACAGCAAGCTTTCCATCAGCAGCCGCATTTTGCGCATCTCCGCCATCTGATCGACGTCCGGCAGCGGCGGCATGTGGATGGTGAGGGCTCGCTTGTAGTTGACCGATTCGAGCTGCGAGATCACTTTGCCGAATTCGATTTCCCCTTGGCCGACGCGAACATGCATCTGGTTCTTCGTCGTGTCGCGCAAGTAGACGTGGCGGACGTAGCCGAGGATCTTTTCGTAGTTGGCCGGGCTATCTTCGCGGCAGGTGAAATGACTGGGATCGAGCGTGACGCCAAGTCCCTTCACGTTGTCGCAGAGGACTTTAATCGTGTCGGCGTCTTGCGACAAGCAACCGACGTGGGTGTGCATGCTGACGACGATCCCTTCGACGGCGGCGATCGCCACCAACTCACGGAGATGCTCGACCTCTTCATTGAACGGCGTACCGAATTCGCCGGAGGGAACCGTCAGGGACGAAACCTTGACCGCCTTGGCGAGCTTGCAGATCGCTTCAAACTGGCGATAGTGCTCTTCTTTGACGGCGTCGATCAGAACGCGAAAGTTCGAGATGTTCAGGCGCTGCGTATCGCGGCAGATTTCGAGGGCGCCTTCCGGGTCGTTGGCGACCAGACTCGGCTTGAGGTGCTTGCTCGACTCGCTGATGGTGAGATCAACGTTGCTGAATTCGAGATCAACAAGCTTTTCCATGCACTCGCGCATGGGAAGATCAGGAAAACACTCGCTTGAAGCCGAGACGAACACGAGAAGCTCCTTCCGGTCGAAAACATCCACGACGCATACCGAGCGTCGCCATTACGCCTAGTTTTCCCATCTCGCCGCAAAGTCCCGGCGGGGGAAGCGAGAAGCTTACCGAGCAGGGCGACCGAGGACAACAGCAACGTTTTTGGGCGTCGCTAGCACAAGCAGCGCGATATTGGCCACGCCACGGCGAATTGCTTCCAGCCGTCAAAATCCTAAAATATGGCGCAGTCGTCGTCCATGGGGAGCCCTTCCAGGGCGTGACGGCGACCACTTTCCCACTCGGGGGCGACTCACGTCTTATTCTTCATGCGTAAACCGCATGACCCCAAAGCATTGCGGACGGCGCTTGCCGGCCTGCCGGATCCCACATAGAAGGTAACTCGATGAACAACGGACAAACTCCTCCCCCCCAGCAGCCGATCATTATCAAACAAGGCGGCGGCTGGTTTTTGCGGATCATCGCCTTTCTCGGCTGGATGGGCCTGATGTTCGCCGGCCTGATCATCATCGTGCAGCTTGCCGCAACCGCGCAGTATTTCAACGAAGAGGACGGAGTCACCGAGAAGTTCTACTCCGGCGATAAGCTCGCCTCCGACAAGATCGCCCTGATCCGCGTCGAAGGGCTGATCATGGAAGGGGAAGGATACATCCGCAATCAGATCGAACTGGCTAAGAAGGACAAGAACGTCAAAGCGATCGTGCTCCGCGTCGACTCTCCCGGCGGATCGGTCAGCGCCTCCGACTACATCTATCACCACCTCAACGAGCTGCGTAAAGATCGTGAGATTCCGCTGGTCGTCAGCATGGGCTCTTCCGCGACTAGCGGCGGCTACTACGTTGCGATGGCGGTTGGCGACGAAAAAGACGTCATCTACGCCGAGCCGACGACGATCACCGGCTCGATCGGCGTGATCATTCCGCATTACGACGTCACCGGCTTGCTGGAAGAGTATCACATCAAGGACGACTCGATCGCCAGCCACGAGCGCAAGCAAATGCTGAGCATGACCCGCACGATGTCGGCGGATCAGCGTGACCTGGTGCAAGGCCTGGTCAACGATATGTTCACCCGCTTCAAAGACGTGGTGAAAACGGGGCGCCCTGCCTATGTTGCCGACCCCGCCAAGCTGGACGAACTAGCGACCGGCGAAATCTACATGGCGGACCAGGCGGTCGAACTCGGCCTGGTCGACAAGATCGGCTTCGTCGAAGAAGCGATCGGTCGCGCCGCCGAACTCGCGAAGCTCGACGTGAAAAAGACCCGCGTCGTCGCCTACAAAAAGCCGGCGTCGCTGTTCAGCATCGGCTCGGCTTCGGCCGCTAGCCCGACCCAGTCGCTGATGAAAGCGGTCATCGACACGACCTCGCCCAAAGCCTACTTCCTCGACTCGAGCCTCCCGGCGCTGACCGCCGGACTTGCGTCGCCTCAGTAACTTCGGGCGATCGCCTGACGAACAGAGAAAGCTCCCTTGCCGCCGGCAGGGGAGCTTTTTTCATTCTTGCCTTGCGACCAGGCCAAGAAATGGGAAAAGCCGCCTCGCAGGTGCGAGACGGCTTTCGGAGGATGACGTGCTTCGTACTTGGCTTACCAGATGAACTGGCCGCCGAGGTAACCGCCGTGCAGGATCACATCGCCGTTGGAGGGTGTGCTGGCGACGATTCCCAGGTCTTCAAAGTTTTGCGGAATTTGCTCGGTGGCGAGAGCGACGCCCGAGACGCCGACCACGCGGTAGCCGATGTTCATCGAGAAGTGTTGCGTCACTCGGTAGTTGGCGCCGAGGTCGATTTCGCCCAGGAAGCTGACGCGCCCCTTGGTGCCCGAGACGTTGAACGACTGTCCGTTATTCGGGCTGAGAGCGTTGTCGATATAGGCGTAACCGAGGTTGCCGTACATGGCCGAGTCCTGCGAAATCGCATTTCCGTAGGCGCCAAACTTGGTCTTGGCGTACAGGTTCAGGCGATTCCAGTTGTAGTTCATAATCATGCCGAGCTGGGCGCCGATCAGGTTGTTGTCGACGTTGATGTTGTAGTGCAACTCGTCGTCCGCTCCGGTGAAAACGCCGTCGCTCGGATCGGTCGAAAACGACATCGCTTCGCGGAACTTGAAGTATCGCAGACCGGCCAAGGCGCCGAATTGGAAGCAACCGCCGCCATAGTTGCCCGAGTAGAGCGTGGGATCCTGGAACACGTTCAGTTCAACGTTGTAGAAGTCGTAGCTACGTTGCAGACGGTGGGCGGCCGCGTCATTGAAGTAATCGTCGACATTGCTGCCGTCGTACGTCAAACCCTGGAAGTTAGCGTCCAGCGGCGTATCGAGCTGACCGACCAGACCGGCATTGGTGACGGTGTGTTCGTTGGTCCCGCGCACCGCCCAGAAGTCGACTCCCCACGCCCAGTTGCAGCAACCGATGCGACGACCAAAGCCAAGCTGATAGCCGGCGTTCCAGCCCATCGCGGCCGCTTCCGTACCCATCACGCGGGCCGCGTAGTCGCCGCTGTCGTTGGACAACCAGACTTCATTGCCGCGATCGCGCGTCATCGCCAATGCGCCGGCGTAGGCGAACCAAGTCGGGCAGAAGCAATCTTGAAAGCATTCGTCGTAGCAGCTTCCGGTCGAGCAATCGCCGGAATAGCCGTCGGCGGACGGCGCCAACATGCCGGGCTCGAGCGATTCGGCGTACATCTTGTCCGCCGCCGGGGCAGGAGCGTCTTCCGTCAAGGAGACGGGGTGATTGTTTTGTCGCCACAGTTGGGCCGGGCTCTTTTCAGGAGCGAAATAGCTCGGCCGATCAAGCGAACTGGGCTGATCGAGATTGATGGGCGCTGCAAACAGACCGGACGCCGAAAGCGTCAGCGCCAGCGCGGCAGGGAATCGAGAAACCAACATCTCCGGAACTCCTTCAATTTTTTTGGCCCACACGCTGCCTCCAAATTGCAGCCGTGTATTTCCGTTGGCCGTGTGTCAGGTGGAGTCGGACATCCGTTCCGAACAAGCTGACGAGGGGCAACTCTGTCAGCCACTATGCGACACGTCGCTCCATGCGACCTCCGCTACATGCAAGCATCGACGTCGCTAGCAAGACTTGATTGCGGTTTTTGCCGTTGCCTAAATAAAAAACCGGAGATGCCGCTGATGCATCTGGTACAGACGGCAAGACCTGAACTTGAAGCTCCCGCTCCAATCGTCAAAACAAGACAACTCTCCACCACCGCTCACTTTGGGGGCGAAATTTGCGCGCTAATCGCAAGATAGGCCGCAAAAATTGAAAAGCAAAATTCCGGAGGAAAATTTTTCCACCGGTCGTACGAAAGTGCATCCGAAGCGGCACTATTACTTACGACGCATGATATTCTCCCTTCGTCCCCCCAAAGATCGAAACATGGCGATGCGACTCACCTTACGCGTGCTGCTGGCCTACATGCACGGAATTCTCAGCGAAGCGGACGCCGCCGAGATGGACAAAAAGGTCGCAGAAAGCGAGTTCGCCCAGAAACTGATCAACCACATCCGCACGCGGGTAATGCGCAAAGAGCTCTCCGCCCTGGCGGTGGAGGGGGACGGTATTGGCCGCGACGCCAATACCGTGGCCGAGTACCTAGACCACAAACTCGATCCGCAACAGGTCGCGCAGCTGGAACTGCTCTGCTTCGAGTCGGATCGCCATCTGGCCGAAGTCGCCTCGGCCCATCAAATCTTGACGATGGTTTTGGGGACGCCGGCGCACGTTTCGTCTTCGCTCCGCAAACGGGCGTATGGGCTGCTCGGGAACTCAGCGCTACTGCAAACCGATTCCTCGACCGATCTCAACCAGATCCTGACCCCCGACGACCAGCGCTGGAACACCACGGACGAAGCACCTCCCGAAACCGATGACGATGAGCAACATCACATGGCGACCGCCGAGTTGCCGATCGCGATGGTGCTGCCGGAGGAGGAGAGCGAGGAAGAAGAGGTCGACGAAGACGAACTGGCGACCGCCGAGAGCGGATCCGGTTTTCCCAAATGGCTGAGCTTCGCCGCGGTCGTCGTCTTGGCGCTCGCTTCCGGCTGGTTGATCGCCGCCAGCGGCTGGATCGCGCCGCCGCAGTGGCTTACCGGCGGGCCGCAGAAAGTCGCCGATGCGACCGACGGGGAAGAGCCTGCGACCGCAGAGTCGCCGGACGAGAAGAATCCCCCGGTCAAACCGGGCGGCAACGACGTTTCTCGCAATGTGATCAACTCGCTGGATGATATCCCGGCCAAGCCTGAAACCGGGACCGACACAACGCCGCCAACCACGACCGACCCCGGCATGGCGAATTCACCAACTCCCAATACGCCGGCGACGACCGGCCCAGGAACAACCCGGCCGCCGGAAGCCGATATGCCATTTGACAACGTCCCTGGCGTAAAGCCCGGCGGGGCGGAAAATCTCGAAGCGATCGATCCGGCGCTGTTAGAACCTGGTCGACGCGGCGTCTTCCTGACTCACGACATTCAAGCGAACAGATACGCCGCTCCGCCGCACGAAGCGGTACTCAAGCCGTTTCAGCGTTTGATCGTCGGCCCCGGCAGTTATTTCGCGACCGGCGATGATAACACGGCCGCGATGGTCGTCGTTGGCCCGGCCGATCTGCTGCTGACTGACGACAGCCGCGTGATGATTAACCACGGGCAGATCTCGCTTCCCGCGTCGGATAAGCCGATCACGCTCGAGATGGTCGGCGGACTGACCGTTACGATCTCAAACATCACTGGGGAAGGGGAAGTGAATGTCGAGATCAATCGGTTCATGACCGCCGATCAACCGCCGAAATCGCAGGGCTGGATCAAGATCTTCTGCGGCGGACAGTGCGACGTCTCCGTCGCAGACGTCACGCTGACGCTGCTTCAGGCGGACGAACTGATCATGTACTCCGATAAACCTCCCGTATTGAACCATCGCAAACTGGCGCCATCGTGGAGCGTCCTCTATCCCGCGCCGGCCGCCGATTTTGTCCGCTTCAAACTGGACGAGGGAGCAAGGCAGGGAATCGATCCGCTCACCACGCTGCAGCGAATCGCCCTGTCGAACGCCTCGCCGGGCGCTCGGAGCGAAGCGATGCGTCTGTCTGCGGCGGCAGGGCAGGTAGGTCCGCTGGTCGAATCGTTCCACGATCCAACCCTCAGCCAGTTCTGGTCGGCTCATTTCCGCGATCTGGCCGAGCTTTGGTCCCGGGCCGAGCCGAACGAAAAGCCGCAGATCATCGCTGCGCTGCACGCGTTGAGCCCGCAGTTCGGCGACGCGCTGGTCAATCAGCTCGACGCCTACTGGCTCGAAACGTTGACGCAGCCGGAGGCGGTGGAGCTGATCGTGAACCTGGGGCACAACGACGCAGCGATGCGATTATTCGCCTTTGAACGGCTGCAACGGATGACCGGATACACCTTGTTGTACCGGCCCGAAATGAATGAGGCCGAACGAGAAGGCCCGATCTCTCGCTGGTGGGGACGCCTGAGCGCGGGTCAGCTGGCTGGGCGTACGGTCGAGCGGATGCCGAAATAATGGGGCAAATTCCGCTACGGCAGTCCGCAATGCGATAAGCGTGCATCTAGAAGCCGAACCCTCCCCTAGTACCGGTTTGGGGCGTATCGGGGCGGCACAACCGTCTCCGATCTTACCGTGCTTCTCTGTTTCCCACGCATAGCCCGGTTGAATGGGCTTTGTCACGACGCATAATTGTCGATAGAATATCCCGTTTCCATCTAACTGAAGCCTCTCCCATAGAGAGCCCGGTTCCATGGAACCGGTCTCGCTGGAACACGTTTCGAAGGAGTTTTCGTCGTGCAAGTCAATATTTCTACGCGACATGGCCATTTGAGCACGGACTCGCAAGAGACGATTTCCGAAAAAGTACAGAAGCTGACCCGCTTGTTTGAGCGCATCACTTCAGTTGACGTCACCGTCGACCTGGAGCACAACGACAAGCCGGGCGTGGAACTCCGTGTTACGGCCGAACGAACCGACGATTTCGTCGCCGCCGATAGCTGCTCGAGCCTGCTCGGAGCGCTAGACAACACGATCCACAAGATGGAACAGCAACTCCGCAAACACAAAGAGCGGCTGAAAGACCATCGCGGCCCCGGTCTGAAAGATCAGGCCGCCGCTAGCAGCCCCGATTCCGAAGCCTAAATACACGCACCGTCGGAGCCCGATTGCCGGCAAAAGTGCAGTCGGAACGCCGATCCGAGGAAAGGAAACGAAACGTGAAGTTTGCTGACTTCATTTGCGTCAATGGGATCAAACCCGAGCTGGCCGCCCAAGACAAGGAAGGGGTCATCCGCGAACTCGCGGAGAGCCTCGTCGCCGCTGGAGCGATCCAAGCCGAGAACGTCGACGGCATCATCAAAGCGATCATGAAGCGTGAGGAGCTCGGCAGCACGGGCATCGGCCGCGGAATCGCCGTCCCTCACACCAAGCACCCGAGCGTCGAAACGCTGGTCGGCACCGTCGGCGTAAGCAGCACTGGGGTCGAATTCAGCAGCCTGGATGGAGAGAAAGTCCATCTCTTTTTCTTGCTGGTCTCGCCTCCCGATCGCCCCGGCGACCACCTGCGAGCGCTCGAAAACATCTCGCGTCAACTGCGAGACGACATGTTCTGCAAGTTCCTGAAGCAGTCGAAGACCGTCCCGGACATTCAGCAACTGCTGGAAGAAGCGGACAACAATCAATTCGGCTCGTAAGTTCCGCTCTTGCGTCTCCCCGCGGAGACGCCGCGGCATGAATGAGCCGAAGCCGGCGGCACACTTATTGAGATGATCGGTTCGGCCGCCGCCGGTTCGAACGATAATTTTCTGTTGGCGAAATGACCCATCAGCAAGCGACTCGACGAATCGTAATCAAAAATCAGCAGGGGCTGCATGCGCGTCCTGCCGACGCTTTCGTCAAACTAGCGAATCAGTTTCAATCGAATATCGAGATTGAACGCGATACGCTACGCGTCAGCGGCAAAAGCATTCTCGACCTGCTGACCCTTGTCGCCGAACAAGGGGTGCAGTTGACGATTATCGCCATCGGTCCTGACGCCGAAACTGCGGTCGACGCCTTGGCGGCGCTGGTCGATTCGTTCGTCGAAGAAGACGATCAGCCTGACATTCAACCCGACTGAACCCGCTCGGTCCTATGCGTATCCTTCAAGGCATCGCCGTTTCGCCAGGAGTCGCCATCGGCGAGGCCGTCGTTATTGACGACAAAGGGTATCGTATTCCTCGCCGATTCATCGCTCGCGGCGCCGTCGAAGCCGAGATGAAGCGGCTAGAAAGCGCTTTCGCCGCCGTCGGCAAGCAGATCGAGCAAAGCCGCGACGAAATCGCCGGCGAACTCGGTCAGCAATACGGCGCCATCTTCTCCGCTCACCTGCAGATGCTGCAGGACTCGAAGCTCCGGACCGAGATTGATCATCTCGTCAAACAGCGGCACTATTCGGCTGAATACGCGATCACGCGAGCCCTCGGCAAATACAGCAAGTTCTTCGAGAACCTGCCGAACGCCTATCTGCGCGAACGTGCGAACGACGTTCACGATATCGAACGCCGCCTGATGGGCGAGTTGATGGGGAATCGCCGCGAAGCGCTCGAAGAGATCAAATCGCCGGTCGTGGTCCTCGCCAACAATCTGACCCCCAGCGAAACGGCCAACCTCAACCGCGAAATGGTCCTCGGCTTCGTCACCGAAGTGGGCGGCCCCGGCGGTCACACGGCGATCGTCGCCGAAGCGCTCGAAATTCCGGCGGTAGTCGGCGTCGGCGACTTTCTGAACGAGATCTCCGGCGGCGACCTGGTGATCATCGACGGCGACCAAGGGCGGGTCATTTTCCAGCCCGACGACGAAACGATCGCTCGCTACGAGCAAGAAGTCGAAGAGCACCGCAGCTTGGCGGCGCGGCTCGACTTGCTTCGCGATTTGCCGGCCGAACTGCTCAGCGGCGAGCGGATTCACCTTTACGCAAACATTGAATTCCCCCACGAGGTCGACTCGTGCCAGCAGCGCGGGGCCGAGGGAATCGGGCTCTACCGGACCGAATTCCTCTACCTGGGCCAGGACCAGGAACCGACCGAAGAGGACCACTACCAGGTTTACGCCAAGGTGGTCCAGGACCTGGGGGGCGCGCCGATCGTGATTCGCACTCTCGATCTTGGCGCCGACAAAATTGCCCGCAGCGTCGGCGAAAGCCGGGTCGCGGAGTCGAATCCCTTCTTGGGACTTCGCAGCATTCGACTGTCGCTTCGCAATATCTCCTTATTCCGTACGCAGTTACGGGCGATCTTGCGAGCGAGCACCTTGGGGGAAATCCAGGTGATGTTCCCCCTGGTCAGCACCCTGCACGAATTGCGGCAGGCAAAGATGTTGCTGACCGATATCATGGAAGACCTCGACGAAGAGGGTATTCCCTACGACCGCAACCTGAAAATCGGCATGATGGTCGAAGTCCCATCTTCGGTGATCATGCTCGACCATTTCGCCAAGGAGGTCGATTTTATCAGCATTGGCACGAACGACTTGGTCCAGTACACGCTGGCGGTCGATCGTAGCAACAAGGAAGTAGCGGCGCTGTACAACAACTGCGATCCGGCCGTGCTCCGTTTGATCGAAATGACGGTTCGTCTGGCGAAGGAAGCCGACATCAAGACGACCCTTTGCGGCCAAATGGGGGGAAATCCAATCTATGCCATGTTGCTGATTGGGCTCGGTTTGCGTAGCTTAAGTATCACGCCGAGCGCCATTCCCGAGATCAAAAAGGTGTGCCGGAGCGTTTCTCTCGCCCAATGCGAGGAAGTCGCCCGCCGCGTTCGAGAAATGGAAAACGCCCGCGAAATCAAACGCTACCTGCGTGAGGAAGTCCGCAGGGCGGTACCCGAATTATTGATGTAATGCGGACGAAAACGTCCGCGAAAACCGAACACACTACACTTAGTTTCACGACCATTCGACGCAGATAGAGAGTTACGACGTAGCGGGAAATAACGCACCGCCAGGCAGACCGACGCGACCTTATTCGCGAAACTGGGCCAGTTCCTTAAAACGCCGCCCATCGATCATGACGCCAAACAGCCGACTCTGAGATCCATGCGACCCGATCGGGCGATTTCTGTAGATGGAACGCCGCCGACGTCGCTCCCACGGCCTTTTGACGCCGCTTTGCAGTAGCTGACCGACAGAAATCCCCGCATGGAAAACGTCGCAGTGCGACAGTCCCAGCCGCCCCCTTCATGCTGGCGCCTGACTGCCGCGTGACGTTTCGTTTCCGCTTTTCGTCGCTGCTCCAACCGCGCCGCTCCTTACAGCGGCTGCAGGCCGATTCTTATCGGCTCTCCATCTCTGCGCAGAAGGTCGGTCGTGGGACGCAACACACGAAAGACCAGAATGAAGAAGGAAATGCTGATCAACGTATCGCAGCCGGAAGAATGCCGGATTGCGATCGTCGAGGACGGAATCCTCGAAGAGTTCTATCTCGAGCGAACCAGCCAAGACAATTACGTCGGCAACATCTACAAAGGGGTCGTCGTCAACCTCGAGCCGAGCATTCAAGCCGCCTTCGTCGACTTCGGCGTCGGCAAGAACGGCTTCCTTCACATCAGCGACGTCGAACCGCAATACTTCCGCCAAGGAGGCTATGACCCGGCCGAGCAAATCGACGACGACTTCGGCGGCAGCTACGGCGGCGCCTCGGCGGCCGATTTCAGCGACGACGATGACGAACCGGCCGACGAAGAGATCAGCGACTCGGCCGACGACAAAGAAGAGGGAGAAGAAGGTGACGCTCCTCCGAAGGCTCCGCAGCCTCGCGGTCGCGGCCAACGTCGCCCGCAACGTCGCCAACGCCCCGGCATGCGTCCCCGCGTCAAACCGCCGATCCAAGAGATCTTCAAGCGCGGCGACGAAGTCCTCGTCCAAGTCATCAAAGAAGGGATCGGCAGCAAAGGGCCGACCCTCTCGACCTACATCAGCATCCCGGGCCGTTACCTGGTGCTGATGCCGGCCTTGGGCCGCGTCGGCGTTTCGCGCAAGATCGAAGACGATCAGGTTCGCCGCCGTCTCCGCTCGACCCTGCTCGAACTGAACCCGCCCAAGGGGCTCGGCTTCATCGTTCGCACCGCCGGACAAGAACGAAACAAGAAAGAACTGTCGCGCGACATGGCTTACCTGTTGCGTCTTTGGAAGGTGATCGTTCGCCGTCTGAAAAACTCGGTCGGGCCGTGCGATATCTACGAAGAAAGCGACATGATCATCCGGACGATTCGCGACATCTTCTCGTCCGACGTCGACTCGATCTACGTTGATAGCGAACCGGCCTACGAACGCGCCAAAGAGTTCCTGCAGCTCGTCATGCCGCGTCACGTCAATCGCTTGAAGAAGTACGAGAGCAAAGACCCTCTCTTCCACAAGTATCGCCTGGACGAGGAAATCGCGCGAATCAACCAACGCGAAGTTCCGCTGCGTCGCGGCGGTTCGATCGTGATCGACCAGACCGAAGCTCTCGTGGCGATCGACGTCAACAGCGGCAACTTCCGCTATGACGGCACCGCCGAAGAAGCGGCCTACCAGCTGAACATGATGGCCGCCAAAGAAATCGCTCGCCAATTGCGTCTCCGCGACCTCGGCGGCGTGGTGGTCAACGACTTCATCGACATGCGTCGCGAGAAGCATCGCCGCAACGTCGAGCGAGCCCTCCGCGACTCGGTCAAGCGTGACCGGGCCCGGACCAAGATCCTGAAGACGAGCCCGTTCGGCCTGATCGAAATGACCCGTCAGCGGATTCGTCCCAGCCTGAAGCGAAGCGTCTTCAAGGACTGCCCCTGCTGCAAGGGACGCGGCGTGGTCAAATCGGCCGAAAGCATGGCGATCGAAGTGGTCCGCATGCTACTGGCCGCCGCCCATCACGATGGGGCCTCGCATGTGACGATTCGGGTAAACGACGAAGTCGCGACCTACCTGAACAACAAGAAACGCCGCGAATTGGCCCGGATCGAGGAAGATACGAACATCGTGGTTCAGATCTACGGCAGCGAGTCGTTCTATCCGGAGCACCTCGAGGTCGAATGCGTCGACGCGGACGGCCGTAAGCTCCACTTTGACGACCGCCCGGCGGGCAATGGATCACGCCACTAAGTCGTGGGGATATAAAGAGTTACCCCGCTTCGCCCAGAATTTGGCGAAGCGGGGAACTTGGGCCCTCGACAAACAGGCGTCATTTTCATATCTTTGAAGGTTTCCCAAAACGAGTTTGGCCGCTCTAGGTAGTCGTCCAAATTCGTCATCACCAAACAAATCACTGATTTGGCAAGTTCTCAGGTTCCGGCCATGTACGCGATTATCAAAGAAGACGGCAAGCAGATCAAAGTTGAAGAAGGCCAGGAACTGCGCATCGACTACCGCGCCGACGCCACTGCTGGCGACCAGCTGACCTTTGGGTCGGTCCTGTGCGTCTCGGGCGACGAAGGGGTGAAGCTCGGCAAGCCGGTCCTCGACGGCGCTTCGGTTACCGCCGAAGTGGTCGGCGTCGTCCAAGGCCCGAAGCTGGTCGTCCAGAAGTTCCGCCGCCGCAAGAACTCGCGCCGCAAGACCGGCCATCGCCAGCTTTACACCAAAGTGAAGATCGGCAAGATCTCGGTCTAAGCCCGCGCCGGGTCGCACTTCTCGCGATCCAAGCAAACAGACACTCGCAAATGCCAAAGTCAAAACCGACTTTGGCGTTTTGCATGCGCACTCAGTTTGCATAGGATCCGCGATGCCGACCGAGGCCCTGCTCGATCACTTGCAAGTCCAACGACGTTTCCTTTGGTCCGCACAACGGACCCTACGGGTGATTCGCTTCTTTGGCGAAGACGATCTCTTTTCTCGCGCGATCGATTCCGACCAGGCCGCCGGTTACCGGATCGACGGCGATGCCTTGCCCCGGAAACGGCGTCGCGACCGTTTCGATATGTTCCAGCAGTTGGCCTTCTTTCGGTAGTCGCAAGCGATAGATCACGCGTTTGTCATGCCCCGTCGCCAACAGCTCGCCATTCCGCCAGACGCCGCCGGAGATGCTCATGGCGCCAAGGTCGCTGATGACGCTTTCCGGAAACTTCCAGACGCCCAACTCGCGCCACTGGTCGTCGAACTTCACCAGCGCCGTCTCGGCGTTCGCTCCTGTGCCATAGATGGCGAAGACGCACCACCATGCGTCCCCTTCGTGCAACACGACGGTCAGACTTCCGTGCGGCGCCGCGCCGAACGAATGAAAGTCGGTCAGTTCCATCGTCTGCGGATCGTAAACTTTGATCTCGCTCTTCTCCGGCTTCTTCGGAAAATTCGAGTGAGCGCAGTAGAGCTTCCCCTGGTGGAAAAAGCCGCTGTTCAAATGATGCGCTTCGCCGCTGCTGCGACCAACTAGCTTGCCCGAGGCCCGATCGTATTTGGCGACTACCAAGTTTTCGATCGCGTAGGCGAACTTCTCGTCGACCGCCGCCGCTTGCAGCGCCTCAGGCGCCGGCAGCGTCGCCGTCTTGATCCAGCCGATACGCGCGTCAACCGCTTCTTCCACCGACAGCGTCACGGTAATCGCGATCATCAACGTCAGCGCGGCGACGAGAATCAGAGAGAAGAACTTGCTGCGATTGGTCATGACGGCTCCGAAGGTTGGTTTCTCCTAGTCTACTTCCCTCTAGGGACATCAACGACAAGATGCAGCGCCATCCGGTCAGAACTCTCGTCCATCTTTGTTTCCTCAAACGCGGGGAACCTAGCGAGAATTGAGAACGGCAATCACGATTGCAGCCCCATGGCGCGGCATCTTGTTGCTGCGCAACCCAACCAGTTCTGGCGAACTGGATGGGCCACCCGTTGTTTGGGTACTTGGTTGACGCAGGCATTTTCCTACTTGAAGATAGCCAAGACCCTAACTGCCATTTGGAGGCTCAACGCGTGTCCAAGATTCTCATCCTCTACCACAGCAATAGCGGCAATACCGCCAAGATGGCGCAAGAAGTCGCTGTCGGCGCCCAACAAGTCGTCGGCGCCGAGGTTCGCCTGGTCTCGATCGACGAGGCGACCAGCAGCGATCTCGATTGGTGCGAAGGGATCGCGCTGGGGAGCCCCACCAACTACGGCACCGTCAGTTGGCAGATGAAAAAGTGGTGGGACGAACAGCCGATCGAGAATTGGGGCAAACGCGACGGGCGAATCGGCTGCGCGTTCAGCTCGGCCGCATCCTGGGGCGGTGGACAGGAACTGACCTGCATGACGCTGAACGCGATTCTGATGAACTACGGATATCTCGTCTTCGGCGTCACCGACCTGACCGGCCCGCAGCACACGCTCCACTACGGCGCAATCCAAGCCGGCGAACCACGCCAGGAGAAAGAAATCGCCGGCTGCCGCCGACTTGGTCGCCGCCTGGCCGAATGGGTCGCCGTCTTCTTCCATGGCCGCAAGGATCTGCACCCGCTGGAGCAGGAGTATGATCGCTTTGGGCATTTGAAGTAGGGCGACCGGAATGAACGATATCAAGTACGACAATCCCTTCCAATCGCCAACGACGCCGTCCGTTAGTGCTGGCGAAGCGGAACCGGAGATCGTCGCCGCGGGGACGTTGAGCGTCGATGATATCTCTACCGCGCTGCACACGATCCATTCGTATTGGCCGTCGCCGCTCGCTTGGTTCGGGTTTGCGATCACCGTCATGATGGGCCTGCTGGGAGCGTTCGATTCGATTCTGATTCCCTGCCTGACGATCGGCGTCCCATTAATTGGATACGCAGCGTTTGTCGTGATTTCGCGGCAGCTCGCTTATCAGAGCCCCGCCTGGCAATCGCTCTTTCAACGTTTTGGCGATGCGCCGCAGCCGCTACGCATCCGAATGGCTCCCTACTACCTCGAAATCAACTCCCCTAGCCTGAGCGCGATTCTGACCTGGAATCGAATCATTGACATTTTCAACGCCCCCCGCGAATTGATCTTGGTCTTTGAGCCCCAATTTCTGCTCCCGATCCCAGCGCATTTTTTTGAGTGCGAAGCGGACTTTATCGCCGCTGGAAGAATGGCTTATGACAAGCACATGGACCACTCGCGGCGCGATTTAGAACTGCTAATTCCCAAGGGGGCGATCCCGTCACTAGCAACCGCCAATCCCCCCGCCGATGCAGTTGTCGGACTTGGACGCCCCACGTGGCCCGAATTCTATGCAACGGCGACGCAGCTCATGTGGCCCAAGCCAGGGACCTGGTTTCAAATTGGCTCCCTCCTGATGGCCAGTCACCTTGGCGCATTGGCTTTCCTTGAACCCAAAACAAACGTGCTTCACTCGGGCGCCGTCTTCTTTCTTGCGATTTTTGGCTTGATCGCACTTTTTGTCGCCGCTCGTAAGTATTACGTCATCGCGAAGCAATTCCGGCAACAGTCGCGCAGCGAACAGACGCAATGGATCGTCACCGCGGATCAATTGCGTATCGCCACGAGTAGCCTGGCTCTCACGTTTCCGTGGACCTACGTCAGTCGCATCGACGCTCGCAAGGATTGTCTCCTCTTCGTTTTTCAGCGTTTCTATACGGTCTCACTCGCCAAGCGATATTTCTCATCCGACGAAGACTGGCGACAGGTCGTCGCGTGGGCCGTCGAAGCGAAACGACAACTTCAGGAGCGGTAAGTGGTTTCCCCCGTTGAAGACAATCCGTTTCAGTCCCCGATGGCGCCGCAGGCCTCGTTCAGCCAGTCGAGCCAAGACATTTCCGCCCAGGGGAGACTGGACGCGAAGGGAGTCGACCTCGCATTTCAGGCCGTCCATTCCATTTGGCCATCGGCGGCGAGCTGGCTCGGAGTGGGCTTGCTGTTCATGTTGGGCCTTCCCCTCCTAGGAAAGTCGCTAGTCCTGGGGCTTTTGTTGATGGCGCTGCCGTCGACGATCTATGTGGCGAGCGTCGCGACGACTCGATACTTCGCCTATCGCCACCCCGCTTGGCAATCAATTTTGCAACGAGTCTCGGACTCGCCCGAAACGCAACGCTTTCAGATCAATCCGGAGTTTCTCAAAATCGAGTCCCCGAGCTACAGCGTTTATGTCTGGTGGAGCCAAGTCGTCTCCGCCGTCGCCGATTCCAACGTGATTGTGCTGAAGCTCGCATCGGGTCGCCTTATTCCACTCCCAATCTACTTCTTCTCCAGCGACGATGAATTTCATACTGTCAAAAAGTTGGCCCGTTCGCCCCGTCGATACTCCAATCGCACGGCGCAGGCCTCCGTTCCTCCGCTAGAGATCGCCGCTCCGCCTCCAGAGGCAATCATTGGACGTGGAACCCCTAAGTGGCGCGAGTTTTACGCCGGCAAGTCGCGACTCGATCTGGCCCCTCCGCACATCTGGCTGCTGATTTCAGCCATACTTCTCGGCGTCGCCGCCGCCGTCCCCTTCATCCAGATGGATCGTGCGATCGACTTGCGTTGGATGGGCGTCTCGATCGTCGCTTCCAGCTTTACAATCTTGATCACTCTGGACTCCATCATTCGTCTGACGCAGCTTTATTCGGAGTACCGAAGGCAAATTCGGTTCGCGAACACAGAGTGGATCGTCACTGCCGATGAAGTGCGCTACGTGTCGCCTGAATGTTCCGAGGCGTTCTCCTGGCAACATCTCAGCCGCAGCTTGATTCGCCGCGACAACATGATCATCCTCTTCCAACGGAACTACGCCCTCTCGCTTGCGAGGCGCTACTTCGCAACGGACGCCGATTGGGAACAAGTCGTCGCTTGGTCAAGCGACCGTAGCGTCGATTCCGGGATCGCTAGATGAATGGACCACACAACGACAATCCGTTTCAGTCGCCGGTAATCGAGCAGGGCTCCGACGCACCGGCCGGAGAAGCCATCGTCGCCGAAGGAACATTCACGCAGCGCGATCTAAAAGCGACCTATCGCGCCCTCGTCTACAACTGGCGGACCGTCGCGGTCCTGCTCGTCATTTCGCTAGTCATGTTCAGCGGGACGCTCGGTCCGATCGCCGGCAATTATTGGACGATTGGCGCGGCGATCTATCCTCTCTTCTGCCTGGCGCCGCTGGTAGTGATGCTGGAGATTCTTTTTTACGCTCAAACCTATTGGCGAACGAAAAACGCAGAACTGAAGAAAGAGCCGGAGCAGCAGCGAATTACGCTCGACGAGCAGGGAGTTCATTTTGAGTCGCTCAAGATGACCTCGTTTCTTCCCTGGTCCCGTTTCACACGGCTCCAGAAGCGGCGGCGGTTATTGGTCCTGGTGCTGAAACCGTTCGGCTTCATCTCGCTGCCGTCCCACTACTTTGAGAGCCAAGATGCGTTTCTGGCGGCGCGGAAGTTGATCTCCGAGCGGATAGGAACGACCAGCGACGTCGAACCGCCGCCAACCGAAGAATACGTCGATGTCGAAATCCCCGGCGCTGTGAGCGCCGCCGGCACGCTGACCAAGAAAGAGTTCTACACGACCTGCTGGCTACTGGTCCGCAGCGGCATCCTGACGACGCTGCTAATGGTCGCTGGGCTGGTCGGCATTGCGTGCTACTTCGTCGCAGCCGACTTAACGTCTGGTCGAGTGCAAAGCGTACCGGGATCGCTTATGTTTCTCTTCGCGGCGGCGATCTTCTCGATCCGCTGGATCCGCTACTATCTCGGCATCCGCCGAACCTATCGCGACGTCACCAGTCGCGCGCGGATGCGTTGGACGATTACCGCCGAGAAGCTATTCGCCACGTCCGAGACCTTCAACTTGAACATCGGCTGGACCGAGATCAACCGCGTGATCTTTCGCGACGAAGCGCTGATCTTGGTCTACCAGAAAACGCAAGCCTTCACGCTACCGCGACGTTTTTTCGCCTCGGAAGAAGATTGGCTCCAAGTGAACGAGTGGGCGCGGCGACCGGCGAAATCGACGCAGGGTGAGAACGCATGACCGCTGGCGAAAACCCGTTTCAGTCACCGGCCGATATCCCCAATCCCCTGGGTGAAGAGGAGCCGCTGGTTGCCGAGGGAATCCTGACCGCTGCCGATCTGCACGCCGCCTATCGCTTGTTGACCTTCAACCCGAACATGCTGGCGATACTGCTGACCGGCTGCGTCATCGGCGCACTGTTGTTGGGGACGATCCACCCCGAACTCTTCCGCATGGAGTGGGTCGCATTTCATACGATTACCATCGCCGCGTTAACACTGGGGACCCTCAGTTCCCTCTACTTCGTGTTCCCGTACTGGCGGCGCATGCGTCGGCAATTGCTGGCCAGCCCGGAGCGTCAGCGACTTACGCTGACCGCCGCCGGGATTCGCCTGGAAAGCGCCGGCACGGTCGTCAACATTCCCTGGTCGCAGATTCAACGCGTTCGCGCGAGCCGACGAGTCCTCTTTCTGCAAACGAGCACCGGCCGGATGATCTTTGCGCCGGCCCACTTTTTTGAAAGCGAAACGGACTACCGCGTCGCGCGACGTAAAATCGCCGATGGGATGCGCTTCGCCGCGTCGGCGCCAGCTTGGACGCCGCTGGAAGTGGATGCAGCGGCGCCGGTTGGCGACGATGCGATCGTAGCCGAAGGGGAAAACTCGTGGAGGGACCTGCTCCTCTGCTATTGGCATCTTCTGTGGCTGCCGATCTTGTTGTTGCTGCCGATCATCAGCCTGCTGGCCGCCGGCGGATTTTGCCTGCTGGTGCTAACCCTCTTTTTGTTAGAGCCTCATCCTGCGCTCCCGGCGCTCATTCTGCTCCATCTGGCGATCCCGGCCCTGCTCCTTTGGCTCGCGGCCGTCTACTACCGTACGATCCGCCGACAATATCAATCGCAGGTCGCCGGCATCCATCGCAAGTGGACGATCACGAAAGAGTCGCTGGAAGAAACGACGCCGCACGAAAAGACGGAGTATCGCTGGAGCGACGTGACGAAGCTGGTTGAGTACGACGACCGCCTGCTGATGATCCAAAACCGCCGTGACGCCCATTGCTTGCCGCGGAGGTTCTTCGCCTCGGACGACGACTGGCGTCAGGTGCTGGCCTGGGCGCGAGAGAAGAGGGGCTGAGCGAGCGGAAGGTGGGTTGCGCAAGCAAGTATCGCTTGTCGCGCGAAACGTCCTTTCTGCGTTTGCTTCACCCACCCTACATCGAAATCGCTCTCCTACCGTGCTCGTCCGCGTTCTTCGCCGTGGCTTCCGTGTTCTATTCTTATCTACCGGCACAAAAAAACCGGCCGCTGGTTTCCCGGCGGCCGGCTTCTGGTTTATTTCAGGTAAGCGAGGTCGCTTACTTGATGAACAGCATTTCCTGGTAGGTCGGCAACGGCCACAGGTCGTCGGCGACGTAACCTTCCAGTTCGTCGGCGGCGGTGCGAACGTCGGTCATCAGCGGCAGAACGTCGAAGCAGAAGTACTTCGTTTCGGCCAGCAGATCGCCTTCCGGATGCGAGTTGAGCTTCGACTCCAACGCGTTGATGCTGTCCTGCAGCGACTTGACGAGCGTGGTCATCTTGTCGAGCGTGTTGGTGTCGAAGTCGTAACCAAGCATCTTCAGGTTCGCACAAGTCGAGGCCAATTCGTTCTGGTAGCGAACGGCGGCCGGGAAGATCATGGTGCGACCCATCTCGATCATCAGCGACGCTTCGACCTTGATGGTCTTAACGTACTGTTCGAGATAGATGTCGTAGCGGCTTTCGAGTTCACGTTCCGTCAGGACGTTGTACTTCTCGAACAGCTCTTTGACTTCGGATTTTTCGAGGAACGGCAGAGCGTCGGCGGTGGTCTTCAGGTTGAGCAGACCGCGCTTCTCGGCTTCCGCGTGCCATTCGTCCGAGTAGCCGTCGCCATTGAAGACGATCGAACCGTGCTCGGTGATGATCTCGGTCAGCAGCTTCTGCAGTTCCGAGTTCAGCTTCGACGGATCGCCGCCGGTCGCCTTTTCCAAGCGAGTGGCGCAGTAGTCGAGCGATTCGGCGACGATGGTGTTCATCGCGACCAACGGCCCGGCGATCGACATGCTGGAACCGACCGCACGGAATTCAAACCGGTTGCCGGTGAAGGCGAACGGGCTGGTGCGGTTGCGGTCGCCGGCGTCTTTCGGCAGCGGCGGCAAGGTGTCGACGCCGACGGTCAGCGTACCCTTCGGAATCGAGCTGCTGGCTCCGCCCTGTTTGATCTGTTCAAACACGTCGGTCAGCTGATCGCCGAGGAAGATCGAGATGATCGCCGGAGGAGCTTCGTTGGCGCCCAAGCGGTGATCGTTGCTGGCCGAAGCGACGACCGCACGCAGCAGACCCTGGAACTTGTGCACGGCGCGGATAACGGCGGCGCAGAACAGGAGGAACTGAGCGTTTTCGTGCGGGGTGTCGCCCGGATCGAGCAGGTTGCCCTGGCTCTTGCTGCCCATCGACCAGTTGACGTGCTTACCCGAACCGTTGACGCCGGCGAACGGCTTTTCGTGGGTCAGGCAGGTCATGCCGTACTTCTCGGCGACGCGACGCAGCGTCAGCATGATCAATTGCTGATGGTCGGTCGCAACGTTGGCGAATTCAAACAGCGGCGCGATTTCGTACTGCGACGGCGCGACTTCGTTGTGACGCGTCTTGATCGGCACGCCAAGCTTGAACAGTTCGCGTTCGACTTCGAGCATGAAGGCGAGGACGCGATCCGGAATGGCGCCGAAGTAGTGATCTTCAAACTCTTGGCCCTTCGGCGGCTTGGCGCCAAACAGGGTGCGACCCGAGGTGAGCAGGTCAGGGCGAGCGAAGAAGAAGTTGCGGTCGATCAGGAAGTATTCCTGTTCCGGACCAGCGGTCGACGAAACCAAGGCGCCGTCGGTGTGACCGAACAGGTTCAGGATGCGTTGGGCCTGGGTGTTCAGGGCCTGCATCGAGCGAAGAACCGGGGTCTTCTTGTCGAGCGCTTCGCCGGTCCATGAGACGAACGCGGTCGGAATGCAGAGCGTGGTCCCGTTCGGGTTTTCCAGGATGTAAGCCGGGCTGGTCACGTCCCAGATGGTGTAACCGCGAGCTTCAAACGTGGCGCGGATACCGCCGCTCGGGAAGCTGGAGCCGTCCGGTTCGCCCTGAATCAGCTGGCTGCCGCTGAATTCGGCGATCGCGCTGCCTTCGCCGTCCGGCGTCAGGAAGCTGTCGTGCTTTTCGGCCGTAGCGCCAGTCAGCGGATAGAAGACGTGAGCGTAGTGGGTGGCGCCCTTTTCGATCGCCCAATCCTTCAAGGCCGAAGCGACGATGTCCGCGATCGACGCATCGAGCTTCGATCCAGTTTCGATCGTCTTCAGAACCGACTTGAAAACCGGCTTCGGCAGGCGAGACTTCATTTCGGCTTTGCCGAAGACGTTGGCGCCGTAGAGCTGTTGGGTCGTCGTCTCGATGAAGTTCATCGGAGGGTTGGTGGGCTTGTAATTGGTAACCGCCGAAATCGCCGCCATGCGGGGCGAACCGCC
This sequence comes from Blastopirellula sediminis, assembly GCF_020966755.1. Classification (NCBI taxonomy): domain Bacteria; kingdom Pseudomonadati; phylum Planctomycetota; class Planctomycetia; order Pirellulales; family Pirellulaceae; genus Blastopirellula; species Blastopirellula sediminis. The sequence goes on from NZ_JAJKFT010000010.1 coordinate 196,693, forward strand.
AATGGTCAAGGAGTTGCCCGCAACTGCAAAGCTGCCGGTGCCTTTTTCTTTAGACGTGCTGCTCACTACAAATAGCCTTAAATTAGAGAGAGAGGGTTGGGGCTACGCGAAATCGAAAGAGGGCGCCCTGCATTCGTTTCGCCTGAAATTTGAACCGGCGATTCCCCGCTCGTCGAGCAGGGATTAGCCAATTTCTCATAAGTGGTCAAGAAAGAGCAAATTTTGCGCCAGAGCTAGCTGCTCTTTTTTTCCCGAGAATTGGACAAAGCGGCTCGCTGCAACGCCGAACTTGCGCGCAGGTAGTGCTTAGAAATGCCGCAGATGGCGCTCAGCGCGTGTAGCTCCAGTGGCTACCGCCGAATCGATATTCAACCCCGGTAGTAAACGAGAAATTGTGGGTGGTCGGGACGCTTCCCGAGCCTGTTGCGATGTTGTCCATCAGTTCGCAGCGAAAAGCGAGCCAAGGGCGAAAAAAATGTTTCAAACCGATCCCAATGGGGATCGAGAAGTTTGATTGATCCCGATTCACCCCGTTCACGTCATCGTAGCCGTAGTACGTAGCGCCGAGGCCGATCGTTGCATAGGGACGCCAGACCGAGTCTCCCCAAGGGTAGTAGAGGAGATTCGTATCGAACATCATCAGCTGCGCACTACCGTCGATCAGCGGATTTGCGTCGTAGCGCACCTTGCCGTCCCCATAGGCGAACCGGATTTCGGTCCCCCAGTAGTGGTCGAAATCGTAGCCGAGCCGAATCCCCTGCAGCAGCGTGCTGCGTAGCTGGATTTCGTTTCGCTCCAGATCGTTCGTTTCGACCACCCCAAATAAGTAGTCGAAGTGGTAAGGGCGATTTCGCCAGCTGGTGCCGTAGAGCGGTCGTCCGACTCCTTGATGTCTAGCGGGATCATCAGGATTGGAGTGATAGAAGCCGAATCGTTCGTAGATCGCTTGCCGTGGGACCTCGCCGTCATGCACCCAGGGGGGAACTGCACTGTCAGCCCCTTGCGGCATCGTTCGAAAACTGCCGAACTGCGAGAAGTCGTGCCCTTGAGGCTCGAACTTGGCCGCGTCGGTCGGAACCGGCGGGGCCGCCGAAACTTCTTCCTGAGCGCGCGAAGCGGCCGTAATTACGAAAGCTATCGTAATTGCCAGAGAAGCGACGGCGATCGGCAAGCTTCGGCGCATGGTCCTCGTTTCTTGATCCAAAGGGCGGGGGATTGTGATAATTTCGCCGACAGCCGTCAAGATGAAGTAGGTAGAACGGATAAGAAGAGACTGCCGATTACGCTGTCGTTGGCTGTGAAAATGCGCAAACTGTCAATGTATCTGGGGGCTTCCTACGGTTGTCTTGCGTCCCAACTTCGAGAAAATAAAGACAGAACCCCGGCGCTCGTGTCGAACGGCGGGGAGCGACCCGTCTCTAGAGAAGGATCTTTGCGCAATGAACACGCCGTTTTCGGATTTTCGCTCCCCATCGGCTATGGCCTACGCCGAAATGCAACGCCAGCGCCAGATGACGTTGGGCGACTTGCTGTTGGAAAACCGGATCGTCTTTCTGCAAGGCGAGATCTACGACGGCAACGCCAACGAACTGGTGATGAAGCTGTTGTATCTGCAAAGCGAAAACCGCCGGAAGCCGGTTCACTTTTACATCAACTCGCCGGGGGGCAGCGTCACTTCGACGATGGCCATCTACGACACGATGCAAGTGATCTCGTGCCCGGTTTCGACCTACTGCGTCGGTCTGGCCGCCTCGGGCGGGGCCGTCTTGTTGGCTGGCGGCGAAGCGGGCAAGCGGTTCATTCTGCCGCACGCCAAAGTCATGATTCACCAACCGCACGGCGGCGTCGGCGGCCAGGTCTCGGATATCGAAATCCAAGCGGACGAAATCCTGAAGACCCGCGATGTGCTGAATCAAGTTCTCGCTTCGCACTGCAAGCAGCCGGTTGAGAAGATTGCGAAGGATACCGATCGCGACTTTTACATGGACGCCGACGCCGCCAAGGCTTATGGCATCGTTGACGAGATTTTGACCAAGCCGCCGGGCGAAATTGCTGACGAAGAATAGCAAGTTATCGCATCCGCCTCGCGCTTTCATTCAGTCATCTTGAACGGAGTTTCCTTACGATGCCCTTGATTCCTTACGTCGTTGAAAAAAGCGGTCGCGAAGAGCGCGTCTACGACATTTATAGCCGGCTGCTGAAAGATCGCATCATCTTCCTGGGCACCCAGGTCAATGATGATATGGCGAACTGCATCGTGGCCCAAATGTTGTTCCTGCAGTCGGAAGATCCGGCGGCCGACATCCATCTGTACGTTAACTCGCCGGGCGGTAGCGTCAGCGCTGGTCTGGCGATTTACGACACCATGCAGTTCATCACCTGCGACGTCGCCACCTACTGCATTGGCCAAGCCGCGTCGATGGGCGCCGTGCTGCTGACCGCCGGAGCTCCTGGCAAACGTCACGCGCTGCCGAACGCTCGCGTCATGATTCATCAACCGCTCGCCGGGATGCAGGGTACCGCCGAAGAAATTTTGATCCACGCCACCGAGTTCAAGCGTATCAAGCAGAAGCTGAACGAAATCCTGATCAAGCACACCGGTCACACCATCGACCGGATCGAGAAAGATACCGATCGCGATCGATTCATGTCGGCGGAAGAAGCCCGCGACTACGGCCTGATCGATCACGTCATTGAAAAGATGCCGGGCAAATAAGCTCGGCTTCGAGCCTTGGAAAATGGCCAGTCCGGCCGACTTAGTTCAAGCCATGACGCAATTGCACGACACCGCGGCGACATTTTCGGGTCGCCGCGTGGCGTTTCTTGGCAAGTTGGCCGGCATGTCTCGCAAAGACGCCGCCGCACTTCTGTCGGCGGCTGGCGCCAAAGCGGTCGAACGTCCCACCGCCGACATCGACCTGCTGGTGATCGGCGAGAACGACCTGCCGATCTTCGGCGAGATCGACTTTCCCTCCAGCGCCATCCAGCAAGCGGCTGCGGACGGGCGGATCGAGATCATCCAAGAGACGACCCTGTGGGAACGCCTTGGCCTATTGGAAACGCAGCAGCGCATTCAACGTCTCTACACGCCGGCGATGTTGGCCGACTTGCTCAGCGTCTCGAAAGCGATCATCCGTCGTTGGCAGCGCCGCGGTTTGATTCGTCCGGTGCGTGAAGTTCGCAAGCTGCCGTACTACGACATCCGTGAAGTCGCCACCGCGCAAAAGCTCGCGCAGCTGCTCGCATCAGGAACCTCGGCCGACCATATCGAAAAGCAACTCGCATCGCTGCAAAGCTTGTCGAGCTGCGTCGATCGTCCGCTCGAACAACTTTCGATCATTGTCGAAGGGCGCAGCGTTCTGTTGCGGCAAGGCGAAGGTCTGGTCGAACCAGGCGGGCAAATGCGGATCGACTTTGAAAAGCTGGAGCCCGATTGGCTGCCGGAACTGACCGACTCGCCGCCGACCAAGCCGCGCCGCTCGCCTGCGGAACTGGTCGATCTGGCCGCCGAGTACGAAGACGCCGGGCAGTTCAACGCTGCGGTCGAAGCGCTCGAAGCGGCCGCGGCCAACCTGGAAGAATCGGCTGAACTCTATTTCCAACTGGCCGAGCTTTATTACCGTAGCGGCAAGGCCGACTTGGCGGTCGAACGGTACGCCGCGGCGATCGACCTAGAGCCGGACTTCGTCGAAGCCCGGAGCAACCTGGCCTGTACGCTGGTCGAGTTGGAGAAACTCGACGAAGCGGTCGCCCAGTTCCAGGCCGCCATTGCGATTTATCCCGATTATTTCGACGCGCAGTACCATCTGGCCCGGCTTTTGGACCAAATGGGACGCTCGGCCGAAGCGGTTCCCCACTGGGAAGCTTGCCGCTTTTTGGCGCCCGACGACGCCCTGCAGGACGAGGCGGCGGAGCGACTTGCCGGGCAGTCCTGAACCGTCAATCTTGCCCTTCGGCCATTCCCCACTTAAAGTGGTAAATGGAACAGAGATTTGGCGCACGGCGACCAAGCCAGCGGTCGTACACCCCGGGCGCTCTATACCTACGCGCCGCTCTAAGGCGTCGCCTCCGAGGATATTAGGCCCCAATGAAGCTATTGGACAAGTTGGCGGCGCTCTTCAAGTCGAATCGACTCGATATTCCCTCACGTTTTGAGCGAATTCGAGAGTCGATCACCGGCACGATGAGCGAATTCATGGTCGTGCGCGAACACTCGACAGGGCGCATCTACGGCCTGAAGATTCTCGACAAAGAAAAGCAGGAATTCTTCGATTCGCGGTTTGTCGGGCTCAAACGCCCCTGCGAAGGAGAAATTGCCTGCTCGATGAAGCACCCGAACGTCGCCGAGGCGTACGAGCATGGCCTGCTCACCACCGGTCAGCAGTACGTCCTGATGGAAATGGTCGATGGTCGCGGTCTCCAGGCGATGTGCAACGACCATGACCCGCACCTGGAAGGGGAACAACTCAATCTGCTGCGGCAGATGTCGGAAGCCCTGATTTACGTCCACGAGCGGGGCTTTATCCACCGCGACATCTGCAGCCGCAATTTCATCGTTTCCCGCGACGGGAAGCATGTGAAACTGATCGACTTCGGACTGACGTTGCCGGCCAAGCCAGAGTTCATGACGGCGGGCAACCGCACCGGAACCCCCAACTACATGTCGCCCGAGATCGTCCGCCGCCGCCCGACCGACCAGCGATCCGACATCTTCGCATTTGGCGTAACCGCTTACCGTTTATGCTGTTACGAGTTCCCCTGGCCCGCCCAAACCGGTACCGGCAAGGATGCTCTCCAGCACGATACGGTCCCCCCGACCGATATTACGAAAGTCCGCCCTTATATCGATCCCCGCCTGGCCGCGGCGATTCATGCCTGCATTAAGGTCAATCCGAAGGACCGTCCTCAGACAATGCGGGACTTTTTGACGATGATTGCCGGGATTAAGGAGATCGATACGCGGTAGTAACCGCGGCGATTGGCCCTTGCCCCCGGGGCGAAAATCAATAAACTGAGGAGTTTCCACGCGACCAATTTACGGCTCTAGAAGATGATTCGGGCCGTTTCCCAATACCGGAGATAGAACCGTGACCATCGACAAAAGCCTGAAAGTGAAGCGCGGCGGGATTTCGACTCGCAGCGTTTTGACCCGCGTCGAACGCCTCGAAAAGATGCGTGCCGACGGGAAATTCAATCCCGAAACCGATTCGCCGATCGGCATTCCGAAGACGCGCGTCGTCAAAATCTCGATGAAGAAAAAGAAGAAGACGAAGGACGAGTAGTCGTCGCTTCTGCGTCACACGCACAAACAAGAAGAGCCTGGGCCTGTTGGCCTGGGCTTTTTTTGTGCGCCTAGCGAAATGTGGTAGATTTCAATCGCTCCCATTCTTCCACTCCGTCCCAGGAAATAGCCCCGCATGAAGGTCAAGTTGGAATACGGTCGCGTCGGCCTGGAAGCCAATATCCCCGACAACGGCAATGTGCGCACTCTAGCTTACAAAGATGCGCCGCCGCTGGCTGATCCTCATGCAGCGCTCTTAGAAGTTCTGGCCCGTCCCAACGGAGCGCCGCCGCTGTTCGAGCTAGCGCAAGGGAAGAAAGACGCTTGCATCGTGATCTGCGACATCACGCGACCCGTTCCGAACGAGATGATCCTGCGGCCGGCGCTGGAACTGCTGGAAGCGGCCGGCATCGCTCGCGACAAGATCACCATTCTGAACGCGACCGGTCTTCATCGTCCCAACCATGGTCAAGAACTAGTCGAGATGGTCGGCCAGTACATTGTCGATCACTATCGGATTGAAAACCACGACGGCGAGAACCGGGAAGAGCATGTTCACCTGGGAACGAGCCCCAACGGCGTACCGATCTGGATCGATCGCCGCTACGTCGAAGCCGATCTGAAAATCACCGTCGGTCTGATCGAGCCTCACTTCATGGCCGGCTTCTCTGGCGGCCGCAAGTTGATCTGCCCCGGCATCGCCCACATCGACACGATCCGCGCCTGGCACTCGCCTCGCTTTTTGGAACATGAAAACGCGACGATGGGCTGCCTGGTCGACAACCCGGTTCACATTGAGAATACGTCGATCGCCAAAACGGCTGGCTGCGACTTCATCATCAACGTGGTGATCGACGCCCATCGTCACCCGCTGAAGTTCGTCGCTGGCGACATGATCGCCGCGTTTGAAGAAGGGGTCGAGTTCGTCCGGAGCGTCGTCGTCGACACTCTCGACAAACCGGCCGACATCGTCGTCACCAGCAGCGCCGGCTATCCGCTCGACACCACCTTCTACCAATCGGTCAAAGCGATGGTCGCCGCCGCCAAGGTTGTGAAAAAAGGAGGCACAATCATCGTCGCCGCCAGTCTGACCGAAGGAATCGGAAGTCCGCCGTTTACTTCCCTCTTCAGCAAGTACGACAACCTCAACGCGTTCATGACGGCGATCCTCGATCCCGATTGCTTCACGATGGATCAGTGGCAACTGGAAGAACTAGCCAAAGCGGCCCGCCAGGCGAAGATTGTTATGGTATCAGACGGGATTCCGGCCGAACGTCTGAGCGAACTGTTCGTCGAACCGGCTGTGAGCGTCGAAGCGGCGATCGAGAGCGCACTGGCCGAACATGGGAATGACGCATCGATCGCGGTGATTCCTAAAGGGCCTTATGTGCTCGCGCAGTTGGCGTGATGTGTGCCACTGCTGGCTTGTCCAGCAGTGCGAACCTTCCACTAATCTTCCACTGCTGGACAAGCCAGCAGTGCCACCCAATTTTTCACTTGTCCATCGATGACAAACGATGCAGCCGCCGCTTGGCGCCCGACCTGTTCGCTGGAGATGCTCCGTGCACGCAGCGAACTATTGCAGCAAATCCGGCAGTTCTTTCTGTCGCGCGATTTTCTGGAAGTCGAGACGCCGCTTCTCTCGCACGACAGCGTGATCGATCGTCACTTGGATCCGCTCAGCGTGACGCTGTTCGGCGATCCCCGCACGCCGGACGTCGGCAAACAAGCGTGGCTGCAAACTTCGCCAGAATTCGGCATGAAGCGACTGTTGGCGGCAGGCGCCGAGAAGATCTTTCAGCTCTGCAAAGCGTTTCGCGGCGGAGAAGTGGGCCAGCGGCATAACGTCGAGTTCACGATGCTCGAGTGGTATCGCGTCGGCGACGACTATGCGGCCGGTCGAAAACTGTTGGCCGACCTGGCGAGCGAGATCCTCGGCAGCGACATCGAGATGCTCACCTATGCCGAAGCGTTTGATCGCTATGCCAAGATTGATCCACATCGCGCTAGCGGCGGCGAACTTTTGGAGGCGGCCCGCAAGCGACAAATTACAATGCCCGAGTCTTACGACGACTCCGACCGCGATCTGCTGTTGGAATTGCTGCTGACAGAACTGGTTGAGCCGCATCTAGGCGAAAGCGTTCCGACAATCCTTTACGACTATCCCGCGTCGCAAGCCGCTTTAGCGCAAGTCTCTGGCGGAGTTCCGCCGGTCGCCGAGCGTTTTGAGCTTTATGTGCGCGGCATTGAGCTGGCGAACGGCTATCATGAATTGCTCGATCCGCAGCTCCTCCGCTCGCGAAATCAGGCGAACAACCGCGCCCGCGGCGAGGATGGCAAATACCTGTTGCCGGAAGAGAGTCGGCTACTGAAAGCGATGGAGCATGGCTTGCCGGCCTGTAGTGGAACGGCGCTAGGGGTCGATCGACTGCTGATGGTGAAGACCGGCGCTGCGGCGCTCGCGGACGTGTTGACCTTTCCGATCGATCGGGCGTAGGGGTTTCGAAGTTCGAGAAGAATGGAACACGACGGGTGGCACTGCTGGCTTGTCCAGCAATGGGAGATTGGTACCCGGTTCCCGCTGCTGGACAAGCCAGCAGTGCCACCCCAACCAATGCCTCATTTTCTTCGACCGTGTTTATCCGTGTTCTTCATCGTGGCTTCCGTGTTCCATTTCTTCGCGGCAAAAGGCAAAGGGGGCAATCGTCATGAAAAGAATTCCGATCGTCTCGCGCGAGTACAAGGTGATGCTCGAGTCGAACAAATTCGGCGATCTGGATGACGCGGTCACCGACTTTTGGGTCGACCTTTGCTTTTTCGCCCATGGCAATTCGCGTGACGCGACGAAGTCGGCGCCTCTTCGATTGCAGGAAGAACGCGAGATCGTCTTCCTCGATTCTCCCGACCACGAACTACGCAAACATCATGGCTACGTCTTCCGCCGCCGCCAGACGTGCGGCAGTAAAAAGGCGGAGTACACGTTGAAACTACGCGGAGTCGATCGCTATGTCGCGGCCGGCGCTAACGTCGGCGCGGCGGAGAAAGTTGCGGAAAAGCAAAAGTTTGAAGAAGATCTCATTCTTCTTTCCAACAGCGCCAGCAAAACGCTGGTGCAGCATAGTCGCTTTTCGCACAGCGGCGCTGCGACCACCGGCAGTCGGCGCAAGACGCCGACCAACGTCTCCGAAGCGGCCCAACTTTTTCCCGGACTGAAGGGCCTTCCCTGGAGCGAGAAGAAACGGAAGCGGATCCCCCTTTGCGTCGTCAACGACCTCCATCCGCATGAACGGGTCTACGGAGGCGCCGAGTTCGTTTTTGGCGAGAAAAAAGGGGAGCGTGTCAAAGCGGAAGTCGCGGTGATCCTGTGGACGGCCGGAAAAGGGGGGAAGACGATCGCCGCCGAGTTCTCGTTCCGCTACCAGGATAAACGAGAGAACTATCCGCCCGTGGGAGCCGAAATGGCGAAAGATTTTTTTGAAGCGCTGGTGCAACTTTCGGCTTGGGTCCGGCCGACGGCGCCGACCAAAACGGCGATCGTGTACGGGGGCGACGGCGCCTGATGACGGGCCGGTTTTCCCCTTCGGTCGCCGGCGGTAAGATGACGGAGAGCAGGCCGAGTTTCTCCGTCGCCCGGCGCCAATTCCCCCAAGTTTCTTCTGGAAAACTGCAGCCATGTCCGAATTTCGCATCGAAAAAGACTCGATGGGTGACGTTCAAGTCCCCGCCAACGCTTACTACGGCGCCCAGACGCAACGGGCGGTCGAGAACTTTCCGATCTCGGGCTGGAATTTGCCCCCGGCGCTGATCCACGCGATGGGGTGGGTCAAACATGCATGTGCCGTCGCCAATCGTGATCTCGGCAAGCTGACCGGCACCGGCAAGAATCCGCTGAGCGATGAGCAGGTCGAAGCGCTGTTAAACGCCGCCATTGAAGTTCGCGAAGGGAAGTTCGACGGCGAGTTTCCGATCGACGTCTTCCAGACCGGCTCCGGCACGTCGAGCAACATGAACGTCAACGAAGTAATCAGCAACCGCGCGATCGAGATGCTCGGCGGCGATCGATTTGATCAGAAGAAGCCGGTTCACCCCAACGACCACGTCAACATGGGGCAGAGCACCAACGACACCTTTCCGACGGCGATCCACGTCGCGGTCGCGATGCAGATCGAAAACAATCTGTTGCCGGCGCTTGAACGACTGCACGAGTCGCTCGCCAAGAAGGCGATGGAGTGGGACAAGATCATCAAGATCGGCCGCACCCACTTGATGGACGCCACGCCGCTTCGTCTCGGCCAAGAGTTCGGCGGCTTCGCGCGTCAGATCGAACTGTCGATCGAACGGGCTCGCGTCGCCCAAGACGCCGTGCTGGAACTTCCGGTCGGCGGCACCGCGGTCGGCACTGGGATTAACACCCATCCAGAATTCTCGAAGCGCGTCGCGGCCGAGCTCGCCTCCGGCACCGGCATCCCGTTCATCGAAGCGATCAATCACTTTGAAGCGAACGCCCAGCGCGACGGCCTGGTCCAGTGCCATGGCATCCTGAAGACGATCGCCAACACGCTGTTCAACGTCTCGAATAACATCCGCTGGCTCGGCAGCGGCCCGCGTTGCGGTTTCTTTGAAGTGGTGCTCCCCGATCGTCAGCCGGGGAGCTCGATCATGCCGGGCAAGGTGAACCCGGTGATGTGCGAAAGCATGATGCAGGTCTGCGCTCGCGTGATCGGCAATGACGCTACGATCACCATGAGCGGCGCCACCGGCGGCAACTTCCAGCTGAACATCATGATGCCGGTGATGGGACAGACGACCCTCGAGAGCATCCACTTGCTCGCCAGCAGCTGCAACGCCTTTGTCGAATTCTGCAGCGACGGCCTGGAAGCGAACGAAGAAGCGTGCAACGCGTCGGTCGAACAAAGCTTGTCGATGTGCACCAGCTTGAACCCGCTGATCGGCTATGACAAAGCGGCGAAGATGGCGAAGGACGCCTTCAAGACCGGCAAGACGATTCGTGAACTGGCGAAAGAGCAGGGGGAAATCGCCGAGCCGGACCTGAACAAGGCGCTCGATCCGTGGCGAATGACCTTCCCACACGAATAATCGTTACCCCCATCGATTTGCCGAACCAAACGTCCCGACATACGGTAGTGAGTAGAGTAACTCCGCCGATTCGGGACGTTTTTTTATGTCGACGCTTCGCAGCGTGGCCGCCATCTTGACGCTATTGCTAGCGGCGAGTCCCGTCTGCGCCGAGCCGAACGCGTTTCTCTCTGGCGTCGCCAAGTGGGTTACCCTCGAAAACATCCCCACCACCTACAACGACGAGCGGAAATGGGGCGGGCAGAAGGAATTCACCCAAGGGGTAAAGTTCCGCGGCAGCTTCAAGGACTTCAAGGTCGAACGCCGCAAGAAACCGGTCAACCATGGCACTTGGAAACGGTATCACGTCCAGATCCTCAATCCGAAAGACGACATCCAGGTGTCGGTTGAATCGATCGAAGTCAAAGGGGACAAAATCACCACTCGGCTCAACGTCATCGTCAAAGCGACCGCCGAAGCGGAACTGCAAGAGTGGAACCGGGGCGTTCGCCTGATGGGAGTCTCGGCCGTCGCCGATGCGACGATCCGGATGACGCTCGACGCCGAGACCAAGGTCAAATGGAACACGCTCGGCTTTATAGTCGCCGGCGAATTGCAGCCCCAAGTAGTCGCCGCCGACCTGACGCTCCTCCACTTTGAGCTCCAGCGCGTCGGCCTGGCCAATGGCCAACTGATCGAGAAGCTTGGCCATGAGTTGAAAGACGAAGTGGCCGAAAAGATCGATAGCTACGAACCGAAACTGGTCGAGAAAGCGAACAAGGCCCTCGACAAGGAAATCGCCAAGGGGACGTTCAAAGTTGACCTGGAAGAGTGGGTCCGCCAGCAGTTCTAATCGGCGTCATCTTGCGGAGGCGGAATTTCTTCCGACATCAGCGGCGGCTTTACTAGGCGGGCGCCGAGTAATGCCAGCGGTAAATAGAGAAGTAAATCGACATACCCGAACCAATCAGGATGCGGGATCTCGCTCAGATTCATGATCCCGCCGGCCATTGTCGTTAAACCAACGATGAACGCCGACGTATATCGAAACGGCCGCGCGATCGACGCGGCTACCCAACCGCCGACAAAGCTATGCCCCGCATGCGCCGCGAGGGCCAACAAGAAAGCGCCAGCCGGGAGCCCGCCGATAAACTGCGCGACCGCCGCTTCGTCGTTCCAGTCCATTCCTTCCGGCGGAACATAAAACAACAGCGACGCGAGGACAATCAGCAGGTTGACCAGTGAGCCAACCAGGAACCCGGCGAAGACGCCGATGATGATCCAGAAGATCGTTTTCCCGTTGAGCATGGCGTTACCTACTCTTCTTCCAGGCCATGAGGCCGAGCTTGCAGCCCGGCGATGATCAGCGCGGCCCAGCCTGCTAAATAGGCCATTCCGCCAAAGGGAACGAGCATCACGACCGCTTCGTTTTGCGTGAACGCGATGTAGTACAGGGTACCCGAAAAGGCGAGAACGCCGACCAGAAAGCCGAGCGCCGCAATCAGCGCGAACACGCGTCCCCGATCGCTGGCCAACAGCAGCACCCCGACGCCGAGCAGCGCGGCTGCGTGATACATCTGGTAACGGACGCCGATTTCCAAACGTTCCCGCGGCTTGTCGACCTCGGTGATCTGATTCGATTCGAGATACGACTGAAGTGCGTGATCGCCGAGAGCTCCGGCCGCCACGCCGGTTAAACCGCAGATCGCCGCCAGAACAAGTACGAATTTCGCCATGCTTCCGCCCTTAGTAGAGGTAAACTGCCTAACGCTAGTTTACACCAAATTCGGAGGGCGCAAAAAGACGCCGCCGTAGCCGCACTACAAGAGTGCGACTAACGGCGGCCGGAGGTCACGCTGCTTAATATCTGCTGTCGACTAGGAGCCGATGTCTCCCAGGCCGAGTTTTTCTTCTTCTTCCTCTTGAATGATGATACGCGGAGTCACCATCATCATGAGGCTTTGCGTCGAGCGACCGATACCGACGTTGCGGAACAAACGGTTGATGTAAGGCAGTTTGCTCACAACCGGCACGCCCGCTTCGCGGCGTTCTTCGCTGAGACGCTTGATGCCGCCGAGCAACACCGTACCGCCGTCCGGCACGCTGACCGTCGTGGTCACGGTGATGATCGAGAATTCCGGCTGCTGAACCGTCGTACCAGTCGAAGTCTCTTCTTCCGAGTCGTCGGTCGTACCGCCGTCAGCCGCGTCCGGGTCTTGGACGCTCGAGTCGGTACGCGAGGACGAGGTTCCCTCGAAGGTGAACTCTTCGACGTCGCCGATCTGGCTGAACATCGGAATCAGCGTCAAGCGGACGAAGCGACGATCCGCGGAGACGACCGCTTGAACCGTGAGCGAGGTTCCTTCATTCAGAACCACGATCACCGGCTGCTGGGCCGCGGCGAAGTCGCCGACCACCGGCGTAACGCTGGTGACGAACGGACGCTGCGTCGAGTCAGTTACGAACGCCGTCTGACCGTTGAACAACGTCACCTTCGGAGCTTGCATCACGTTCGACCGCAAGTCGCTTTGGGCGGCCTGCATGACGAAGAACGCTTCAATGTCGCTGAGCATGGCGAAGCCGAAGCTACCGCCGATCGAACCGGCCGCGGCCCCGAGACCGCCGATGGCGGGCACCGTATTGCCGAAGCTGTTCTGCGAGAATGACAAGTCGAGGTCCGACGTCGGGTTACCTTCCTGGTCGAGACCGATGGTGATCGACGGGCTACCGTCGCTACCGCGGTTCACGCCGATACCCGCCGTGTTGTCTTTGATGTCGAGATCGAAGTCGATACCGATACGTTCAAAGAAGTTGTCGTTGAGGGTGATGAAGCGAACTTCGATCGTCACCTGCAAGTCTTGCAGACGACGCAGCTGTTCGAGCAGGTCCGCGATCTTGTCGTGAACTTCCTGAGTCTGGCTAACGACCAGGCTCAAGTTGGTCGCGAACGGCTGCACGGCGCCCGGACCACCCAATTCTTCCCACGATTCCGGTTCAATGGTCGTGGTGATCAACTGGATGAGCGAGTCGAAGTCAGGCTGGACGCCGCCGCCCATGCCGCCCGGACCGCCCATGGCCGGGAAACCGAAGTTCCCACCTTGCGGAACGCCGGACTGCACCTGGCCGCTGCCACCCATACCAACGCCCGGGATCAGACCCGGCGGCAGGTTTTGGCCGAGGACCTGGCCATTCGGGCTCGGACCGCCGCCGGCGAAGGTCGACAGGCCGTTCGGCGCCGGCAGCGATTGGATGCCGCCGTAACCGATCGTTTCGTAGGCCGATTTCAAGGCGCCAGCCAAACCAAGGTTGTAGCTGGGCATGAAGTTCGGAATCGGAATCACGAGGTCCGCAACCTGATAGGTCTGTTGGATCATCTTGCGGCTGCGGAACGACTCGCCGGTGATCTTCAGGGCTTCCCCTTCGATCACATAGGCCAGACGCAGCGGCTGCAGGATGTGCAGCAGAGCACTTTCCAGGCGAACCGGCGTGTTCATGTTGATCGTGATCTCGTGGCTCGGGGTCACCCCTTCGCTACGCAAGCCCGCTTCATCGATGATGATGTTGATCCCGACGACGCTGGCCAGCGTGTCGACGACCGTTTGCAGCGGCTGCTTGTTGAACTTCAGATCGACCGGCGATTTCAGAGCCTTGCGAATCCGCTGCTCATCTTCGCTCATCTGCATGGTGCGAGCGTCGTACTTCTTACGCGACTCGGTCAGTTCGCTCCATTGCTTCGGATCCGAGAAGGTAATCGGGTTGTTGTCGTCGTACGGAATCGCCGAATGTTCGACGTTGTCCATCGCCGTCCAGAAACCCTTTTCCTTCGCCTCTTGCAGCAACATGTTGCTGTGCATGCGGCGAGCGGTCGTCGCTTTCCACAGCATGTTCTGCACGATCGGCTCGTTCGGAGCGATTTCGCGGGCCTGGCGAGCCAGAACTTCCGCTTCTTCCCACCGGAGCTGATCCATCAGTTCATTGAACTGGTCGGTAATCTTGACCAGGCGAGCTTCCACTTCGACGTGCTGCTGACGGCTCGCGCGGATCGACTCGTCGACCATGCGATTCTGCTCGTCCAGTTCGATTTGAGCGCGATTGATCTCGATGAAGTTCTTCAGCCCGTCCGTGCTGCGATCAACGCGAGCGAGCAACTGATCCTTCACCTTAGAATCGACCGCCGATTCGGCGACGCGAGTGCGAAGCTTTTCCAGCAATTCCAGGGCGCCCTTCGGATCCGATTCACGCATCCGGTCGGCGGCCGACTGCTCGCGAGTCACCTCGGCGAACAGCTGACGCTGCAGGACCGCTTGTTCGGCGTCGACGGCGTCCAGCGCCGACGGAGCGGTGCTGGTTTGCTTGATTTCGCTACCCAACGGCTGCGTGCTGTAACGCAGGTAGTCTTGCAAACGTTGACGGCTTTGCGGATCCAGCGCGTCTTTGTGGTTCCAGGCCGCCTCAAACAGTTGGCGGGCGCGAACCTTGTCTCCCATCTTCAGCGCGAGTTCGCCGTCTCCCAGCAAACGGAAGCCCGGGCTGTCGCCGCCGGCGTTCCACTGGGCGTTCATGTCGCCGCCCATCGGCATGTTGGCGCCGGCCGGAACGTTACGCGACTGGTCGAATTCCGGCTGATAGATGCTTTGCGAACCGGCGAATCCGGCGGTCTCTTCGCCCGAAGCCTGACGGACTCCGCCGCGAGCGCGGTCGAGTTCCATCATCATGATTTCCGGACGCAGGTCGCCGGCGACGTATTCGCGAGGATTGACGCGAATCGTTTTGGCTTGTTCAAAGTACATTTCGGCGGCGGCCATGTTTCCGCCGTCCATCGCAGCCTTGGCCTGAGCCAAAACGGCTTGTTGTTGATCGTGAGCCGAAGCTCCCGCAGGCACATTCGCCGGCGGCAGGTTACCAACCGGTCCGGCGCCGACGTTTTGCGAACGACGAGCGATTTCGCCCTTCAGCTGATCCGGCGTGAAACGGGCTTGGCTGTAGTCGCCGCCGAGTTGTTCGGCCTGGCGAATCAGTCGTTCGGCGTCTCCCAGTTGATCGTAGGCGATCAAACCGGCCGCTTGTTCCAGCATGACGGCGGCGAACATTTTGCCCGCTTCCGGTCCCGGCGGATTACGATAAACCGCTTCGGTGCGGCGAATCAGATCTTCAATTTTCTCGGGCGAATCCTGGCCAGCCGGAAAGACGACTCCCAGGTTGCGAGCTTGATCGACCAGTCGATGAGCGACGGCCATGTTGCTGCGAGCCAGTTCGCGACGAGCGTCCAACATCAACCGCTTGGCCGAGTCGCCGCTCGACGCTTGGAAGCTGTTGGGGCCGTATTGATCGGCGTAGGGGTTGTCCATCGAAGACGGTTCGGCGACCGGCGGCGTCCGCATCGGAGCGGCTTGGGCCATCAACATGCTCGGCTGAATGCCGGCCGTGATCAGGTCTTCGCGAAGACGATCGACGTCATAGGCGCCCGGCGGCAGCTGAACGTTCAGCTTGGCGGCCTTGTGGTACAGTTCGACCGCGGCGAGCGATTGCCCGTTCGCCAGAGCGGTGCGAGCCTGCCCGATCAAGGTCTCCGCTTCCAATTGCGGATTGCCTCGCATGGCGGCGGTCAGTTCGTTCTGCCCTGGCATTTTGGCGAACCGCATCTGCTCGAGCGTCGCCTTCGCCTTTTCGGGCGTGTCGCGAAACTTGTCATACAGAGGATCGTTCGGCGCCTGGAGCTGCGAGGCGCTGTTGATCAGCGACTCCGCTTGGTCCAGATCGCCGCGCCGCATCGCCTGACGAGCATCGCGAAGCATATCTTGCTGTTTTTGCAAGTCGGCTAGATTGCCGAAGTCTTGCGCCTGGGCGGCGGACCACATCAATGCGGTCGCAACCAGGCAGTACGTCAACGATTTCACGGCGGAATTCAACGCGACTCTCCTTGTCTGATTGAAATGATTGGGGCGTACAGCCGCCCGCCAAATCATCTGAGGAATTCCATTTCTCATAGGTTTATCTCACGCCCCCCAACTACAACTCGCCTTCCGTCCCGCAACATCGGGCAAGCCGGTCCAATTCCCACCGTCGTCGACCCGCAACGCGACTCGACGTCCGACGGAAAAACTCCGTACGGGTGTTGGTTGCGGTGGGTTAAATACGGATTTTCCAAAACCACGTCAAGCTCACCTTGCGCGCAATCATTGCAAAACTGCAGGGCAGCTTTTTCGTAGTCGCTAGCAAACTTCCCAGCCCATTTCTGGCGCCCAAAAGTTCGCGGCAGGTAAATACCGGCAATTCGCCCTACGCCGCAAGGCCAGTTTTGAAAATTTTTTTCGTCCGGCCTATTTCTTCCGGAATTCGTACCAGGTTCGTAATTCGCCCAGTTTGAAGCGTGTCGCCGCAGTCATTACAATGTTCGTTTGAACGTTGTTTCATTCCACGATCGCCCGAGCCTTCTCCCATGCGGCGTTTTTCCGTTTCCTGCGTTCTCTATCTCGCATTTGCATCCGTCGCCTGCGGCGCCGAAACGGAGTCGCTCCATCCGGCGCAAGACTATCGCGCCAAGCGCAGCGAACCGGTTCAACATGACGTCGATTTTTCCATCGTCGTGACCCCTCCTTACCACACGCATAAGTTGCAAGTCTGGGTTCCGGTTCCGCAGACAAGCGCTGGCCAAGAGATTGGTTCCAGCGAGTGGTCGACTTTTCCGCTGGACGTAACGCCGACGATTCACGTCGAACCGAAATACGGCAACAAGTTCGCCTACTTTGAATTCGATGATCCGCAAGGAGCGCAGATCATTCGTCACCGTTTTCAAGCCAAGGTCTGGCAGCTCGATTGGAAGATTGATCCGCTACAAGTGCGCACCGTCGATTCATGGCCGACGGCCTTCGACAAATATCGCGGCGGCGAATCGCAAGCGGTGGTCGTCGACGAGCGTTTCAGCAAACTCGCAGAAGAAGTCGTTCCGACGCTCGGCAATCCGCTCGACAACATGGAATCGATCATGGACTACGTGATCCGCGACTTCCGCTACGATCATGTCGACGCTTCGCTACAAGCCAGTTCGCTACACGCCCTAACGAATCGACATGGTCATTGCAGCGACTACCACGGTTTTTGCGCTTCGATGGGAAGAGCGCTTGGTTATCCGACGCGCGTGACCTACGGACTCTCCCTCTTTCCGAAGAACTCCCCGTCCCACTGCAAGCTCGAAGCATTCTTGCCTCCCTATGGCTGGGTCAGTTTCGACGTGTCGGAAACGCAAAAGTTAATGGCGTCGATTCAGCAGGACGAAATGATCGGCGCAGAGGAGAAGAATCAATTGCTCGCCGCCGCAAAGAATCGGCTGACAAGCGGCTTCCGTGAAAACGCTTGGCTCCTGCAAACCCAAGGGACCGACTATGAATTGGCGCCGAAAGCGAGTCGCCCCGTTCCGGTCGTCCGAACCGCCTATGTCGAGGCGGATGGCGTGCCGCTGCCGGAACCCGATCCGGCCAACGTTGAGAAAAAGGAATTCGCCTGGATGACGGCCCACAAGTACGTCGCCGATCGGGAAGTCGTCAATTCATTCAAAGATCGGGAAACGCTAAACGCCTACACGAAGTAGGGCAGGGGAAACGTGCATTCTGGCCAGTTTCCAGTTAGACTGGAACGATCCTACCCCGAAATCTGCGATCGACGCCCCATGAACGCACGCCAAATCTTCACGACGCTCTTCGTTCTGCTCACCCTTGTCGGAATCAGTCGCGCTGAGCGTCGACCGAATGTGGTCATTTTCCTGGCCGATGATCAAGGTTGGGGAGACCTCAGCTACAACGGCAATGCGAATCTCGCAACTCCCAACATCGACGAGATCGCCAAACAGGGAGCGTCGTTCGACTATTTCTATGTTTGCAGCTTGTGCGCTCCGACCCGCGCCGAGTTCCTGACCGGGCGATTTCATGCTCGCGGCGGCGTCCGCGGCGTTTCGACCGGGCAAGAACGTTTGAACGTTGACGAGCAAACCTTCGCCGAAGCCTTCCGCGACGCCGGTTACGCAACCGCGGCGTTCGGCAAATGGCATAACGGCATGCAGTTTCCTTACCATCCCAACGCGCGTGGGTTCGACGAGTTCGTCGGATTCTGCTCGGGGCATTGGGGGAACTACTTTGATCCGCTGCTGGAGCACAACAACCAACTAATCCGCGGCGAAGGTTTCATCATTGATGATCTGACCGACCGCGCGATGGCGTTTATCGAGCAGCACAAGGACGAACCGTTCCTGTGCTACCTCCCTTACAACACTCCCCATTCGCCGATGCAGGTTCCAGACAAGTTTTACGACAAGTTCAAAGACGCCGATCCAAAGATGCGGAATCGCGATCCGGAGAAGGAAGATCTTGATATGACCCGTTCGGCGCTGGCGATGGTCGAAAACATCGACTGGAACGTCGGCCGCGTGTTGAAGAAGCTTGACGAATTGCAGCTGACCGACGATACGATCGTCGTCTACTTCAGCGACAACGGCCCGAACAGCTGGCGTTGGAACGGCGATATGAAGGGGCGTAAAGGCTCGACCGACGAAGGGGGCGTCCGCTCGCCTTTGTTCATTCGCTGGCCGCAGCGCATCTCGGCTGGCATGCAGGTCGAGCAGATCGGCGGCGCAATTGACCTGGGTCCAACCTTGGCCGAATTGTGCGACGTCAAGTTCCAGCCCAAAAAGCCGCTCGACGGTCGCAGCTTTGCGCCGACTCTGCTGAGCCAGGACAAACAGCCGTTGTACGATCGCTACCTCTTTTCGATCCCGATCAACAAATGGCAAAACGTCAGCGTCCGTTCGCAGCGTTTCCGCCTCGACGCGGCCGGCCATCTCTATGACATCGCCAAGGATGCCGGTCAGCGTAAAGACGTCGCCGCGCAGCATCCGAAAGAGGTCGCCGCCATGAAGAAGGCGGCCGATCAGTTTCGAGAGGAAATTCGGGAGCAGATGGAAGCGGAAGACCGTCCGTTCACCGTCGGTTATGCGCATAGCACGCAATTACCGGCTCGGGACGGCAAACCGCACGGAAATATTCGTCGCAGCGCGCCGGCGCCTAATTGCTCCTATTTCACCGGTTGGAAGAGCGCGGATGACAAAATGACTTGGGACGTTGAGGTTGGTCAGGCCGGCAAATATGAGCCAATCGTCTATTATGCCGCCCCCAAGAGCGTGGTTGGTACGACGTTGGAACTGAGCATTGGCGACAAGAATGCAAGCGGCAAGATTGTCGCTGAGCATGACCCGCCCAGCTATGGCCCCGAACTCGATCGCGCGTCGCGAGGGAGCGAATCCCCGGTAAAAGACTTCGCTCCGCTTACTCTCGGGGTTATCGAGCTTCCGCAAGGTACTGGTCAATTGACGCTCGCTGCGCCCGAAATGACCTCTGCAGAGGGTCCCGAAATCCGCATGCTGATCTTGCGTTGTATTCCATAAACTTCGCGGCCGTCCGCGAACTTCAGTTTTCTCTCGGTCTTTCTTGTGACCGCCACGGTCGTACCAACCGGTACGACCGTGCGCCCTTTCGCGGTTTCTCCCATTTTCCCTTGCGTTGCAAGTTGAAATTCGGGGTCTATATTTCTGCAGCCTCAAAGTCCGGGATCACGGTGGACTTATGCATCTGGGGCGAAACCGCAGTGAACGGCATGAATTCCAACGAACGACGCATCCTACATATCGACGATGATCCGACGGTCACTCGTATGATCCAGGCTCGTCTTGCGCAGCACGACTATATCGTCGACGAGCTGCACGATCCGACGTGCTGGCGTGGTGCGCTAATCAATGGCGGATATCGCGTTGTCCTGCTCGACATTGAGATGCCGCAGCTGAACGGACTTGAGGTCCTTCAACAGATCAAACAGTTCGATATCGGCGTCGCCGTGATCATGTTTACCGGCAAGCTGAAGATGAACCTGGTGTTCGAGGCCCTTGGATACGGAGCCGAATACTGTCTGTTCAAGCCAGCTGACGATCTGCGACCGATGATCGATGCGCTTGAAGCGTCGTTTTACCGAATCGAACAATGGCGCCAAGCCGCCGCCTTCGCCGCTCGCCAATTGCGCATCGCGCAGAAGACCTCGGAAATCAAATCGAAGCTGCGAGCGAGCAATTCACCCTCACCCTCCCTCGCCAGCGAATTGCCCTCTGGGTTCGAGTGGAGCAATTTTGAGAACTACCTGATTCTGCGCGGCGCGATCTCGCCGCAACTGCTGGAACTTGCACGCTCCGCCTACGCTCGCAGCGTCAAACCGATCGGCCAGATCGCCCTGCAGTCGCGCCATATCACCGTCGCTGGACTGATGCAGGTGCTGCAGCGTCAAGCCGACACGCAGTTGAAGTTTGGCGAAGCGGCCGTGGAGCTCGGCCTGCTAACGACCGACCAGGTGCAAGAGTTGCTGGAACAGCAAAAACACCTTTCGACCACCCCGCAAGATGCGATCTTCACCGTCGGCGCGATGACGCCGGCGAACTTGAATCGCTATCTGGCGGAATACCTTCGAGAGATGGAATCCTCCTCTTCCTGGGCGGTCCCTTCGCCCGAAGCGGCCCTCCATCATCCCCAAGTGACGGCGACTTTTCCGTCCAACATGGTTCAGGAGCACTGTTAGATTATGTACGAAGACAATGAACTAGTCGCCGAGTTCGTGATCGAATCGAACGAACATCTCGCGAACGTCGAATCGCAGCTGTTGGCGATCGAATCGGGCGGCGAGAGCGTCGACGTCGATCTGGTCAACACCGTCTTTCGTGCGATCCACTCGATCAAAGGCGCCGCGGGGTTCCTCGGACTGCGCAACATCAACGACCTGTCGCACAGCCTGGAGAACGTCCTCAACAAGCTCCGCAACCTGGAGCTCGTGCCCAACTCGGGAATGATCGACGTCATGCTCCGCGCATCGGATCAACTCCGCTCGATGATCAACGACGTCGAAAGCTCGGACGAAATGAAAATCGCCGACTTCGTGAAACAGCTTGACGAGATCGCGGCCGGCGTCACGCCGACCCCGTCGACGCCAGCTCCGACAGCGGCTGCTTCTGCCCCGGTCGAAGTTCCCTCGCCTGCCGCCATCCTCGAAGCGCCGACGCCGAACGAAGTCGAAACGCCGGCCCCGGTTGCTGTAGCGCCGACTCCGGTCGAACCGACTCCGCAACCGGCTGCCCCGGCTCCGAAAGCGGCCAGCGAAGAAACTCGGTCGGAAGGTTCGACCAATATCGAAGCGAACATTCGCGTTCCGGTCAGCGTGCTCGATCGCCTGATGAACTTGACCGGCGAACTCGTCCTTTGCCGCAACCAGGTGATGCAAGCCATTTCGGGCAAGCAGGACTCGGGCCTCGAAGCGGTCGCCTCCGGCTTGGACCAGGTTACCAGCGAGTTGCAGGACGCGGTCATGCAGACTCGCATGCAACCGATCGGGCAGGTCTTCAATCGCTTTATCCGCGTCGTTCGCGATCTGGGCGCCAAGCTCGGCAAAGAATGCAACCTGCACATTGACGGCAAGGAAGTGGAAGTCGACAAGTCGATCATCGAAGCGATCGGCGATCCGATGACCCACTTGATCCGCAACTCGATGGATCATGGTCTGGAAACTCCGCAAAAGCGCGTCGCCAACGGCAAGAGCCCGACCGGCAAGATCAACCTTCGCGCCTATCACCAGGCTGGCAAGGTCCGCATCGAAATCGAAGATGACGGCCAAGGGATCAACCCCGCGATCTTGAAAGAGAAAGCGGTCTCCAAGGGAGTCATCACGCAAGATCAGGCCGAGCAGATGACCGATCGCGACGCCGTTCGCTTGATCTTCCACGCCGGCTTCTCGACCGCCGAAAAGCTGACCGACGTCAGCGGACGCGGCGTCGGCATGGATGTCGTTCGCAGCAACATCGAAAAGCTGGGCGGCACCGTCGACGTCGAATCGACGATCGGCAAAGGAACGAACATTCTGATCACCCTGCCGCTGACGTTGGCGATCATTCCGTCGCTGATCGTCGAAACGAGCGGCAGTCGCTTCGCTATCCCGCAAGCGAACATCTCGGAACTGGTCCGCGTCCGCGCCGATGACGAGCAACGCCTGACCCGCGTCAAAGGGGCCGAAATGCTCCGCCTTCGCGGCTCGCTCCTGCCGATCGTCCGCATGCAGCGGATCCTGCACCTTCGCGGCGACGCATCGAAACAATCGAACAGTAGCAGCATCATCGTCGTCGAAACGGGCCGCGCTCGTTACGGTCTGGCGGTCGACGGCCTGCACGACTCCGAAGAAATCGTGGTCAAGCCGCTGGGACGTCACCTGCGAGGTTGCAAGTGCCTTTCAGGCGCCACGATCCTCGGCGACGGGCACATCGCGCTCATCCTGGACGTCTCCGGCATCGGCGCCGAAGCGAAACTCGACCTCACCGACCAGAGCGAACTGGAAGCGAAGCGGATCCAGGAAGATCTGCACGCCGGCGAAGAGTCGCAGTCGCTCCTGATGTTCACCAACCATCCGCAAGAAAACTTCGCGATCCCGATGAGCGTCGTGCTTCGCGTCGAGCGAATCCGCGTCAGCCAGATCGACACCGTCGGCGGCCTGGAAGTGCTGCAATACCGCGGCTCGTCGCTGCCGGTCATGCGATTGGAAAACAACATCAACGCTCGCCCGGCTCCGTCCGAGTTGGAAAGCGTCTTCGTGGTGATCTTCGACATCAACGGATATGAAGTCGGCTTGATCGCTCCGCAGTTGAAAGACATCCAGAACGTCGCGATGCACATTGACGCCACGACGTTCCGCGAAACCGGCGTCTGCGGCTCGTTCGTCTACGACGGCCAGGCGATTCGCTTGCTCGACATCTTCAAGATCGTCGAAAAGCATCGCCCCGAATGGTTCGAGCACCACAAGGTCGCCGCCGAAACCCGTTCGCATGACCCGATCGTCCTGCTGGCCGAAGACTCCGACTTCTTCCGTCGCCAGGTGCGTGGCTTCCTCGAAGAGGCCGGCTTCCAAGTGGTAGACGCCGAAGACGGCCAGGTCGCCTGGGAAACGCTACAGCAAGGGGAATACCACTTCGACCTGATCGTCACCGATATCGAAATGCCTCGCATGAATGGCTTCGAGCTGTCGCGCAAGGTTCGTAACTCGGACAAGTGGAAGAACATGCCGATCGTCGCTTTGACCTCGCTCGCTTCAGACGAACATCGTCGCGAAGGGGAAGAGGCCGGCATCGACGACTACCAAATCAAGATGGATCGCGAACGCCTGTTGTCGTCGGTTTCTCGACTGACGCAGACCGACGTCGAAACTCTCCGACGTCAAGCGATGCGTGACGGAAAAGCCCGAGAATTGTCTACCGCAGGAGTTTAACCAATGTCTGGTAACGAAAAGAAAAGCGTAATTTCGGGCGAGCAGCAGTTCGTCACCTTTTACCTGGGCGATCTGTTGATGGCGATTCCGATCGGCTGCGTCCAGGAAATCAACCGCCAATTGGAATGCACGCCGGTACCGCAGGCTCCGCCGTACGTTTGCGGCGTCGTCAATCTCCGCGGCGAAGTGGTGACGGTGGTCGAACCGCGGCACATCCTCCGCTTGGAGCCGGGCGAGCAGACTCGCGAGAGCCGCAACCTGATCATCAATTCGCACGGGGAAGCGGTCGGGATCGTCGTCGACAAAGTGTCGGACATTCTGACGCTGACCGACGAAGACGTGACCCCTCCTCCGGCCAACCTGAAGGGTGTCGAAGGGCGTTTCTTCATCGGCGTTCACCAACGCGATGAGGACGTCGTTGTGCTGCTCAACATCGACGAGATGTTGAACGACGCCAACGAATTCGCGGCGATGGCCTAACAAACGCCGCCTGAGGTTCGAGTCGCCGCTGGCGGCTTGAACCGCCCCTGCGGCCAGGGAAGAGCGAAGTAGGAAACCATGAGCGAGGAAGATCGCATTCGCGTACTGGTCGTCGACGACTCGGCGTTATACCGCAAGTTAGTCCGCGACATCCTTGCGCAGATCCCTCAAATCGAAGTCGTCGGCGTCGCCGCTGACGGCCGCATCGCGCTTGACAAGATCGAATACTTGCAGCCCGACCTGATCACGCTCGACGTCGAAATGCCAACGATCGACGGGCTCGGCGTGCTGCGAGAAATGAAACGCTTCGCCCACCAGCCCGGCGTGATCATGTTGAGCGCTTTGACCGGCGCTGGCGCACAAGCGACGATGGCTGCGCTGCAGTTGGGGGCGTTCGACTTCGTGCTGAAACCGGCCGGAACCAGCGCCGAACAAAGCATGTCGATCCTGTCGGAAACGCTCCGGCAACGAGTCGACGCATACCTGCGTCGGGTCGTCCGTACGACTAGACCAATCGCCGTCGGCGCTACGCATCGCGCCGCTTCGCCGCCGCCGAAACCGGTCGAAGCGCCGAAGCCGCCGCATCCCACGTCGCTCGTTTCGTCGCACGATCTGACATTTCGTTCGCCGATCGAAGCGGTTGCGATCGGGATTTCGACCGGTGGACCTCCGGCCCTGACGTCGCAACTCCCCAACATTCCCCAAAACTTTCCGGTTCCGATCTTCGTCGTTCAGCACATGCCGCCGCTGTTTACCAAGTCGCTCGCCGAAGACCTCAATCGGCGCTGCCAGGTGGAAGTGGTCGAAGCGAGCGACGGCGAAGACGTGCGGCCCGGCGTGATTTACATCGCTCCCGGCGGACATCAGATGAAGGTCGAACGGGATGGCGTGAAGACGCGCGTGCGAGTCAACGACGATCCGCACGAACGAAACTGCCGCCCCTCGGTCGATTACCTGTTTCGCTCGATTTCGCATGTTTACGGCGGATCTACGCTCGGCGTGATCATGACCGGCATGGGAGACGACGGCACGGTCGGTTGCCGACTGCTGAAACGCCTGGGGGCGAACATCATCGCACAAAATGAAGAGAGTTCGGTCGTCTACGGAATGCCGCGGAGCATCGTCGAGGCCGGCTTGGCTGATTTGATTTGTCCACTTAACGACGTCGGACGGGAAATCGTCAATTGCGTCAAACGGAGCAGGGGTTAGGGGAATATGACGCCTCAAGATATTGACGCTGTTTGCGGGCTGGTCTACGACCTGTGCGGAATTGCACTCGACAGCTCGAAGGATTATTTGATCGAGAGCCGTCTGGCCGATCTCGTGAAACGAGAAGGTTGCGCCAACTACGTTGAATTCGCGGTCCGCGCTCGCAACTCGCATGGCGACTTGAAGCGCGACGTCATCAACGCGATCACCACCCGCGAAACGCTCTTCTTCCGCGACAAGTCGCCGTTTGAAGCTTTGATGTTCAAAGCGATTCCGGAACTGGTCGACGAGAAGTCGAAGCACGCCTACGATCGTCGCATTCGCATTTGGTCGGCCGCTTGCAGCACCGGGCAAGAGCCGTACAGCATCGCGATGACGCTGATGGAAACGCTTCCCGACTATCGGAGCTGGAACATCTCGATCCTGGCGACCGACATTTCGGACGATGCGTTGGCTCGCGCCAGCCGCGGACTTTATCCGCCGATGGAGACGTCGCGCGGCCTGGAAGCGAAATACCTCAACAAGTACTTCATTCCTCAAGAAGGCGGACATCGCATCAAGGATGAAGTCCGCTCGCTCGTTTCGTTCGAGAAGGTCAATTTGCTGCAAAGCTTCGCCCATCTCGGCCGCTTCGACATCATCTTCTGCCGCAACGCGATCATCTACTTCAATGCGGAAGATCGAAAACGGACCTACGTCAACCTGGCGAACCAGTTGACCGACAACGGTTACTTTTTCGTCGGATCGTCCGAATCGCTGATCGACCTCGGTCCGCGGTTCCAACCGCAGCACCACTGCAAGTCGGTCTTTTATCAACCGAACCGCCAATTGCCCGATTTTATTTTGGCGAACAAGGTTGGAAGTACGACCGCTCCAACGATGGCCAGCGTCCGCTAGCAGATTCGCTCTTTGGGCATCAGCCCACTCGGCGTAAAATTGGCCACGTCAATCGATCGTCCAAGGAAGGATTCGTCATGCGCGTCGCCTCGCTCGTTAGCTCGCTTCTCCTGTTCGCCGTCATGCTGGGTGGAGTTTCCGCCGAAGAGCCGATGGCGCCGGTCGGTGGCGGGCCGACTGCCGAAGAGCTAAAAGAAATCGCGAAAATCCGCGCCGCCCTCGGTCCCGAATTCCATATCGCCTCGCAGGCGTTTGGCGCCGACGTGAAAGTTCCGGCCATGGAGGAGGCTCCGAAATCGGAATCGGCCGATGTGTTGGCGGCCGACTCGGCTGCTAGCACCTTCTTCTCCAGCTTGACGCCCCCGTCGCTCGAGCGAGCGGCGAAATTCCTGACGCTGGCCAAGTCCGATCTCCACACGCTGTCGGCCTCTACCACTGACAACACCCCCGCCGAAGCGGCAGAACTGCGGGAGATCGAAAAGAAATGCCGCGAACTGGCCGACCAACTGGAGCGTCTAGCAAAGTTAAAGGCGCAGAAAGCGACGCAACTGCGGTAGATCACCGCATTTAGGCCGCAGCTCGCCGCCGACGGCGACCGAGCGGCATTGTTCGTTTGGCGGACTGGCGCTATAATCCGGAATTCGTAACTATTTACGAACGTTCCCTTTGTGACGATTTTAGCGTCTTGCGAGCAATCTACGGCATGTCGGGCTACAACATCACTCACTTGCGTCAGTTGGAAGCGGAAAGCATTCACATCATTCGTGAAGTCGCCGCCGAGTTCGAAAACCCGGTCATGCTCTATTCGATCGGCAAAGACTCGTCGGTGATGGTGCAGCTGGCGCTCAAAGCGTTCTATCCGGCGAAGCCGCCGTTTCCGCTGATGCACGTCGATACGACGTGGAAGTTCAAGGAAATGATCGACTTCCGCGAATCGTACGCTCGCGAGGAACTCGGCCTCGACCTGATCGTTCACATCAACGAAGAAGGTCGCGCGGTTGGCATCGATCCGTTTGAAGACAGCGTCAAACATACCGACCTGATGAAGACCGCTTCGCTGAAGCAGGCGCTCAACAAATACAAATTCGACGCGGCCTTCGGCGGCGCTCGCCGTGACGAAGAGAAATCGCGAGCCAAAGAACGAGTCTTCTCGTTCCGCGACAAAAACCATCGCTGGGACCCGAAAAACCAGCGTCCCGAGCTCTGGAACGTCTACAACACAAAGGTCAACAAAGGGGAAAGCATCCGCGTTTTCCCGCTGTCGAACTGGACCGAGCTCGACGTCTGGCAATACATCCACCTCGAAAAGATTCCGATCGTTCCCCTCTATTACTCGGCAAAACGACCGGTCGTCTGGCGGAATGACATGTGGATCATGGTCGACGACGATCGCTTTGTGCTGCAGCCGGGCGAGAAGATCGAAGAGAAGATGGTCCGCTTCCGCACCCTCGGCTGTTATCCGCTGACCGGCGCAGTCGAATCGGAAGCGACGACGCTCCCTGACATCATACAGGAAATGTTGCTGACCACGACGTCGGAACGTCAGGGGCGCGCGATCGACAAAGATCAAGGCGCCTCGATGGAAAAGAAGAAGATCGAAGGTTACTTCTAACGCGGCTCGGCGCGTGTCGCGCTCCGCTGCGTTTCTCCCTGCAATTTGCCCGATTTTCCCGAGAAATCTCGGGTTTTGTCGACTAGCCCAACGCATATATCCATGTCGCACCAATCCGATCTAATCGCCACCGACATCAACGCTTATCTCGCACAGCACGAGAAAAAAGAGCTGCTCCGCTTTATCACTTGCGGTAGCGTCGACGACGGCAAAAGCACGCTGATCGGCAAGTTGCTGATCGAAGCGAAGGCGACCTACGAAGATCAATTGGCGGCCATCGAACGCGACTCGGTCGTTCACGGCACGGTCAGCGGCGAACTCGACCCGGCTCTGTTGATGGACGGGCTGAAGGAAGAACGCGAACAAGGGATCACGATCGACGTCGCCTATCGCTATTTCTCGACGGCGAAGCGCAAGTTCATCATCGCCGACACTCCCGGCCACGAGCAGTACACCCGCAACATGGCGACCGGCGCTTCGACCGCCGACCTCGCGATCATTTTGATTGACGCTCGCCACGGGGTGATGACGCAGACCAAACGTCACAGCTTCATCACGTCGCTGCTTGGCATCAAGCACATCGTCGTCGCCATCAACAAGATGGACCTGGTCGATTACAGCCAGGAAGTCTTCGACAAGATCAAGTCGGACTACGTCGAATTCGCCGCGAAAATGGCGGCCGACGACGTCCACTTCATTCCCCTCTCGGCATTGAAAGGGGACAACTTGGTCAACCTGAGCGCGAACATGCCCTGGTACGAGGGGAGCACGCTCATGCACTTGCTGGAAAACGTCTACATCGGGTCGGACCGCAACCTGCACGACTTCCGCTTCCCGGTGCAGTTGGTTAACCGCCCGCACCTCGACTTCCGCGGTTTCTGCGGCACGATCGCCTCCGGCACGATTCGTCCCGGCGAAGAAGTGATGGCCCTGCCGTCGAAGAAGACGAGCCGCGTCAAATCAATCGTCACGATGGACGGCGACCTTGAAGAGGCTTGCCCGCCGCTGTCGGTCACGATCACGCTGGAAGACGAAATCGACGTCAGCCGCGGCGACATGCTGGTTCGCCCCGGCAATCAGCCCCTGGTCGACGATCGCTTCGACGCGATGGTCGTCTGGATGGACGAAGACCCGATGGTTCCCGGCAAAGAATACCTGGTCAAGCAAACCTCGATCACGACGCCCGGCTCGATTTCGACCTTGCGTTACCAGATCGACGTCAACACGCTCCATCGCAAAGACGCGCCGACGCTGCGACTGAACGAAATCGGCCGCTGCGAAGTTCGCCTGAACCGCCCGATCGCCTTCGATCCGTACCCGAAAAACCGGACGACTGGCGCGTTTATCGTGATCGACCGGATCACCAATCGGACGATCGCCGCCGGCATGATCATCGACCGCAAAGAGAAGAAAGTCGCCCACTGGGATGACGAGCCCTCCTTGTCGCCGACCGGCGAAGGGGTGCAAAGCGTCACTGCCGGCCAACGCGAAGCTCGCTTCGGCCAAAAGCCGACGACGCTGCTGCTGACCGGTTTGACCGGCGCCGGCAAGACGACAATCGCCTACGCCTTGGAACGCCGCTTGTTCGACGAAGGTCGCGCCTGCGTCGTCCTCGACGGCCAGAACCTCCGCGGCGGCGTTAGCAAAGACCTCGGCTTCACCGCCGAAGAACGCTCCGAGAATCTCCGCCGCGGTAGCGAAATCGCCGCGCTGATGAACGGCGCCGGTTTGATCTGCATCTGCGCGTTTACCGCTCCGAACGAAGACGTTCGCCAGAAAGCGGCCGAAGTGGTCGGCAAGGAGCAATTCCTGGTCGTTCACCTCTCGGCGCCGATCGAAGTCTGCCGCCAGCGCGACGACAGCGGCTTGTACGCCAAGGCCGACACGGGCGAAATCGCCAATTTCCCCGGCGTCAGCTACGAATTCGAAGCCCCGGCCAGCCCTGACCTGGTCCTGCCAACGCACGAACTGGAAGTCAGCGAATCGGTCGACCAGATCATCGCGCTGCTGAAAGATCGGAAGATCATCTAAGCCAAACGCAAAATCTCTGTAACGGGCGCCACTGCTGGCTTGTCCAGCAGTGCCACCTTGGTACTCGGTTCACACTGCTGGACAAGCCAGCAGTGCCACCCCAAGAGACGCTCTCTACCCTTTCACTTCCGGCAGCTTCGCCACCACGACGATCCCTATCGTCGAGACTCCCGCGATCAGCGCCATCACCAGCGGCTCGGGTTGCGTCACGGCCAGCGTCGCCGTAACGCAGATGCCGACCAGCAGCATCGCTTTGATCTTCACGTTGCGGCGGACGCCCCGGTGTTCGTTCCAGTCGCGCAAGATTGGTCCGACCAAGCGGTTTCGCAAGATCCGCTCGTTCAGCCAAGGAGAACTGCGAGCGGCGAAATAGCTGGCCAACAGCAGGAAGGGAGTGCAGGGGAGCACCGGCAAGATCGCCCCCAGAATTCCCAGCGTCAGAAACAAGAGCGCGGAGGCGACGAAGATCACGCGTCGCAGTCCATGCGTCGCGACCGGAGCCTGCTTGGGCTGCGGCGATGACGCGAGAGGAGATGCGCCATGGATGCGCAGTCGCCGCTTGGTCGTCGTTTTGATCGTTTCCATCCCCAATCCTCCCCCTTGGACGCTCTCCTATTGCTAACTCTATGTCAGCAAAAGCGGAAAGCGGCATAGTCTGGTCATCGGCCATTTGGGGGAAAACCTGCATGGTTAGGAAAAACGAATCAGTTGCTATCGTTTTGCGGGTTAGTCGCCCCCAGAAAGTGCTTCCATCTCCTTTGGGGGTTGGCTATGCTATCGCGAAACTCCAGAAAACCCACATCAATTCAGAAGGCAAGCAATGGCACTCGTGCTTGGTATCGCCTTGATTATTTTCGGTTGCCAAGCGTTCACTCGCACTGGGCTGCCGCTGCTTCCCGGATTAAACATCACCGGGATTCCAGCAAAGCTGATTGGAGGCTTCTTCCTCCTGTTCGGCATCGGCTGTTGCGTCGTCGCCGCGGTAATCGACTATTCCTTGTATGCCTCCTTCACTAAACCCGAATAAAGAGAGCAGCATGATCGCGGTCTTGCTGGGGGTCATTTTTCTTTCGATTGGGGTCCGTGCCTTTACCAAAACGGGGCTACCCCTGGCCCCTGGCCTCTCAATCACGGGCGTTGCGGCGAAAGTTGTCGGCGTCTGTTGCTGCCTGTTGGGCTGTGCGATTATCGGCTATGTCTTTTACGCAAACTTCATCTTCGCCCAGGAGGCGGCCCGCCTGATCGACGAAATGGAAGGGCGTTAACTTCGCCCAGTCGGACTATCGCGGAAAACCCCAAGTAAATCTTACGTAACAGGCGGGAATTCTAGGCGGTTTACGGCGTCTCGCGACTTGTTGCGGCCGTCTCTAGTTCGCTAGAATAAGGCTTCCTTTTACAGCGCCATTCCCCTCTTTAGGGAACGGCTGCCGCACACGCGGCAGTTGCAATCGGCGGATTGGGCGGCATCTCGCACGGAATAAAACATGGCGCTCTTGAATTGGGTCCGGGGACGCGTTTTCAACCTGGTCCATCAAAATAACCTCGTTTACAACACCTGCTGGGAAGATCCTCGCTTGGATCGCGTAGCGCTCGACCTTGAGCCCCATCACAACGTGATGGTGATCACGTCGGCCGGGTGCAACGCGCTCGATTACGCTCTGGCAGGCGCCAATCACGTTTACGCGGTCGACATGAACCCGCGTCAGAACGCTCTGCTCGACCTGAAAAAGGCGGCGATTCGCGAACTGGAGTACGAAGACTTCTTCACCATGTTCGGCACCGGCCGCTTGCCTGACTTCAAGCAGGTTTACGAACAAAAACTGCGTCACGCTCTGCCGGAATGGTCGCAGTCTTACTGGAATCGTAAGATTCGCTACTTCCGCCCCCGCAAGAAGCGCAGCTTCTACTTCCGCGGCACCTCCGGCTCGTTCGCGCGGATGATGAACATCTACGTCGATCGGGTGTTGCGGCTCCGTCCGCTGGTGCTCGAACTGCTCGACGCCAAGTCGATCGACGAGCAAAAGGAGCTGTACGAAAAGATCCACGGCCGCCTGTGGACGAAGTCGCTGAAGTTCGCCATGAGCCGCGACACCACCTGGTCGCTGGTCGGCGTTCCCCGCGCTCAGCGTGAGTACCTGGAACAGCACTACGAAAACGGCATCGTCGACTTCGTTCAAGAGAATATGCGGGCCGTCTTCGCCGAACTGCCGATTCAGGACAACTACTTCTGGCGGGTCTACATCACCGGCGAATACACCCCGGCTTGCTGCCCCGAATACCTGAAGCCCGAAAACTTCCAGCGGCTGAAGGATGACGTCATCCATCGCGTCAGCACCCACACCGATTCGGTCGAGCACTTCCTGCGGAAGCATGACGGCACGCCGATTCACCGCTTGGTGCTGCTCGATCACATGGACTGGCTGACCGGTTCGCTTTACCCGTATCTCGTCTCCGAATGGCAGGCGATCCTTGATACGACTCGCGAACATGGCGCCCGCATCCTGTGGCGCAGCGGCGGCATGGATACCCAGTTCGTCAACGAAGTCCCGGTGACCGTCGACGGCCAAAAGCGGCAAGTGGGTGAAATGCTGCAGTACCACCACGAGACCGCCGAGCAACTTCATCCGAAGGATCGGGTTCACACCTACGGCGCCTTCCGCATCGCCGATTTGGCCGCGTAAAGCCGCCGACCTATTGTTTCACCTAGGGGAACACGGGTGGCACTGCTGGCTTGTCCAGCAGTGCGAAGCGGGTACCAAGTTCCCACTGCTGGACAAGCCAGCAGTGCCACCCCATCGTTTCCCCCCGTACACGATCGCTTTTTTCGACCGAGCGCCATGGGCATCGCCTCCGATCTCAAAGTTCTTTACCACCTGGCGGTCAAACCGGTCCGTGGCGAAAGCCACGCCGAACGACTGGAAAGCTTCTACGGCGGCCAGGCCGAAGCGTACGACGACTTTCGCAAGCGATTGCTGCAAGGACGCGAAGAGATGTATGCGTCGCTTCAGCTGCCGCCTGAGGGCGTCTGGGTCGACATGGGGGGCGGTACCGGCTCGAACCTTGAGTACCGCGGCGAAGACATCCCTAAGATGAAGAGTGTCTACGTGGTCGATCTCGCGTCGTCGCTGCTGAAGGTCTGCGACGAACGGATCAAGGCCCGCGGCTGGGACGGAGTCGCCAAGACGGTCGAAGCGGACGCCACCAAGTTCACCCCGGAAGAAGGCGCCGCCGACGTCGTCACCTTCTCCTACTCGCTGACAATGATCCCCGACTGGTTCGCCGCGATCGACAACGCCCTGCGGATCCTGAAGCCGGGCGGACTGATCGGCGTCGTCGACTTCTACGTCTCGCGGAAGTACCCGCAAGAAGGCCGCTTGAAGCACGGCTGGTTCAACCGCAACTTCTGGCCGGTCTGGTTCTCGTCCGACAACGTCCACCCGTCGGCTGATCACCTGCCATATCTGCAACGTCAGTTTGAAACGGTGCAGCTCGAAGAACGTCGGGCGAAGGTCCCGTACCTGCCGCTGGTCCGCACGCCGTACTACTTCTTCATTGGCCGCAAACCAAGCGAACCGGCGTAGGGTCCGCTGTGCGGACCAAAATGCGTCTGGCAATTCAATGAGGTTTGCGCCGCGCAATACTAGCCCGAGGCGCGAGCCGAGGGAATGAGCCAGGACGCAACTAGAGCGTTCCCATCGGATTCATGCCGCTCAACCGGGGCGACGTTTCTTCGCAGTTCCGAACGCTTTCCCTCGCTTGCGCTGCGGGCTAGTGTCGGGTGTCGCCTCTACGTCGCATTCGACTACATCGGCGGGCCGGTCAGAATCTCGACGCCGTCACTGGTTAGAGCCAACGTGTGTTCAAAGTGGGCGCTCAGAGAACCGTCGCAGGTGACGACCGTCCAGTGGTCTTTGGTCACCTTCGCTTCCCGTTTCCCGGCGTTGACCATCGGTTCGACCGCCAGGACCAGACCGGTGCGAAGCGGGAAGTCGCCATCTTTGGCGAAACGTTTCGAGTAGTAGTTCGGCACTTGCGGCGCTTCGTGCATTTCGCGGCCGATGCCATGTCCGACGAAGTCGGTCACTACCGAGAAGTCGGCCGCTTCGACATACTCCTGCATCTCGCGAGCGACTTCGCTCCAGCGGCTCTTCTTCGCCATCTGCTCAATCGCGATCTTCAGTGCGCCTTCGGTCACTTCGAGCAGCTTCGCCGCGAGCGGCGAAACGGTTCCGACCGGATGAGTCACCGCAGCGTCGCCGCACCATCCGCCAACCTTGCAACCGGTATCGAGGCTGACGATGTCCCCTTCGACCAACTGCCGCTGGCCAGGCATGCCGTGAACCACTTCTTCGTTGACCGAGACGCAAGTCACCGCGGGAAACGGCGTCTTGCCGGGATAGCCTTTGAAGAGCGACAACGCTTCGTGCTGGGCGAAGACATTCTCAATCGCGGCGTCGATTTCGGCGGTTGTGACGCCTGGCTTGACGAGAGCACCGGCGGCTTGATGCGCTTCCCAGACGACGAGGCCCGCTTTGCGCATGAGCCCGATCTCGCGGGCCGATTTCAGAGTAATTGGAGGCATGACTCAAATCGCGTTAGGCGTCGTCGCCAGTCTGCCCACCGACTTCATCGACGATGGCCTTGATTCGATCGAAGACTTCGGAGGGGGTTCCCATGCCGTCGACGTGACGCAAGATTCCCTTCTGCTGGTAGTAGTCGAGCAGCGGCGAGGTCCGCTCATCATAGATCCGCATCCGTTTGCGAATCGTGTCGGGCGTATCGTCGACGCGACCTTCTTTCAGCGACCGATCAAGCAAGCGGCGGAAGAGCTCTTCTTGATTGACGTCGAGCGTCAGCACAAGGTTGAGATCTTTGTTCTGCTGATGCAGATACTCGTCCAGCGCCTTCGCCTGACCGATGGTGCGGGGAAAACCGTCGAGCAAGACGCCACGCTGACAATCAGAGCGATCAAGCCGCTCGCCGACGATCTGCACGACGATCGGATCGGGGACCAATTGGCCGTGATCCATGTGCAGCGACGCCAGCTTGCCTAACTCGGTCCCGCGTTTCTTGGCGTCTCGCAGCATATCCCCCGTAGCGACGTGGGGGATATTCAGATACTCAACCAAGTTTTGAGACTGGGTGCCTTTGCCGACGCCAGGAGGTCCAATAAAGATTAACCGCATTATTGCATCATTGACGTGATCAACTCGGTGGCGGGCCGGCAAGGCGCGGCGTAATAGGAAGGCAGGTCTGCGGCGGGATCGGCGGAAGCGCCGAGTTCCCCAAAACTACGCTTCCAACAAGCCCTTATAGTTTCTCATGACGAGGTGGCTGTCAATCTTTTGCACCAGGTCAAACGCGACGCTCACGGCGATCAAAAGCCCCGTACCGCCGTAGAAACTCGCGATCATCGGACTGACGCCCATTCCGGAGGAAATAAGCGTTGGAATAATCGCAATCACGACCAGGAAGCTGGCGCCGACGTAAGTGATGCGAACCATCACTTTTTCCAAATATTCCGCAGTACGGCGACCCGGACGATAGCCCGGAATAAACGAACCGAAGTTGCGGAGGTTATCGGAGACGTCTTTCGGATTGAAAGTAATCGCAGTCCAGAAGTAGCAGAAGAAGTAGATCATCACGATGTAGCAGAGGTTGTAGATGAACGACGACCCCTGACCGAAGCTGCGGGCCAATTCATCGTAAACCGAGTTCCCCGTCCAGCTCGCGAGAGCCTGGAAGATGATCTGCGGGAACATGAGCAAGCTGCTCGCGAAAATGATCGGCATGACGCCCGCCTGATTGATGCGGAGCGGCAGGAACTGCTTCGTACCCCCGTAGACCTTGCGGCCGCGGACGTGCTTGGCGCTTTGGGTCGGAATCTTGCGCTGAGCCTGGGTGATGAAGACCACCCCGGCGACGACCAGCACGAAGAGGACCACCAAGGTGATGATCGTTTCCAGACCGTACTCGCCCGGCGAGAAGTTGGTCAACTGGAAGGTGGAGTTTTCCAACAGGTCGAGGCCCGCCATCGGCATCTGGGCGACGATACCGGCCATGATCAACAAGCTGATGCCGTTGCCGATGCCGTACTCGTCGATCTGTTCGCCCAGCCACATCAGGAAGATCGTACCGCTGGTCATGATCATGACCGCGACGAACTGCCAGCCGAGCGTTAATGTTGGATTGTCAGCACTTACCCAGAAGGCGGAATTCACGATCGTCTCGCCGTCAGCGCCGGGTAATAACATCATCCGGACGTAGACGAAGCTCTGGATCAAACAGAGAACGACGGTCGCGTACCGGGTATATTCATTGATCTTCTTGCGGCCGGTCTCCCCTTCCTTCTGCAGGTCCTCGATCGGCTTGTAGACCGTACCGAGCAGCTGGAAGATAATCGACGCCGAAATGTACGGCATGATCCCCAGACCGAAGATCGTCATCTGTTGCAGGCTGCTAGCGCTGAAGACCGACACCTGTTGCAGGAACTGCGAGAAGGTGTCGTTCTGTTCTGCCGATTGACGGGCGATCGCATCGGCGTCGACCATCGGCAGCGTGATCTGCCAGCCGACGCGATAGATGGCTAGCAGAAACAGGGTGAGCAGAATCCGCTTACGCAGTTCCGGAACGGTGAATATGACGCGGATCTTTTCCCACATGGTTCCGTATCCAAATCGACGGAACCATGTTCGGCAAAATTCGCTTTCCGCCGTAGTTCCGTGCGAGGCAGTTGCAATGAAAGACAGCAGTATAGATCACCGACTACGGTCGGCGATAGATTACTTCTTCGCTTCGCGAGCCGCTTTCTTCTTTTCTTCCACAGGCGTTTTGCCCGGGATGATCACGCACGAGCCGCCAGCGGCTTCGATCTTTTGTTTGGCCGATTCGCTGAAGCGGTGAGCCGAAACGGTCAGCTTCTTCGTCAGGTCGCCGGTTCCCAGCACCTTCAGTTCGTCATAGCGACGCTTGGCCAGCCCCTTAGCACGCAGAGTGTCCGGGGTGACTTCTTCACCAGCGGCGAACTCACGTTCCAGGTCGGCGACATTGATCGCGACGACGGTCGGAGCGAACTGGTTGAAGAAACCTCGCTTCGGAACCCGACGAACCAGCGGCATGGTACCGCCCTGGAAGATCGGATTGCGCGAGTAACCGGCACGGCTCTTGGCGCCCTTGTGACCGCGACCCGAGGTC
The DNA here is from genome assembly GCF_020966755.1 of Blastopirellula sediminis. Lineage (NCBI taxonomy): Bacteria > Pseudomonadati > Planctomycetota > Planctomycetia > Pirellulales > Pirellulaceae > Blastopirellula > Blastopirellula sediminis. The sequence goes on from NZ_JAJKFT010000010.1 coordinate 233,805, forward strand.
TTACCGTGGCCCGAACCAGGTCCGCGACCAATACGCTTGCGTTTGCGGTTCTTTTGGACACCGCTGTGAACTTCGTTGAAATCCATTAGAGGGCGACTCCTCGCAGGCGTTGAATGTCATCTCGAGTGCGCAACTGCTTCAGACCTTCGATCGTGGCTTTCACCAGAATGACCGGGTTGGTCGAGCCGAAGCTCTTCGTCAATACGTCATGGATGCCGACCGCTTCGCAGACGGCGCGGACGGAAGCGCCCGCGATGATCCCGGTACCCGGACGAGCCGGAACCAAGACCACTTTACCGGCGCCGTAGCGCCCAACCACTTTGTGCGGAATCGAGCCGTTGACGACGTTGACCGTCGACAGCGAACGTTCGGCTTGCTTAACGGCCTTTTCGACGCTCGGCGGAACTTCGTTCGCCTTGCCGTAGCCGCAGCCGACTTTGCCTTTGCCGTCGCCGCAGACGACCATGGCGGCGAAGCTGAAGCGGCGACCGCCCTTAACCACAGCGGCGCAACGCTTGATCTTCACGACCTTTTCCACAAAAGCGCTTTGGCGGGCGTTTTGCTTCTCTCCGCGTTGTCGATTTTCTTTCGCCACGATTGGCTCCTTTTCGCCCCGACGATGCTGGTCAGGGAGTCGATCAATATTCTTGTGGTTTAGAACTGCAGGCCAGCTTCACGCGCGGCGTCGGCCAGCGCGGCCAAGCGGCCGATGTATCGATAATGTCCGCGATCAAAGCAGACCTGGGTGATGCCCGCAGCGGCCGCTTTGCCGGCGATCGCCTTGCCGACCGAAGCGGCGGCGTCGCAGTTGCCGCCGGCGACGTCGCTACGCAGATCCTTGTCGCGGGTCGAGGCCGAAGCCAGGGTCACGCCCCGTTCGTCGTCGATCAGCTGGCAATAGATGTTCGCGTTGGCGCGGAACACCGTCAGACGGGGACGCTCAGCCGTACCACGAACCTTTTTGCGGTTATGGCGGCGACGACGAAGACGTTGCTTGTTGATAAACTTTTCGTGATTCACGTTACGCTACTCTCCTCGCTGGGCTCCGCTTCAGCAGCGGCCATACGATCATAAACGCGTTAATTACTTGGATGCGGCCTTACCAGGCTTCAACTTGATCTGTTCGCCTTGGTAGCGAACGCCCTTGCCCTTATACGGCTCCGGCTTACGTGCCGAGCGGCATTCGGCGGCGAACTGACCAACGCGCTGCTTGTCGATCCCCTTGATCACCACGTGGGTTTGATCCGGGCAGCTGACGGCAAGGTCCGACGGAATCTTCTTGTGGATTTCGTTGGCATAGCCGACGCGCATTTGGAGGACGTCGCCCGCGATCGCCGCGAGGTAACCGACCCCGACGATTTCGAGACGCTTCTCGTAACCTTTCGAGACCCCTTCCAGCATGTTGGAAACCAGGGCGCGGGTGAGGCCGTGGAAGGCCTTGGCGTCGCGCGAATCGCCTTCAGCGGCGACGACAACTTCGTTGGCGTCGGAGTTGACGGTAACGGACACTTCGGGGCGATGCTCATAGGAGAGCTTGCCCAAAGGACCTTCAACGTTGATTACGCGGTCAGCAACCGAGACGGTTACTTTCTCCGGAATCGCAACGGGTTTTTTGCCGAGTCGTGACATCGGAAGGATAATCCTGTTTCGTCAGTGGGCTCCCCAACACTACGTGGGAGCCCGATCTGTTTTGGAGCGTGTACCGGGTAGCGAATCGCTTACCAAACTTCACACAATACTTCGCCGCCGACGTTCTTTTGTCGGGCTTCGCGATCGCTAATAACGCCTTGGCTCGTGCTGATCACGCTGATGCCCAGGCCGTCCAGAACGGGAGCCAGGTCTCGGCCCTTGCTGTAAATACGGCGTCCCGGCTTGCTAACGCGACGGATCGATTGGATCACGCGTTCGCCGTTCGGGCCGTACTTCAACTCAAGCCGGATTTGGTTGGCCGGTTCGGCCTCAATCACTTCCCAGTCCCAGATGTAGCCTTCGCGCTTCAGCACGTCGGCGACGCCTTGTTTGACTTTGGAAGCGGGCATCTCGACATGCGGATGTTCCACGCGAACCGCGTTGCGGATGCGAGTTAGCATATCGGCGATCGGGTCAGTCATCATCGTCTACGGTTCCCCTTTACCAGCTCGCCTTGCGGAGTCCAGGAATCAAGCCGCGGTCGGCCAACTTGCGAATGCAAATACGGCAGACCCCAAACTTGCGATAGACGGCGCGCGGCCGGCCGCACAGATTGCAACGCCGTTCGCTGCGCGAGGAGAACTTCGGCTCCCGCTTCGCTTTCGCGATTTTGGATTTGCTCGCCACGGTACTATACCTGTGTGGATAAAAAGTATCTTGTTCGTTTCGAGAGCGTTACCGACGGACGGGCGCCTTCGACTTCTTCTTGACTTTACGCTTCGCGTCTTTCGAGAACGGAAGCCCCAGGAGCGTGAGCAGCTCCAGCGACTCGGCATCGTTCTTCGTCGAGCAGACGAAGGTGATGTCCATTCCCTGAGGACGCATGTACTTGTCCGGGTTCAATTCCGGGAACACCAGCTGTTCGCTGATGCCAAACGTGTAGTTGCCGTTGCCGTCAAAGCACTTCGGGCTGATGCCGCGGAAGTCGCGAACCTGCGGAAGCGCCAGGGAAACCAGGCGATCCAGGAATTCGTACATCCGCTGGCGACGCAAGGTCACCTTGCAACCGATCGGCATCCCTTCGCGGAGGCGAAAGTTCGCGATGCTTTTTCGAGCGCGGCAAACCAGCGGCTTTTGGCCGGTGAATTCGGCCATCGCCGAAACCGCCTCATCGACGTGCTTCTTTTCCGAGACGGCAGTACCGACGCCCATGTTGACGACGATCTTCTGCAGTCGCGGCAGCGACAGTCGATTGGTACGACCCAGCTTCTCGGCCAAGGCCGGCAGCACTTCGTTTTCGTACTTTTCTTGTAAACGGGGTTTCATCGTTTACTCTTTCCCTCCGCGGTTGCGGAGGCACATGTATCAGTGATGAAATTAACGATTTGGTTGGCAGCCTGAGCGACGAGTCGCTGAGACTACTTGCTCTTGCGGGCCGGAGCGATTTCGCCCTGGTCGGCGTTGCACTTCTTGCAAACGCGAACCTTCACGCCGCTATCGAGCAGTTTGGAGCCCAAACGGGTACGCTTGCCGCAAGCGCTGCAGACGTACATGACGTTCGACATCTGGATCGGAGCTTCGCGAAGCAAACGTCCGCCTTGCGGGTTACGCTGCGACGGCTTCACGTGCTTGTACATCTTGTTGACCCCTTCGACGACCACTTTGCCGGCCGAGGGAAGGACCTTCAAAACGCGACCTTGAACCACTTTGTCAGCGCCTTTGGCGGGGCGAGAGCGGTATTCGCCGGCGATGATCTCAACGCGATCATTCACTTTAATAAGCATTACAGCACCTCGTTGGCCAGGCTGACGATACGCATGAACTTCTTATCTCGCAATTCGCGAGCGACAGCGCCGAAGATACGGGTGCCGCGGGGGTTGCCGTCCTTGTCGACGATCACCACAGCGTTGCTGTCAAAACGGATGTAGCTGCCGTCAGCGCGACGCGTCGGCTTCTTGACGCGAACGATCACGGCACGCACGACCGCCTTCTTCTTAACGTCGGCGCCGGCAATCACTTCTTTGACCGAGCAAATGATGACGTCGCCCAGCCCGGCCGTTCGCTTACGCGTACCGCCCAGAACCTTGATGCACATCACTTCCTTGGCGCCAGTGTTGTCAGCGACAGAAAGTCTGGTTTCTTGTTGGATCATGACTGTTTCGTCCTACTACCCGCTATATCCGCGGGAGACTTGCCTTACGATTCGGTCGCCAAGTTTTCGGCAGCGTGTTCGCGAGCGGCCTTCAAGGCGGCGACGTCGACATCGCGGCTCTTTTCAATGATACGAACGAGCGCCCAACGCTTCGTCTTCGACAGCGGTCGGCTCTCGATAATCTCGACCATGTCGCCCAGTCCCGACTCGTTGTTCTCGTCGTGGACGTGGCAGACCATGCGGCGGGAGTAGTACTTACCGTACAGCGGGTGACGCAAACGACGAGTGATCTCGACGCGACGCGTCTTATCCATCTTGTCGCTGGTCACTTTCCCGACCAAAACTTTCTTGGGCATCGTATCTATTCCGAAGCTGAGTGGTTGACGAACCGAGAGTTAGCTCGCTGACGCAGCGGCACGCACTCGTTCGTTTTGAATCGTTTTAATGCGGGCGATCAGGCGGCGACGACGACGGAGCTCGGTCGGAGCGTCGAGTCGTTCGGTCTGAGCCTGCATCTTCAAGCGGAAGATCGACTCGGCCGCGTCCTTCAAGGTCGCGACCAGTTGGTCATCGCTCATTTCCCGCAGTTCGTTCGCGTTCATCGTTAAATCTCTGACGTTAGCTGGAGCTTAATTACGCCTCGGCGGCGGTCAGCAGGTCAGGACGCTTCCGAACGAAGCGGCAACGGACCGGCATCTTGTGAGCCACGCGAGCCAGGCAAATACGAGCCTGCTCTTCAGTCACGCCCGACAATTCGTAAAGAATCGTGCCGGGCTTCACGACGGCAGCCCAGTAATCGACTTCGCCCTTCCCCTTACCCATACGGGTTTCGAGCGGACGAGACGTTACCGACTTCTGCGGAAAAATCCGAATAAACAAGCGACCGATACCACGGACATACTGTTGAGCGGCAATACGACCGGCTTCGATCGTAGCTGCCTTGATGTATCCCGCTTGAGTCGTCTGAAGGCCGTAATCGCCGAGCACCACGGTATTACCGCGGGTGGCATTACCTCTTATACGTCTTCTTTGACTTTTTCGGTGCTTGACCCTCCGCGGCATTCGCGACATCGGAATCATCCCCTTCGTAAAAACCGTTGTTTATCCAAACCTGGACCCCGATGTGTCCCTGCGCTGTTTTCGCTTCGGTGAAGCCGTAGTCGATCTTCGCACGGAGCGTCGACAACGGAATCGAGCCTTCGATCGCCTTTTCGCGACGGGCCATTTCGGCGCCGCCCAAGCGACCGGCCAATTGCACCTTAATGCCCTTGGCGCCGGCTTCCATCGTCGATTCCAACGCACGTTTCATCGTGCGGCGGAAGCTCGAACGCTTCGCCAATTGATCGGCGATATCTTCCGCAACCAGCTGAGCACGCAGCTCGGGGCGGCCGATTTCTTCGATCTTCATGTTGATGCGGCGGCCGACGAGGTTCTGCAGCTCTTCCTGCAGTCTCTCGACTTCTTGACCCTTCTGACCAATGATCAGACCCGGTCGAGCCACAAACAACGTTACTTTCACTTCGTCGCGAGTACGGTCGATTTCGATGCGATCGATACCGGCGTTGCGATACTTCTGACGAATTTTTTCATCCGGATGATCGCCGATGAACTTGCGAATCTTCTGATCTTCGAGCAGAAGTTCCGCATAGTCCTTCTTGGACGCGAACCAGCGGCTTTTCCAGCCCTGCATCACGCCAGTACGGTAAGCGATCGGATTAACTTTTTGACCCATGCGTCAATGTCCTGGTCGAAACCCAAACGGCAAGCCGCTTAGACCTCGATCTCCTCCAAGGTGACGTGAATATGACAGGTACGCTTCAGAATCGGGTAAGCGGTGCCGCGAGCCCGGGGGCGGAAGCGTTTAATAATCGGTCCGCCGTCGACGCGAGTTTCCGCGACGACGAGGTTGTCTTGCTTCAGCGACTGCCCGCGATTCTGGCTGACGTCCTGAGCGTTACCCAGGGCGCTTTGAATCACCTTCTCCAGCATTCGAGCGCCGCGGTGCGGCTGGTAACGCAGGATGTCGAGCGCCTCATCGGCAAACTTGCCCCGCACCAGGTCCGCCAACGGACGCACCTTGCGGGCGCTGATGCGAGCCAGCCGGTGGGATGCTTTAAATGCCATGACGATTCTCCGAAAAAACTTCGCTGTGGCGAAGCTTGCACAGGGCTACGTGTTATTTCTTCTTCTTGTCGGCGCCGTGACCACGGAAGGTGCGGGTCGGGCTGAATTCGCCCAACTTGTGACCGACCATATCTTCGGTCACGTACACCTTCAGGTGCGCTTTGCCGTTGTGAACCATGAACGTGTGCCCAATGAATTCCGGCACGATCGTGCAGGCGCGGGCCCAAGTTTTGATGGGGTCTTTGCGGCCGGACTCTTCCATCTTCTGCACTTTGTAGTACAGCTTCGGTTCGACGTACGGGCCTTTTTTCTGGGATCGACTCATTTGTTGGTCTCGTTAGGCGATATCTGCTTTCGCAATCTGCACAGCGGCTTGTTACTTGATTAGTTTCAAGACGCCATACCGACGAGAACGACGGCGACGAATGATCGCCTTGTTCGAAGCCTTCTTCTTGTGACGCGTGGCGCCACCCTTGGTCGGCTTGCCTTGCGGCGTAACCGGGTGACGACCGCCCTTGGTACGACCTTCACCACCACCGTGCGGGTGATCGATCGGGTTCATCGCGGTACCGCGGACGTGCGGGCGACGACCCAACCAACGCTTACGACCAGCCTTACCCAGCTGCACCTTTTCGTGCTCGGGATTGCTGACCTTACCGATGGTGGCTCGGCAAGTCGCCGGGACACGGCGAATTTCGCCGCTCGGCAAAGCGAGCTGGGCCCAGTCGGCTTCGTACGCCATCAACGTGGCGCTGGAACCGGCGCTTCGGCACATGGCGCCGCCGCTACCCGGGGCCAACTCAATGTTGTGAACGGTGGTGCCGGCCGGAATCTTGTTCAGCGGCAAGCAGTTGCCGACGGACGGAGGCGCTTCCGGACCGCTCATGACCGTTTGGCCTGCAACCAGACCATCGGGAGCGAGGATGTAGCGCTTTTCGCCGTCGATGTAGTGCAACAAGGCGATGCGAGCCGAGCGGTTCGGATCGTATTGCACCGAGTCAACCTTCGCGGCGACGCCGTCCTTGGAACGACGGAAGTCGATCACGCGGTAACGACGCTTATGACCGCCGCCGCGGTGACGAGCGGTGATTTTACCTTGGTTATTGCGACCGCCGGTCTTCGTCATCTTGCGAAGCAGGCTCTTTTCCGGCGAAGCGCCCTTCGTCAATTCGGCGAAGTCGCTAACGGTCGCGTTGCGGCGCCCAGCGGAGGTCGGCTTGTATTTGCGAATTCCCATTGTCTTTTATCTCGTAGGCTGAACAGGCGCCGTGACGCCATGTCGCTCGTGATTGAACCAGGTTTAGAAGAAGTCGATGCGGTGTTCGGGATCGAGGGTCACCAAAGCCTTCTTCCAGGCCTTCGTCATGCCGGTACGGAAACGGTACCGACGAGTTTTTCCTTTTCGCGTTTGCGTGTTGACCTTCGCGACCTTCACTTCAAACAGCGTCTCAACGGCGCGTTTGACGTCTTCTTTGGTCGCCTGCGGGCTCACTTCAAAAGCGTATTGATTGTTTTCCGTCGAACGCTCAACCCCTTTTTCGGTGACGAGCGGACGAACGAGGACCTGATGCGGGTCCAGCGTCAGTTTCGAGTTGTTCGTGGTAATAGCCATGGCGGCCTCTACGTGATAACGAAGCTGATTCGTTGCGTGTTATTTCGTTACGCCTTGGCGGTTTTCGCCTGGGCCTTTTCTTTGATCGCGTCCAAAGCCGACTTGGTGACGACCAAACGCTTCGGCGACAGGATCTTCAGGGCGTTCAGTTCCGAAACCGGGCTGACCGTGACCTTGTCGATGTTGCGGGCGCTCTTGTAGACCTTTTCGTCCAGAGCGGCGATCGTGATCAACGTCGAACCGCCGTAGACCTTCAAGGCCTTCAGCGTGTCGGCGACCTGCTTCGTCTTGACTTCCGACAAGGCGAGGTCATTCAGGACGACGACGCTGCCGCTTTGAATCTTCGAAGCGAAAGCCATACGAGTGGCCATCTGCAACGCCTTGCGATTCAAACGGTACGAGTAATCGCGGGGACGCTTGGCGTGGATGTGACCGCCGCCGCGACGAACGCCGCTACGCTTGTGACCGGCACGAGCGTTACCAGTACCCTTTTGGCGATACATCTTCTTCGTCGAACCGGCGACTTCACCGCGGGTCTTCGAGCGGTGCGTGCCTTGACGCAGGTTCGCCTGGTACATAACGACCGCGTCGTGCAGCAACTGCTTGCTGATGCGCGGGGCAATGTCGGTCGACTCAATGTCGTACTTACCGACTTCTTTGCCAGTGGTATCAAAAATGGGCAAACTTGGCATGACTCGTGACTCTTTCGGGTTTCACTGAATCCCTGCATTCAGGCGAACCTGGCCGCGGGATCGGAAACTTAAACCATGTTCGTTGCTTTGACGACGACAAAACCGCCGTTCGGACCAGGAGCAGCGCCGTAGACGAGAATCAGATTGTTCTCTTCGTCCACTTTCACAACCTTCACGTTCCGCTGCGTAACCTTGGCGGCGCCGTACTGGCCCGACATACGCATGCCCTTGAACGTGCGGCTCGGATAGGCGGAGCAACCGGTACCGCCGGTGTGACGGTGAACCTTCTTCACGCCGTGAGTAGCACGCTGACCAGCGAAGTTATGACGCTTCATCACGCCCGCGTAACCGCGACCCTTGCTGGTGCCGACGATATCGACCGACTTGACGTCAGCCAGAATGCCGACCTTCACTTCTTGACCGAGCTCGAAGCCTTCGATCGACCCACGCAGCTCGCGAACGAATTTCTTCGGCTCGCAGTTCGGCTTGGCCGAAGCTTCGACGCCCGCGGCGGCTTGCTTCTTGGCGCGTTTGCTGGAGAGAGGAGCGACTTGACCACGTTCGCTACGACTGGCAAGGCGGCGGGGCTTGTCTCCAAATCCCAACTGCACTGCTTCGTAGCCATCGCGCTCCTGCGTTTTCAGCTGGAGCACGTGACACGGACCTGCTTCGATGACCGTGACCGGGACGACGTTGCCAGATTCGTCAAAAATCTGGGTCATCCCGACCTTGCGGCCGAGTATGCCTTTTGTCATTTTTCGTATCTCTGTGTGGTCTGTCGCTTTGCCTACCAGGATCGACCGGACGGCCGATTACCCGAGAGGCTTCCAGCCATGCAGATACATCCGGGTAAAAAAATGAATGGGAACCGCCGCGACTATCGCGAGGTCGCCTTGATCTTGATATCCACGCCCGCCGGCAGATTCAGCTTGTTCAAAGCTTCAATCGTCTTGGCGGTAGCCTGCACAATGTCGATCAAACGTTTGTGCGTGCGAATCTCGAACTGCTGACGAGCTTTCTTGTCGACGTGCGGGCCCGAGAGCACGGTGTAGCGCTCAATACGGGTCGGCAACGGAATCGGGCCATGGACTTCCGAGTGAGTTCGCTTGGCGGTATCTACGATTTCCAGAGCACTCTGATCCAGGATCGAGTGGTCGTAGGCTTCCATCCGAATGCGAATAACTTCTTGGGCCACGGAACCGTTTCCTTCGCTGCAAAAAGCTCGACCTGACTTGGGCGTCGCAGTCGAGTGAATCTCTCTTTAAGGACCCCAGCAGGTAACTGGGAAACCGCCAATCTTAGAAATTGAAAAGCCGGTCGTCAATGGGCCGCGAGAAGATTGGGGTTGAATTTCGTTCGATTTCCGAAAACCCGTATCCCTCGTGGGGAAATCTCGTCGCTAGCGAGGCCTTTGCCCCCATAAAACCCATCAAAATCAGCCCAAAATCACATCAAAAACGTGTTCGCGACTTCCTGCGGAGCAGCCGCATATTTCAGCGGTTCCATCGAAGAACTCGCTCTTCCTTGGCTCAAACTCCGCATGGCGCTCGAATATCCGAACAATTCGGCCAGCGGAGCGTGCGCTTCGATCAGCGCCTCGCCATTGCGGGTTTCCGTTTTCGCGATTTCGCCACGGCGTTTCATGATGTCGCCGACGAAATCGCCGAGATTTTCCTCCGGAGTCACGATCTGGAGCTTCATAATCGGCTCCAACAGCACCGGATGGGCCGCTTTCATCGCTTTTTCGAAGGCGTCCCCGGCCGCGATCGCAAATGCGGTGTCGTTCGTGCCGACTTCCGCCATTTCGCCGTCGAGAACCGTGATTTTGATATCCCCGAGCGGAAATCCGCCGATCACGCCGCCGCCGGCGCCCCGCTGCCGCAATTCCTCCATCGCCGATTCGATTAGGTGGAACGGGAGCTTTTCCGGGTTGCACTTGGTGATCACCGTGACCGGTTGAGCCGGATTATCGACATGCTCCAGCTGAATCGTCACCTTGCCGAACAACTGCTGGCCGCCGACCATGCGATGACATTCGCCGGTCACCTTCGCCGAGCCGCCGACCGTCTCGCGGTAACTGACGCGCGGTTTATGGACCTTCACGTTCAACTTGAAATCTCGCAGCAAGCGGTGGCGAATCACTTCCAGGTGAAGTTCGCCCATGCCGCTGATCACCGTCTGCCCGGTTTCCTTGCTTTCGATCGCGCGGAACGTCGGATCCTGACGCTTCATCATTTCGAGCGTGTCGCTCAGCTTGTCCCGTTCGGCCGAAGATTCCGGCTCGATCGCCATCGAGATGACCGTCTCCGGAAACTCAATCGACTCGAGCAAAATCGGGGCTTTCGTATCGCAGAGCGTGTCGCCGGTCACCGAGTGACGCAAACCGATAACGCCGACGATATCCCCAGCGCCGGCCGTTTCGACCTGGTCTTTGCGCGACGCTTGAATGTGCCACAGCTGAGCGCAGTTCTCTTTGATATCCTGGCCCGGATTGAGCAAACGCGAGTTTTGCTTGAGCGTGCCGCTGTAGATCCGCACCCAGGTCATGTCGCCATGCTTGGCAGGCAGGATCTTGAAAACAAGCCCGCAGAACGGTTCGTCCGGATCGGGAGCACGCGTTTCCTTCGTGTCTTTCTTGGTCGGGTTGGTTCCTTCGACCGGCGGAATATCTTGGGGGCTCGGCAGGTAGTAGGTCACCGCGTCGAGAACCGGCTGAACGCCGATCCCATCGAGCGCCGAGCCGCACAAAACCGGCTGAATTTGATGGGCGAGAGTCGCTTGACGCAGCACGCTGCGAATCAAGTCGGCCGGAATTGGCTCTTCGGCCAGGCTCAACTCCATCAGCTCTTCACTGAAGTCATAAAGCGGTTCCAACATCTTGTCGCGCCACTCTTGAGCGCGATCGAGCTGATCTTCCGGAATGTCGGTCAACTTCACGGCCGGGGGCGAGACGTCGTTGTCGAACGTCAGTTGCTTCATCTCGACCAGGTCAATGATTCCGCGGAAAGCTTCCGCCAGGTGAGGCGGGCCAGCGCCGATCGGGATCTGAATCGCGACCGGGTTGGCCTTCAGGCGATTGCGGATTTCAGCCAACGCTCCCTCGAAATTCGCCCCTTCGCGGTCCATCTTGTTAATGAACGCGATGCGAGGAACTTTGTAGCGATTCGCTTGACGCCAAACCGTTTCGCTTTGGGCTTCAACCCCTTCGCGAGCACTGAACACGACGACGCCGCCGTCGAGCACGCGCAAGCAGCGTTCGACTTCGGCAGTGAAGTCGACGTGCCCCGGCGTATCAATCAGGTTGACGACATGATTGCGCCAATGGAACGTAACGCACGCCGAGTAGATCGTGATGCCGCGCTCGCGTTCTTCTTCGTCAAAGTCGGTTTCGGTCGTACCTTTATCGACGGCGCCGACCCGATGGGACGCGCCGGAGTAATAGAGCATCCGCTCGGTCACCGTCGTCTTGCCGGCGTCGATGTGGGCTATCACCCCGATGTTGCGAATTGTCTCAAGCTTGCGGTTCATGTCTCGAAATCTCTAGCCAGCCCGTATCATACGTAATCGGTCATTTTCAACGTCTTCGCCGTCAGCGACTACCCCCTCCCATACGAAGAAACGCATCTAGAAGGACAAACGACGTTCGCTGAGCGCATAAAAAAAACCGCGCCGACAGACATCGGCGCGGTTTTAATTGTTTCGTAGCAATTACCAAGCGAAGTGGGCGAAAGCCTTGTTCGCGTCGGCCATGCGGTGAACGTTTTCGCGACGCGTGACCGCGGCACCTTCGCGGTTGTAAGCGGCGTACAGTTCGTCGGCCAACTTCAGGTGAGTCGGGCGCCCCTTCTTGTCGCGAACGGCGAGCAGCAACCAGCGAATCGCCAGCGATTGCTGACGCGTGCGATTGACCTGCATCGGCACCTGGTAGGCGGCGCCGCCGACGCGCTTCGAGCGGACTTCGATGTGCGGCTTGACGTTCTCGATCGCTTGCGTGAAGGCGTCCAACGGATCGACTTCCGGCAGCTTCTTCTTCAGTTCGTCCAGGGCGTCGTAGAAGACGTTCTGCGCGACGGTCTTCTTGCCGTCGTACATCAGGCAGTTGATGAATTTGCTGACCAGCAGCGATCCGTATCGCGGATCGGGTTTCAGGGTGTCGCGGCTGGCGGTAATCCGGGCCATGTTTCTTTCCTAAGCGTTTGTTCGGGTGTGGCGGAGCGTTAGCTCTTCTTGGCGCCGTAACGGCTGCGAGACTGCTTACGGCCGTTCACGCCCAGGGCGTCGAGCGAACCGCGGACGACTTGATAGCGAACGCCCGGCAGGTCGCGAACACGACCGCCGCGCACCAGCACGATCGAGTGTTCCTGCAGGCTGTGGCCTTCGCCCGGGATGTACACGGTGACTTCTTTGCCGTTCGACAGACGAACGCGGCAAATCTTACGAAGAGCCGAGTTCGGCTTCTTCGGGGTCATGGTACGAACCTGAAGGCAAACGCCGCGCTTCTGCGGGCACTTTTCAAGGACCGGCGACTTCGAGAACTTGCGCTTCTTCTTACGCGGTCGCCGAATCAACTGGTTAATCGTGGGCATCGAAAGTCCGTATGGCTGCTGCTACTATTGGAGCAATTGAGTGCAGTGGAAACCAATCAAAATACCGGATCGAGAGCGACTGTCAAGCGGTAATCGCTGCTCCGAGCCGGGCAAAAGCGGAAAGGCGTGCCGCCCGAACCGAAATTCGAGAACACGCCTAGCTGCAAAGCTTTGCTGACTGGCATTTTGGGGAAACGCAACGTGCGCTGCCCCGTTTGCTTATCTTTTCTGCGAATCGCGGATTACCCGCGATTCGCCCTGTTTTCATTGCGACTGGAGCGGCAATTAGCCGTCCAGATCGTCGTCCATGTCGGCCGACGGATCGTAAATCGTCGGTTCGGCTGCCGGACCAGACGGCATTTGACCGCCACCCAGCAGGTTTTCCAGAGCCGACGGAGCGCCGCCGCTTCCTTCGTCCATGAGCAGCGGGAAGCTCTCTTCGCGGGTCTGTTCGCGACGGAAGTTCTGAGCCATTTCGGCCAACGCTTCCGGATTGATGCGAACTTCCGCTTCCTGGAAGCTGCGGAAACCGGTACCGGCCGGGATCAAGTGACCCAGGATCACGTTTTCCTTCAGACCAACCAGGTGGTCGACCTTGCCCGCCAGAGCGGCTTCGGTCAGCACCTTCGTCGTTTCCTGGAAGCTCGCCGCCGAAATGAAGCTGGAGCTTTGAACGGCCGCCTTGGTGATGCCGAGCAGCTGCGTCGAAGCAGTCGCCGGTTTCGGCTTCGATCCCTTGGCCGGCTTGCCGCCGAGGGCTTCGATCTGGGCGTTCTCTTGTTCCAGCGCGTCCTTCGGAACGATCATCCCTTCGCTGAACTGCTGGCTGTCGCCAGGATCGCTAACCTTCAGGCACTTCGACAAGTGTTCGTTCGCCAGGCGGAACTCGATCTTGTCCATGACCAGACCCGGCAACAACGTGGTATCGCCCGGCTTATCGACCATCACCTTTCGCAGCATGCGAGCGACGATGATTTCGATATGCTTGTCGTTGATTTCCACGCGTTGGCTGCGGTACACGCCTTGGATCTCGTGAAGCAGGTACTGCTGCACCGCTTCTTCGCCCGAGATTCGCAGGATGTCGTGCGGAACCAGCGGACCGTCGATCAGCGACTGACCGGCCCGGACGATATCGCCCGAGTGGACCAGGAAGCGTTTACCGTGCGGAACCAGGTGTTCGCGTTCGACGCCAGCTTCGTTGCGGACGATGATCGTACGCTTGCCGCGTTTCTTTTCGCCGAGGATTTCGACGGTACCGTCGATTTCGGCCATAACCGCCGGGTCTTTCGGCTTGCGAGCTTCGAAAATTTCGGTGACTCGCGGCAGACCGCCGGTGATGTCCTTAATACCGCCCGATTCGCGCGGCGTATTGGCGATCACGGTACCGGCCGTAATGATGCGGCCTTCTTCGACTTCGATGTTCGCCTTTTCCGGCATGTAGTAAACGTCGAGCGGCTTGCCGTCTTCGTCTTCCACAACCAGCTGCGGATGGAGATCACCCTTGTGTTCGGTGATCGTACGACGCGTGGTGCCGCTGGTATCGCGTTCCAGACGCATCGTTTCGCCTTCGACGATGTCTTCGTACCGGACCTTACCGCTCACTTCCGACAGAATCGGAATCGCGTGCGGGTTCCAGGTGCAAAGGACGGCGCCGGTGGCGACTTCCTCGTTTTCATCGACTTCGAGGATGGCGCCGGTCGGAACCGAGTAGTTCTCGATTTCACGTCCCTTGGCGTCGACGATCGCGATTTCGCCGTTGCGGGTCAGCACGACGTTCTTGCCTTCGTCGTTCTTCGCCAGACGCAAGCGGGTGAACTTGACGATACCGCCGCGGGTCGAGCGCTTTTCGTGCTCTTCGGTGTCGGTAACCGCCACACCACCGATGTGGAACGTACGCATCGTGAGCTGCGTGCCCGGTTCGCCGATGGACTGGGCGGCGATGATGCCGACCGCCATCCCTTCTTCGACCATCGAGCCCGACGACATGTCCATGCCGTAGCAAGCTTTGCAGGTGCCGAGGAAGGCGTCGCAGGTCATCGGGCTGCGAACCTGAATCTTTTCCAGGCCGAGCTTTTCGATGCGACGAGCCGTTTCGAGCGTGATCATTTCGTTTTCGCGAACGATCACTTCGTCGGTAATCGGGTGAACGATGCTCTGGCGGCTGACGCGACCCTTGATCGCATCGGCCAAGGCGACTTCCACCTTTTCGCCGCGGTAAATGACCCCCTTGGTAATACCTTGGGTCGTACCGCAGTCGTCCATCGTGATGACCACGTTCTGGGCGACGTCCGCAAGCTTACGAGTCAGGTAACCCGAGTCCGCCGTCTTGAGCGCGGTATCGGCCAGACCCTTACGGGCGCCGTGCGTCGACGAGAAGTACTCGAGCACCGTCAAACCTTCGCGGAAGTTCGACTTAATCGGGGTTTCGATGATTTCGCCTGACGGCTTGGCCATCAAACCACGCATACCGGAAAGCTGACGAATCTGTTCGGTACCACCGCGGGCGCCGGAGTCGGCCATCAGGTACACCGGGTTGATGTAGCCGTGACCGCCGCGATCGTCGTTCTTCATCGCTTCCATCATCTCGGCGGTAATCTGTTCCCGAGCGTGAGTCCACGCGTCGAGCACCTGATTCTTCCGCTCTTTGTCGGTGATGATGCCGCGATCGTACTGCTTCTTGAACTTGAGCGCCTTCTTATCGGCTTCGGCGATAATTTTCGGCTTCGTGTCCGGCGTCACCAGGTCGTCGGTGGCGAACGACAGACCGCTGCGGGTCGATTCGCGGAAACCGAGTTGGTTCATATCGTCGAGCAGTTCGATCGTGGCGCGACGGCCGAGACGCTGGTAGCAGTCCGAAATGACCTTCGACAGTTCGCCCGAACCGAGCGAGTGGTTGTAGAAGTCCATCCCCTTCGGCAGCATCGAGTTGAACAGGATGCGACCGTAGGTCGTTTCGACCAGGCTCCCTTGCTTGGCGTCGTCTTCTTCCGACTTCAGCTTTTGACCTTTCGGCAGGCGGACCTTGATCTTGGCGTGCAGATCAATAATGCCTTGGCTGAAAGCGTAATCGGCTTCGTCGGTCGACGAGAACGCCATCCCTTCGCCGGGACGATTGGGGAGCGAAATCGTGATGAAGTTGCAACCCATAACCACGTCTTGCGACGGGCTCATGATCGGCTTGCCGTTCGACGGCGCGAAAATGTTGTTGGTCGACAACATCAGCGTGTGGGCTTCGACCTGAGCTTCGATCGAGAGCGGCAAGTGGACCGCCATCTGGTCGCCGTCGAAGTCGGCGTTGAAGCCTTTGCACACCAGCGGATGCAGGTGAATCGCGTTACCTTCGACCAGCGTCGGCTCGAACGCCTGGATACCCATGCGGTGGAGCGTCGGAGCGCGGTTGAGCATGACCGGGTGATTCTGGATCACCGATTCCAAGATGTCCCAGACTTCTTCGTCCTTCCGCTCGAGCATCTTCTTGGCGCTCTTGATCGTGTCGGCGTGACCGAGCACTTTCAACTTGCGGATGATGAACGGTTGGTACAGTTCCAGGGCGATCTTCTTCGGCAGGCCGCATTGGTGCAGCTTCATGCGCGGACCGACCACGATCACGCTACGAGCCGAGTAGTCGACGCGCTTACCGAGCAGGTTTTCGCGGAAACGACCCTGCTTACCCTTGATCATGTCGGTCAGCGACTTCAGCGGGCGATTGCTGCTGCCGAGAACCGGACGCTTGCAACGGTTGTTGTCGAACAGAGCGTCGACCGACTGTTGCAACATCCGCTTTTCGTTGCGAATGATGACTTCCGGCGCGTTCAGGTCGACCAGCTTCCGCAGACGGTTGTTGCGGTTGATGATGCGGCGATAGAGGTCGTTCAAGTCGCTCGTCGCGAAGTTGCCCGAGTCGAGCAGAACGAGCGGACGCAGGTCCGGCGGAATGACCGGGATCACGTCCAGAACCATCCACTCCGGCTTGTTGTCGCTGTCGCGGATCGATTCGACGATCTTCAACCGGTTGGTCAGGTCCTTCTTCTTTTGCTTCGAACCGGTCTCCTGCATTTCCTTGCGGAGATCGATCGACAGCTGGACCAAGTCGAGCGAAGCGAGCAGCTTGCGGATCGCTTCGGCGCCCATGTCGGCGTCGAACGAACCTTCGCCGTACTGCTCGCGAGCTTGACGGTATTCTTCTTCTGTCAGCGTCTGGAACTTCGCCAGTTCGGTGGTGCCCGGATCGATGACGACGTAATCCTGGAAGTAGATCACCTTTTCCAGGCTCGAGGTCTTCATCGCCAACAGGTTGCCCAGTCGGCTCGGCATCGCCTTGAAGAACCAGATGTGGACGATCGGCGCGGCCAGTTCGATATGGCCCATGCGCTTGCGGCGAACGCGGCTGTGCGTGATTTTCACGCCGCAGCGATCGCAGATCATCCCTTTGTACTTCATGCCGCGGTACTTGCCGCACGAGCACTCCCAGTCCTTTTCCGGACCAAAGATGCGCTCGCAGAACAAGCCGTCCTTTTCGGGACGGTAGGTGCGGTAGTTGATCGTTTCCGGCTTCTTCACTTCGCCGAACGACCAGCTGCGGATGTCGTGCGGCCGCGCCAGGCTGATCTTTACGGCAGTGTAGTCGTTAATCCGGTCATACGAGCCTTCGAGAATGCTCATGTGCCTGTGCTCCTTGATGTGTTCGCCGCAAGCGGCGCTGGATAATTCAGGGGGGAGGCCGCTGCAGATACTCGCAGCGGCCTACGACCGGACTTCATTACATGCGACGCTTTTCGAGCTGCATGTTCAAACCGAGACCACGAATTTCGTTGGTCAACACGTCGAAGCTGGCGGGGGTGCCCGCTTCCAGCGTGTTTTCTCCCTTGACCATCGCTTCGTAAATCTTCGTTCGCCCTTCGACGTCGTCGCTCTTCACGGTGAGCAGTTCCTGGAGAATGTAAGCGGCGCCGTAAGCTTCGAGCGCCCACACTTCCATTTCCCCGAAACGCTGACCGCCGAAGCGAGCCTTGCCGCCCAGCGGTTGCTGGGTAATGAGCGAGTAAGGACCCGTGCTGCGGGCATGCACCTTGTCGTCGACCAAGTGGTGCAGCTTCAACATGTAGATGTAGCCGACCGTGGTCTCTTGGTGCATCAGTTCCCCGGTACGGCCGTCTTTCAGACGGATCTTGCCGTGCCGCGGAAGCCCCGCTTCTTCCAAGCAGTTGTTGATGTCTTCTTCCGAGGCGCCGTCGAACACCGGAGTGATCGATTGGAAGCCGAGCTTGGCGCCCGCCCATCCCAGGTGCGTCTCGAGAATCTGACCGACGTTCATACGGCTAGGCACGCCCAGCGGGTTGAGCATGATCTGAATCGGAGTTCCGTCCGGCAAAAACGGCATGTCTTCGACCGGCAGGATCTTCGCGATCACACCCTTGTTACCGTGACGCCCGGCCATCTTGTCGCCGACCGAAATGCAACGCTTGGTGGCGATGTAGACCTTGACCATCTGCAACACGCCGCTGCGGAGTTCGTCGCCGCGCTTCATGCTGTTGAGCTGACGATCGCGAACGTCGAGAGCCGCTTCGACCATCGGCCAGCCGGTCGCGTAAGCTTCACGAACGTGCTGGATGCGGTCTTCGCTGCGGAGATGCTCGAGGATCTTCTTCAGGCGGAACTGCTGAGCTTGTTCCGCGATGAACTTCGGATCCTGATCCTGCGTCAGCGGCGTGCCGTCGTCGTCGGTCAACGCCTTGCCGAGAATCTTCTCGAACTCGCCGATCATCGCCGAAAAAGCTTCCGCGATCTTGGCGTTACCTTCGGTTTCGACTTCCTTCAGGCGCTTCTCAAAGGCCTTTCGTTCGTCGTCCGACAGGCTCATGCGGCGAGCGAACTTCTCGGTGTGGATGACGATCCCTTCGATACCGGAGGGAACTTCCAGCGAGTCGTTCTTCACGTCTTCGCCCGCACGACCGAAAATCGCGTGCAGCAGCTTTTCTTCCGGCGTCAGTTCGGTCTTCGACTTCGGCGAAACCTTACCAACCAGGATGTCGCCCGGTTTAACGTAGGTGCCGACCTGAACCACGCCCCCTTCGTCCAAGTTGCGAAGCATCTTTTCGCTGACGTTGGGGATGTCGCGAGTGAAGTCTTCGCGGCCGAGTTTGGTTTCGCGAATTTCAACGTCGAACTCTTCGATGTGCAGCGACGTGTAGACGTCCTGCTTCACCAGCTCTTCGCTGAGGATGATCGCGTCTTCGTAGTTGTAACCGTCGAACGACATGAAGCCGACGAGCACGTTGCGACCCAAGGCCAACTGACCGTTGTGAGTCGCGGCGCCGTCCGCCAACACGGTACCGACTTCCACCTGTTGGCCCATCTTCACGATCGGGTTTTGGTTCAAGCAGGTACGTTCGTTGAGGCCGACGAACTTACGCAGGACGTAGTTGTCGGTGCGGCCTTCGGTCGTCTTCACGGCGATCCGTTCGGCGTCGACGTATTCGATCACGCCGGCACGCTTGGCTCGGATCATCATGCTCGAGTTGCGAGCGACTTCCGTTTCCAGACCGGTACCGACGATCGGCGGTTCGGCGATCAACAGCGGCACGGCTTGCCGCTGCATGTTGGATCCCATGAGTGCGCGGTTCGCGTCGTCATGTTCCAGGAACGGGATCAAGCTCGCCGAAACGCCCACCATCTGGCACGGCGCCACGTCGATGTATTGAACCGTCTTCGGATCGACCAATTCGAAGTCGGAGCGGTAACGAGCGATAATCAAATCGCCCAACAGCGTTCCCGAGGCGTCGGTCGGCGTATCGGCCGGAGCCACGAACGCGTCCGACTCCTCATCGGCACGCAGCCAGACGACTTCGTCGCTGATCTTGCCGTTGCTGATCGAGCGGTACGGCGTAATCAGGAAGCCGTATTCGTCGACCGCCGAGTAAATCGCCAGGCTCGAAATCAAACCGATGTTCGTACCTTCCGGCGTTTCGATCGGGCAGATGCGACCGTAGTGCGAAATGTGAACGTCGCGGACTTCGAAGCCGGCACGCTTACGATTCAAACCGCCCGGGCCGAGAGCCGACAGACGACGTTCGTGCGTCAGCATCGAGAGCGGGTTTGTCTGGTCGACGACCTGCGACAGTTCGCCGCGGCCGAAGAAGTATTCAATCGCCGCCGAAATCGACTTCGGGTTGATCAGGTTGCGGGGAGTCATGTCCTCCGCGTCCTTCAGGCTCATGCGTTCTTGAACCGTACGGCGGAGCTTCAGGAAGCCCTTGCGCAGTTCATCGCAAGCCAGTTCGTCGATCGTGCGGAGACGACGGTTACCAAGGTGGTCGATATCGTCTTTGCGAGCGGTGCCGTCCCCATCGAGAATCGACATCACGTACTTGATCGAGTTGATCAAGTCGCTCGGACGCAGGGTTTGTTCCCCTTCGTTGACTTCGATGCCGAGCTTGCGGTTCATACGGAAACGACCGACGCGACCCAAGCGGTAGCGGTTGTCGTCGTAGAACTTCTCGTCGAACAGGGTCTTCGCCTTTTCCAGCTGCGGCGGGTTGCCCGGACGCAGACGCTGGTAAATGCGGAGCAACGCTTCTTCGTGGCTCGAGGTGTTATCTTCAGCCAGCGTGTTGAAGATGATCGGGCTCTTCGGCGGATCCATCACTTCGATCGGATCGGTCAGACCGACCGAGCAGATCAATTCGGCCGTGTTCCGGCTGATCTTCTGCCCCGCTTCGACGATGATTTCGCCGCCGCGATCGCTATCGATCGGGTAGACGACGTCGTCGACGGCGATTTTGCCTTCGATCTTCGTGATGCTGCGACCATCCTTCACCTGGACGGTGGTCGTGTCGTAGAAGGCGCGAATCAGCGCGGCGTCTTCGCTCAGCGTCGGATCCATCGCACGCAGCAGGGTCGTCGCGGCGAACTTACCGCTCTGGTCGATGCGGACCGTGAACGAATCCTTCTTCGTGATGTTGATCTCGATCCAGCTTCCGCGTTCCGGAATGATGCGGCAACTCGGGAGTCGGCGATCCGAGGTCGTTTCGGCCTCTTCGACGAAGTCGACGCCGGGGCTGCGGTGCAGCTGGCTCACCACGACGCGTTCGGCGCCGTTGATGATGAACTCGCCGCCGCCCAGCATGACCGGCATGTCGCCCAGGTAGACTTCTTCCTCAATCGGCTCTTCCTTGTTCAGGCGGAGCCAAATGCGGAACGGCAGGCCGTAAGTCAGACGGAGCTGCTTGCATTCCTGCGGCGTATATCGCGGCTTCCCCAATTCATAACGGACATAGTCGAGCTGGACCGTGCCGTCATAACTTTGGATCGGGAAGATCTCGCGCAGCACGCTTTCGATACCAATTTCGGGGTCTCTCGAATCGGGATCGACTTCCTCTTGGAGAAACTTGGTATAGCTGTGCGTTTGAATCGTCGTGAGATCGGGGGGCGACATGTAAATCGACCCACTACCGAAACGACGAACTTCCTTGGTTTCGAGACGTCGCTTGTACGATGTAGCCATTGGACGATGCTACTCCTGGGCAAGTTCGGAGATCGAACGACTGCGCTGCTAGCAGTGCGACGCGCAGGAAAGAATTCCCGGCGCCAGACGTGCGAGCGAGCAAAGGGGGAGTGAAAGACGCACGCGTGGACAAGAATTAGCCGATGGACGGGACACCGCCCGTTTAAGGGAAGCCACCCATATACGGGACGCAGCCCCCTCCCTGCCGTTCACTGCGCGCACCACTCCCTGGGAATCGTCCATGCGCAGGAGAAAAGTAGAGAAACCGGTTAAATTCAAGACCACACCTCGCGACGTCGCCTCCTAGTATACGGGAGGCGACGTCGAAGTGAATACAGGGATTCCGTCAAATCGAATTCAAGAGTCGTAAATCGACTACTTGATTTCGCATTCGGCGCCGGAATCGACCAGTTCGGCCTTGACCTTTTCGGCATCTTCCTTCGAGACGCCTTCTTTGACCTTGCTCGGAACGCCTTCGACCAGGTCCTTGGCTTCCTTCAGGCCCAAGCCGGTGATGCCACGGATGGCCTTGATCACCGCAATCTTGTTGCCGCCGAAGCTGGTCATGATGACGTCGAATTCGGTCTTTTCGGCGACTTCTTCAGCAGCCGCAGCCGGACCGGGCATCATCATCATGCCGCCGCCAGCGGCAGCTTCGATGCCGTGAGCGTCTTTGAGGTAGTTGCCCAGTTCGACCGCTTGCTTCAGGGTCAGGGTGGCGATCTTGTCGCCCAGGGTCTTCAGTTCTTCCGAGATTTCGATCGTGGCGGTTTCTTCGGACATCTTCGTGTCGATCCTTTCTCAACTTGCGCCCGACCTGCGGACGGGCAAAAAATCTATATTGCTTATTTCGTAACGGGTTTGGCGTAACAGCCGTGTGCGGACAGTTGGGCGAGAGACGGGTACTAGGCCCCTTCTTCTTCTCCCAGCTTTTTGATCTGACTGGCGAGCTTGGCGCCCGGGCCTTTGATCTGAGCGGCCAGGGTGCGTCCCGGACCAAGGATCTGACCAACCAGCAAAGCAAGCTGCTCGGCACGGTTCGGCCATTTGCTCACTTCAACCACCTTGTCGGCAGTCAAAGCCTCGCCGTCCATCACGCCACCTTTGGCCGTGAATTTCGGCATTTTCTTGTCTTCGTGCAGTTTGACGATCTCTTTCGCCAGGTCGA
The DNA here is from genome assembly GCF_020966755.1 of Blastopirellula sediminis. Lineage (NCBI taxonomy): Bacteria > Pseudomonadati > Planctomycetota > Planctomycetia > Pirellulales > Pirellulaceae > Blastopirellula > Blastopirellula sediminis. The sequence goes on from NZ_JAJKFT010000010.1 coordinate 256,271, forward strand.
CGATGTCTTCGCCGCCCCACACGATCGCCGCACTGCCTTCAATGTCGCTGAAAGCCGGACCGAGCGAGGTCCCTTCGCAAGCGCGACGGGCCAAGGTCTTCTTCACGACCAACAGGCTAATGTTCCGTTTGCGGAAGGCGCGACGGACTTCGACGGTCGAATTGGCGTCGAGACCGGCGACATCAACCACCAAGAGATCCGACACGCCGTCCAGACGGCTCGAAATCTCTTTCGTCACCAACTCTTTTACGAATTTGCTCATAACTGTTCTGCTTTAAGTGAGGTCCACCGCGCGGCGGACGACGAAGTGAACCGGCTTACAGCGCGACGCGGACGCCAGGACTCATGGTGGCGGCGATCGCGACGCTCTTCACGTAAATGCCCTTCGCGCTGGCGGGCTTCATGCTCAGGATCTGATTGGTGAACGCGCGGATGTTGTCGACCAGCTTCGCTTCGTCGAAACTAATCTTGCCGACCACCGCGTGCACGATGCCAGTGGCGTCGTTGCGGAACTCAACCTTACCCGCTTTGTATTCTTTGACGACGCGAGCGACGTCCGGGGTGACCGTGCCGGCACGCGGCGACGGCATCAAACCACGCGGGCCGAGGACGCGACCGAGCGGACCGACCAGACCCATCATGTCCGGGGTCGCGATGCACGCGTCGAAATCAAGCCAGCCTTCTTTGATTCGCTTGGCCAGGTCGTCCGAACCGACCGCGTCGGCGCCGGCTTCTTCCGCCAGACGAACATTGTCGCCCTTGGCGAACACGACGACTCGCAGCTCTTTACCGATGCCGTGCGGCAGCACGATGGCGCCGCGGACCAGTTGGTCGGCCTGCTTCGGGTCAATACCCAGACGCATGGCGCAGTCGACGGTCTGATCGAATTTGGTGGTGTTGAAGGTCTTCAACAGCGCGACCGCCTTGTCGAGCGGCATGACTTCTTCCGTGGCCTTGGCGGCAAGGGCGCGATAACGCTTCGAGTGCTTTACCATCGTCGGACTCTTTAAGTATCTGTGCGGTGTGTTGCGTATCAGTTGCAGCGCTGGGCGGGTTGGCCGCGAACGCTTATTCGGTGATTTCGATGCCCATGCTGCGAGCGGTACCGGCGATCATGCGGCGAGCATGTTCCAGGTCGCTGGCGTTCAGGTCGTCCATCTTCTGCTTGCAGATTTCGTCGACCTGGGCCATCGAAACCTTGCCGACCTTGTCGACATGGGGACGACCGGCGCCGCTGGCGATCCCGGCAGCTTGCTTCAGCAGCGCGGCGGCCGGCGGGCTCTTGCAAACGAATTCAAACGAGCGGTCGTTGTAGACGCTCACGACGACCGGAATCGGCATGCCGTTGAATTCCTTGGTCTTGTCGTTGAACTGCGTAACGAATTGACCGAGGTTGACGCCGAACTTACCGAGCGACGTACCTACCGGAGGCGCCGGGGTAGCCTTGCCGCCGGGCACTTGAAATTTCGCTTTTCCAACCAGTTCCTTCGCCATGTCTCTTTTCCTCGGCGGCGAACGCACGGTTCGCCGTGGATTACTGAATTACTTGGGTGTTCGGTGGGTCGAAAACGACAGTCCGGCAGTCGCCAGGAGAGCGACGCGAGAGGCTGTAGGAATCGACAGGCCGACGACTCGCGATGGGTTACACCGGCTCCATTTGCCAGTGTTCCATCTCGACCGGAGTCGTCCGACCGAAGATGTTGATCATGACCGTCACGCGGCCATTCGTTTCGTCGATTCCTTCGACATCCCCTTCGAAGTTCTCGAAGGTTCCTTCGGTGATGCGAACGTGATCCCCCAGCTTGAAGCGAATGTTGGTTTTGACCGGCTCTTCGCCCGCCTCTTCGCTTTCCGCCTTTTTGGTGATCCGCTCAACTTCGTGCGCCAGCATCGGAGTCGGACGTCCCGCGGCTCCCGTGAAGTCGCCGATTCCGCCCGTTTCGCGTACCAGGAACCAGGTGTCATCGTTGATCGCCATGTGGACGACGATGTACCCAGGGTACAGCTTGCGCTTGGTGATTTTCTTTTTGCCGTTTTTGAATTCGACGATGTCCTCAGTCGGGACCATGATCTGATCAAAATACGGCTCGAGGCCCGCCATCTTCACACGCCGCCAAAGGTTCGCGCAGATCGACTTTTCGCGATTGCTCTGCACCTTCAGGATGTACCAGTCCATCTCGCCGACTTCAGCAGGAGCTTCCTCCTCCTCTTCAATCAACTCGAGCGGACCGCGATTGCGTTCCTTTTTCGGACGAGCCGGTTTCGGCTCTTCCGCCGGGGCTTCTTCAGCGGCGGGCTCTTCCGAGTCTGCCGCGACTTCCACCGGCGATTCCACTTCGGCGGCTTCGGGCTGGGGCGCGTCGGACGACTCAGCCGCTTCCGGCGCAGCGCCTTCGGCGGTTACGTCCTCAACGGGCAGTTCGTGTTCGTTTTTCGACTCGTTTTCCACAGCTCGATCCCTTGGCCAAACGCCTTACTAGTTAAACGCGTAACGCAGAAACGCGATCCAGTGCTTCAGCACGTACTGCCAAAACACGTCGTACGCAAACAGTACGGCCGCCAGGGCGAACACAAACAGGATCACCACGGCGCTGGCCCGAATTAACTCAGCCCGCGAAGGCCAAGTCACTTTGTTCATTTCCGCTTCGACCGCGATCAAAAAGTCGGCGAACACCGGCCAGTTGATAACGCGATAAGCGATCCAAAATCCCGCGATCACCACCAAGGCAGGCAAGCCGACTTGCAGCCAGCGTTCTTGCCCCTGGTTACGCAACACGTCGTACAGTTGCCATCCCGCTACGCCGACCAGCGCCCACAAAGCGAGCATCGTCGCTTGCCGAGCGGTCCGACCTTGCGAACGCTTGTAACGTCCGGTCTGAGCCAGCTCTTGGACGAAGTTTCCGGCGGAAGCGGCGGCCTTTTCTTTTGCCATCGCTGCGTGACTTTCTTCCTAAAACGTCGCTGGCTGCGCCATGGACGATGACTTGGTTTGACGGAACGACGAATCGATCAAAGCCAAAAAAGGCCGGAGATCAACCGACGAAAGCAGGGGCGGAGGGAATCGAACTCTCAACCTCTGGTTTTGGAGACCAGCGCTCTGCCAATTGAGCTACGCCCCTAAAACTGCGGACGCCCGACCCATTTTTTCGGGCCGGGCGCCGCAAAATTTACCTCAGTCTCGCTTAGGCGAGAATCTTCGTAACGACGCCCGAACCAACGGTGCGGCCGCCTTCGCGAATCGCGAAGCGAACGCCGTCGTCCATCGCGATCGGCTTGTGCAGCTCGACTTCGATGCGGACGTTGTCGCCCGGCATGCACATTTCGGCGCCGACCAGGTTGGCGGTGCCGGTCACGTCGGTCGTACGGAAGTAGAACTGCGGGCGATAGCCGGAGAAGAACGGGGTGTGACGACCGCCTTCTTCCTTCGACAAGCAGTAGATTTCCGCTTCAAACTTGGTGTGCGGGGTGATCGAACCCGGCTTGGCGAGCACCTGGCCGCGCGAAATGTCTTCACGCTTGACGCCGCGGAGCAAGCAGCCGACATTGTCGCCCGCATGACCCTCTTGGAGGATCTTGTTGAACATTTCGATACCCGTGACCGTGGTCTTGGTCGGGGCGTCGTTCAGACCGATGATCAGAACTTCTTCACCAACCTTCACAACGCCGCGTTCGATACGACCAGTGGCGACGGTACCGCGACCTTCGATCGAGAAGACGTCTTCGATCGCCATCAGGAACGGCTTGTCGGCTTCGCGGGTCGGTTCCGGAATGTACGAGTCCAGGGCGTCCATCAGGTCGCTGATGCACTTGCTGGCGGCCGGATCAGCCGGGTTGTTGTAGGCCGGCAGCGAGGCGCCGCGAATGACCGGGCAATCGTCGCCAGGGAATTCGTACTTGCTGAGCAGTTCGCGAACTTCCAGTTCGACGAGGTCCAGCAGTTCTTCATCGTCGACCAGGTCGCACTTGTTCAGGAAGACCACGATGTACGGCACGCCGACCTGACGAGCCAGCAGAACGTGCTCCTTCGTCTGCGGCATCGGGCCGTCGGCAGCCGACACGACCAGGATCGCACCGTCCATCTGGGCGGCGCCGGTGATCATGTTCTTCACAAAGTCGGCGTGACCCGGGCAGTCGATGTGGGCGTAGTGACGGGTCGGGGTTTCGTATTCGACGTGGGCGACCGCGATGGTCACGGTCTTGGTCGCGTCACGGACGGTACCGCCCTTGGCGATGTCCGAGTAAGCCTTGTGCTTCGCCAAACCTTTGGCCGCCTGAACGGCGAGAATGGCGCCGGTCGTGGTCGTTTTGCCATGGTCAATGTGGCCGATAGTGCCGACGTTGACGTGCGGCTTAGTTCTTTCAAATACGTCCTTGGCCATGTTCTTAGTCTTTCGTAATCCCCACTGAATCAGTGCAAACTTGGAGCAAGCGGAAATAAACAACTAGCGAAGAGCTGCTGATGGGACTTGAACCCATGACCTCTTCCTTACCAAGGAAGTGCTCTACCACTGAGCTACAGCAGCGACATACGCGGTGTGCGCATGACCGCCACAGATTTTCCGAAACGGACAACAAGTCCAATTCGGGCTGCGGCTTGGCGCCGCCCAAGCGGGTGAAGGGAATCGAACCCTCGTCTTCAGCTTGGAAGGCTGTTGCTCTACCATTGAGCTACACCCGCGGTTCACCTTGCGACTATCACCGCCGACGCGCGGTTGTGATCTTCGCCATTCTCATCTTTTTTGGTCTTGTTCCGCCAGCGGGCATAAGCCGGCTTGCGTCATTTTTTTATAAGTGGGGGGTACAGGATTCGAACCTGTGAAGGCATAGCCAACAGATTTACAGTCTGTCCCCTTTGACCGCTCGGGAAACCCCCCGCACTTATTCACTGCAACCCACGCCCTTATCGCCGCATTTTTTTGGTGCTGCGATCGCCCGCCCGAAGGCTGACGCGGATCCGCATGAGTACGAAAAGCCGCTTCGCGGAAGCTAGCGGTGGGAGTCGAACCCACAACCTGCTGATTACAAATCAGCTGCTCTGCCAATTGAGCTACGCCAGCCCGTTAGTCGGGCTATAATCGAAAACAGACTAATATACCGAGTTGGTCCGACCCCGCAAGTCGCCTTCGGCCGCTGGCCGACAAAAATTCGCGAGGAAGTTTTCGGTAGCCTGCCAGAGTCTTCCTGGCTTGCCAAAAAGCCGCGAAAATCGCCTGTTTTCGCCCCACTTTCTACCAGACTTCTTCTCTCCACGAGAGGTTCATCGCGCCGCCCCGATTCGCAAATTCGAGTCAGAATTCGGCGCTAGCATCGTCCTCCGTCAATCGACCGACGTCTTCGCGACCATTTCGGCCCGCTGCGCCGCGATCTTGGTCGCCCAGCTTCTTGGCACAGATGGCCAAACTTCGGGCATATCTCGCGACATCATCGGAAAAACCACGGTCCGCGGCCGTAGGATTTTATAAAAAGTGGAAATTCTTGTCGCGGTCAAATGGTTGCCGCCCAATGCTTTTCGGCGGTGAGCCCAGCCTTAAACGGATTCAGCCCCCTCCGAGTGGCCTCTTTTTTGCTAATTCCCAGCTTCGGTCTTTTCATTCATTGCCGCCGGGACGGCGTCTGTTCGCGCGGGACCGATCACGCCTGGCTATCCCTCCCCTCTTTCACGATTAGGTAGGTCGACATGAGCCATCGAGGCCTTACTCGGAACTACGGTTTCACGCTGGTGGAATTGCTGGTCGTCATCGCAATCATTGGCGTTTTGATCGCGCTGCTGCTTCCCGCAGTACAGCAAGCGCGCGAAGCGGCCCGGCGGAGCCAGTGCACCAATAACCTGAAACAACTGGGGTTGGCGATGCACAACTATCACGCCACCTACGGCACCTTCCCGATCGGCAACACGCTCGGGCAGAAAGGGGCCAGCTGGAAAGTTCGCCTTCTTCCTTACCTCGAACAGTCGGCCGGCTACGACCAAATCAGCTTCAACGCCAGCTTTTGGGGCCATTCGGGCCTGCAATCGATCCTCGTCGGTCTGACGGTTCCCGGCTACGACTGCCCCTCGAGCCCGTTTGATAACCGCACCTCCGAAACGCTGCTCACTTACTCCGGCGGAACGCAACTGCACGACTACGTTGGCATTTCAGGCGCCGTCCCCAACTCGACGGCGGGCGGACAAACCAGCGATTGCACCGCCTCCAATGCGGTTCAAGGAGGAACCTACTGCGAAAACGGCGTCCTGATCGCGTTTCGCCCCATCAATATGGCGAAACTGGTCGACGGGACGACCAACACGATGATGATCGGCGAGCATTCCGGTCAGGTAAACGGCAAGGAATACACCTCCAATCCGCTCGGCGGCTGGTTTGGCCTGGTCACCAATACCGTCGCCACGTCGACCGGTTCGACCGTTTGGAATGAGAGCACGAAGGTTTCCGACATCACCTACAGCAGCGGATATACCGGCGGTCTGACGACGTTCCGCCATCCGATCAACAGCGCATGGCTTTCCGGCGCTCCGACCTCGGCGAGCTCGATTTTCGAGGTGAACTACATCCTGAACTCGTTCCATCCGGGCGGCGTGAACGGGGCTTTGTCGGACGGTTCAGTTCGCTTCCTGCCGGAAACGGCCGACATCAACGTCCTGCTCAACCTCTGCGCTCGTAACGACGGAAACACCCTCGGCGAACTCTAAACGGGAGCTACGAACATCGGCTGCTCCTACTGACTCGCCGTTCACGTTTCCTGGGATGTTTTCCAATGAACTCGTTTTCCAATCGCCATTTCCTCTCGGCGATGCAAAAGGGAGGAGTCGTCGCGCTGCTGATTTGCGGCGCCATTGGCTGCGGCCATACGCCACGATCGGGCATGACCCGCGGCGACGTTCAGGTCGTCGTTAAGTCGGGGGAAACTCCGCTCGATGGAGCGCAGATTGACCTCTCCAATCCAGAAAATGGGGAAGCGTACGGCGGCACGATCGACGCTGCCGGAATCGTCCATGTCGATGACGTGGCGATCGGCCACTACATCGTGACGCTCTTGCCGCCGGACGGAACTCCGCCGGTACCAGGCCTCGAAACGACGCCGGCGCCCAAAGCGAATTGGAAGCTGCATCGCCAGTTCCAACGGCCCGAAACGACGCCGCTGCGTGCTGAGGTGATCGAAGGGCTTAACAAGTTCGAGTTTGACGTCGAATCGTTCCCAGCGCCCAAGCGGAGATAGCCCGGCAACAAGCAGGCGCCATGACAAGAAACAAAAAAGCCAGAGACCTTAGTCTCTGGCTTTTCGCATTTTCGGAGAAGCGAACGACGCCTAGAGCGTTAGTTCACTTCGGGAATGTCGAGCTTCGCTTCCTGGGCGGCGACTCGCAGCTTGTTGAGCGCTCGGGCTTCGATCTGGCGAATCCGCTCTTTGGTGACGCCCAACTCGGCGCCCACTTCTTTCAACGTTTGCGGTTCGTGATCGTGGTCCAGGCCGTAGCGGCGGATGATGATCTTTTGCTCGCGTTCGTCGAGCCGATTCAAAATCCGCTGAATCTGGCGTTCGCGCTGCTGCTGCATCGCTTCCTGCTCGTACTGATCGCTGCGGGTGTCGACCCGACCCTGGAACAGTTCGTCCAAACTGGTGCGGAATCGATCGCGATGCTTGAACTCGACCGGAATCGTCCGAGCGAAGTTCTTCATGATCGCCCAGCTGCAGTACGTGCTGAACTTGTTGCCACGCGAGTAGTCGAACTTTTCGACCGCCCGGATGAGCGACATATTGCCGTCGCTGACCAGTTCAAAGAACTCGTCGGCGGCGCCCAAGTGACGCTTGGCGATCGATACGACCAGACGCAGGTTCGACTGCACGATCTGGTTTTTCACGTCGACCGCCGCTTCGTACAAGCGTTCGATTTCGTCCATGACGCTCGCCTTGGCTTTGCTCGCCTCAACGCCGTCACGCAACTTCGCCGCTTTGTACTTCAGGTAGTTGAACTTGCGGAACAGGTGGTATTCCTGCTCGCGGGTCAGCAAGGGAGCTTCGTACAGCGAAGCGAGATACGAGGGCAAACCGGACGGCGGTCGCGTACGACGGGTCGCCGTTTCGGCCGCGGGAAGCGGGCCCAGGATCTCGTCTTCCATACTCGCATCGTCGAACACCTCGTTGTAGATGAAGTCGAGCGGCAGCTCTTCGATGTGAGTTGCACGGACTTCATTCACGACGCGATAGACGCTGTTCTTGGTCCGATGATAACGCTCGGCCAGACGATCGACCGAAGTCCCGTCGCGATAGGCCTGGAAGATCCCTTCCTTGGCGTCTTCGCTGAGCGGACCGGTCGAGCGCGGGAAGACCGCGGTCTCGGCGTTTTTTTCATCGTAGTTTTTCAGCGTGTAGCGAATCGTCTCGACGCTACGACCCATGCGGGAGGCGATGCGGCGAGCCACTTCCGAAGGACCGCCGCCGGCGCGAGCCAGACGTCGGGCACGTTCGATGATTTCGTCTTTTTCCTCTTCGGTCAGCTGACTGAATTGCCGGCCCCGTTCGATCCGTTCGGAGTTGGTCCGGACGAAGCGTTCGACGCTGCTCTTCAGGAAGCCGACGCGTTTGCGTCCTTCAAACAGGAAGCGGCGGCTGACGAGGCCTTGGGCTCGCCAACGAGAAATCGTTTTGGTCGAAACGTTGAACTTGCGGCTCAAGTCTTCGACGGTCAGCACTTCTTCCCCGGCCAATTCGACCGGAATGTCGGCCGAGTCGGAGAGGTCTTCGACGAAGAGACGAAGGTCGTGCTGCGTTTCGGCGCCTTCGACCGTTCCCTTCGGATTGTCGTCCGGGCGGAAATCGGTGATGCGGTAGTAAAGATATTCGTAGGGATAGGTTTTCTTCGGGTCGATTTCGCTCAACAAGCGCTCGGCTCGGTTGGCCTGATCCACCTTCTTATCGCGCGGCGCGAATCGGACCTGTTGGTCGCGAAACCGTCGCAAGCTGTCGGATTTGTAGTTCGTATTCACGGTGTCCCTCACTAGGTGAGCTGCCAACAGCGACTATCCCTGCGAGTTACTCGCACGCGTCGGACTTTGGTGGTGCAGCGTCCTTCCCGGACGCACGTCACTCAAGCACTGGGACTGAAAACCTGCAAAGCAGGGGCCTCTTTCCTGTCAAAATGCTTGTCGCAGTCGAAAAGATCTAAAATTTCACCTCGTTTTTATTAGTGAACCTTAAGACTATTCGTCAGCGAATTGTTCATTGGTTTATACGCAGATAAGTGCGAAAAGGTTGCGGAAATGTTCGCAGTTTTTTTCAAGTTCGCGTTTGGGATATGGGAATTCTGGGAAAAGAGCTGATGAGGTAGGAACCGTTAAACGGTCGCCTGAATTAACTTTACGTCAATTTTTGGCTTCCGGTTCGTTCGCTATCTCACAAGCCCGTTTTCGTCAACTATTGGAACAACCCCAACATCCCGCCCAATCTGTTGGATTTGGGCGCCCGATTTTGACGATCCTAACGAAGGATCACTTCTTTCTAGCGCGCCCACCGGGATTTCGTTACATGAACTTCGATGCACGAATCGCACTATTCGTTTCGCTTTCCTTTTTCGCGCCGGGAATTTCCGCAGCGGCCGAACAAAGCGTCGAAATGAAGGTGGATCCCGCCACCCAAAACCGTGTCGTGAAAGTAGTTATGGAGGTGGAAGGGACCGTTCGCGTCAATCCGGACGGAACCAAACTTCGCGAATTTCCGATGGCGCTGACCGGCACCCTCCAATATGACGAACGAATCCTCGGTTCGGGCGCTCCGATTGCGGCCATCCGCAAGTACGACGAAGCCTGGGCCGACATGAAGCTCAACGGCCAGGATGAGCGGACGACGCTCCCTGCTTCGAAGACGCTAGTCGCCGCCGAGCTGGATGGGGGCCGCCAAAAGTTGTTCCTGCCGGAGGGGCATTTCACCCGCGGCGAACTCGATCTGATCAATGTCCAATGCAGCAGTTTGCTAGCGGGACATTTCCTGCCGAAGACCAAGGTCAAAGTTGGCGACGTCTGGACCTTTGAAAACGACCGCCTGGCCGAGCTCTTCCTGCTCGACGCCGTTTCGCAAAATGACATGAAGGCCAAGTTGATCCAGATCACCGACACCCAGGCCAAGATGGAACTGAACGGCACGATCGCTGGCGCCGCCGGCGGGGTCGCGACCGATCTCTCGGTGAAAGCCAAGATCAACTTCAACCTGGAACATAAGACCGTCGAGTGGGTCGCCGCCGCGATCGACGAAAACCGCGCGATCGCCCACAACGCTCCTGGCTTCAAAGTTAAAGCGGTCATCCGAATGCTGTCGCAACCGGTCGAAGCCCCGGTCGCCGCTCTCTCGGACGCGCAACTGGCGAAGGTCGACCTGACGCCGAACTCCGGCAAGATGCTGCTCAGCTACGAGTCGAAAGAAGCAGGCTTCGGTCTGCTGCTGGAACGGGACTGGACGATGATGAGCGAAACCGGCAAGCAGTCGGTCTTCCGTCTGGTGAAGCAGGGGGACCTGATCGCCCAGTGCAACGTGACCCACATCAGCAACCTGAAGGCGGGCGAACAAATGACGCTGGAAGCGTTCCAGCAAGAGGTGCAGAAGTCGCTCGGCAAGAACTTCGGCGAGTTCGCCGACGCCTCGGAAGGGGTCACCTCGAACGGTCTGCGTCGACTGCGAGTCACCGCGCACGGCGTCGCCGAAAGCATGCCGATCGAATGGATCTACTACCTTTTCTCGGACGATTCGGGACGTCGCTATTCGATCGTCTTTACGCTCGAAACGTCGCTGGCGGAGAAGTTCGCCGAAGGAGATCGCAGTTTCGCCGGCGGCTTTGAGATGCTGGCGCTGCCGGAACCGAAGGCGACCGCCGCGTCGGAAGGCGACGCGGCTGACCAGCCGGCGCTGCGAGCTGCAAAAACGCCGGAAACGAGCGTCCTGAAGAAGTAGTTCCGCTTAGGCGGAGCTCTTCGGCAGCTTTCGCGGAAACGGCGAAGGCTGCAACGGAGGGAGAGGCTGCCCCGTCTCCTCTTCCCAGCCGTGCCGTTCTTCTTCGCTCGCATAGTAGCGAAGCCAAACGTCCGGATTGTCATCCGGCGGTGCGCAGTTGAATGAAAGCGTATGCGACGGCAAGTCGACCATCTTTTCGTACGACGTCAAAATGTCTCGCTTGACGATGCAGTACAGCTGCCGGTCGCTGAGGTGGTCGGTAAAGTCGAGATAGATTCTCTTACTTGCTAGCATTTGAATCGCGTCCCACAGCTGACGATGAACTTCTTCGTCGGAGAGCGATTCAGGATTGGGGAGCTGCAGGGGAGGGGAGAACCACTCGCCGAGCGGCAAAATCGGTGCACGTTCCCAGGCCAGGATGGCGGTCAGGAATTCGTTTTCTACCTGTAGCGGAACGCGTCCGTTGTCCAGGCACGCGATTGACTCGTCGAAGTAGGGCTCCAACTCGTCGCGCAACTGCGCGTTGAGCAGAAGTTGATCGACTTCGTCAGGATGCGGGCGGCGAATTCTCACGTTGGGCAGGCCTTCTACAAAACAGCCAGGCAAATTTCACTTGATGCGCTTCGTGTTGCACGTTCTCCATGACTTTAACAACAACGGATTTCGCTTCAAGATTTTGACGGCAGTTGCCGGGGCAGAATTCGGGCAGTTCTGAAAACCGATCACGTGCGATCGCTACAATCGCGACAGCTTTCCCGTTACAACCGTTTTAACCCGTCGAGATTCAGCGTTTGCTCAAAAGATTTCTGCAAGAATAACTGGACTTGCCGGAGCTAGCGGTCGACTACCGGGGGAGTCGCAGCCAGAGCGCCATTTTTTCCTCGAATTCTTCCCCCTTCCTCTTTCTGCGACCATGACGCCGCCGCGAGGGACTCTCCCCGGGCCGTTTTGACGCCGGGATGGGATCGCTCCAAAAACGGCTTGCCCCGGCAAACTGTCAACAAGTTTTCCCGATATGACGCCCCGGTTTTGCGCGATTTACGTCATCGCCTTTCGCCTAGTCTCGCAGCGCCGTCCCCGGCGTGCTGAACGACGTCTCAAGCGTGATGAACGCCGCTACCTCGTTTGATAGGGGCGATTGATGCGACTAGCGACGCTTTCGCCCCTTGCCGAACGGAAGTAAGGAGCGACAGAGGAATCGTTTGGAATCAAAGCGAGGAGCGGAAATGACGGGACAAACCGTAGAACCTGGGTTGGCGATTGCTAGCCCCGCGTCATACCATAGAAAGCAGAGAGCTCACTGATCTCGCTCCCCAGGCAGCCAGCGTTGTGCCCTACGTTCAGCCCACCCAACTCATCCGGCAGTTACATCTCGCCCCGAATCAACTGGTGATGGCAGTCACCGGCGGCGGTAGCGAAGCGATCAGCAGCTTGCTGCAAGTTCCCGGCGCGTCGCAAACCTTGCTCGAGGCGATCGTTCCTTATTCCGGCGTCGCTCTGGCCGATCTGCTCAAGCGACCGCCGGAACAATACTGCAGCGAGGCGACTGCCCGCGCGATGGCGGTCAGTGCGTTTCTTCGGGCGCGCAAGTTGTGGCGAAAAGCGGCGGCGACCGGAGCGGTGAGCGGCGAACAACCGCCGCTGATGGGCGTCGGATGCACCGCCAGTCTGAAATCGCACCAAACGAAGAAAGGCCCGCATCGCGTTCACCTGGCGATTCAAACGCCGGAAGCGACGACGGTGGCGAACCTGGTGCTGACCAAAGAAGCTCGCACGCGCGACGAGGAAGAGAAGCTGACTTCGGAGCTGATTCTCGATCGCATCGCCGCCGCGGCCGGCCTGACCGAAACGATCCGGATTAGCCTGCTGCCAGGGGAACAGATCGACGAAACGGTCTATCGCGCCCAACCAAAGTGGCGAGAACTATTGCAAGGCGATATCCGCGCCTGCATCGGTTCCGGCGAACCGGCTTCCCCCGCCGATCATTCCGGCGCGATCATGTCAGGCGCGTTCAATCCGCTGCACGAAGGTCACCTTGAGATGGCGGCGGTCGCCGAGCAGATCTTGGGTCGCCCGGTTGAGTACGAGATCTCGATCGAGAACGTCGAAAAGCCGCCGCTCGACTTCGGCGAAATGGCCGAGCGAGTCGACCAGTTCGAGCCGCCGCAGCGTTGTTGGTTGACGCGGGCTCCGACCTTTGTGGAAAAGGCGAGGATTTTTCCGGAAGCGACCTTTGTGGTGGGCGCCGACACGATCGTCCGGATCGCGGACACTCGGTACTACAACGACTCCGAGAAAAAACGGGACGCCGCCATCCGAGAATTTACTGAACAAAACTGCCGATTCTTGGTTTTCCCCCGCCAAGTGAAAGGGGAGTTTCTGACCCTGGAAGAGATCGAACTTCCCACTGCTTTGCGCAGACTGAGCGATGGTGTCAGTCCCGAACTGTTCCGCGCGGATATTTCGTCCACCGAAATTCGTCGCCGCCTCAGCGAGTTGGGTTAATCCCAGTTCCGCACTCAATTTTGATGATTGTGACTCGGCGGGCGCTTGCCTATAGTAGCTTTGTCCTTCTGGTTCCTCGAACCGGTTGCGGACGACGAATTTGCAAGCGCCTTTCTGGACGATTTCCCACCCGTGACGACTCCTCCCTTCTTCTTCGGCGTTGATGTTGGCGGCACCAACATCAAGATCGGCCTGGTAGACGACGAAGGCCGTACCCTGGCCTACAAGAAGATTGCGACCGACGAACATCACGGTCCGGCCAGCGCTATGCGGCGCGTCGGCGTTGAGTTGCATGCGATGCTCGCCGAAGTGGGACTGACGATGGCGGAAGTCGCGTCGATCGGTTTGGCGACTCCCGGGACGATGGATCTGGCCAACGGCAAGCTGCTCGAAGCGCACAATCTGCCGCACTGGTTCAACTTTCCGATTCGCCAAGCGCTGGAAGAAGAGACGGGCGCAACCGTCGTGCTAGCAAATGACGCCAACGCCGCCGCCTTTGGCGAGTATTGGCTTGGCTCGGGACGCGAATTCCACAGCATGGTTTTGCTGACGCTCGGCACCGGCGTCGGCGGCGGCATCATCGTCAACGACGCGCTGATCGAAGGAGATCACGGCTTCGGTTCGGAATGCGGCCACATCATCATCGACTTCAATGACGACGCGCGTGCGATTCCAACCGGACAGCGCGGTCACCTCGAAGCCTACGCCAGCGGCACTGCGATCGTGAAGCGAACGCAAGAGGCGATCGACGCCGGCGAAAAGAGCTCGATCATGGCCCGCATGAACAACGGCGAAAAGCTGACGCCGCTCTTGGTCGCCGAAGAAGCGGAGCGCGGCGACGAACTCTCGTTGTTCATCGTGATGGAAACGGCGCGCTATCTCGGCATCGGCGTCGTCTCACTGATGCACACGATCGATCCCGGCGCGGTCGTGCTCGGCGGTGCGGTTAACTTCGGCGGCGCCGATTCGCCTCTCGGTACGATGTTCATCGAACGCGTTCGCGAAGAAGTCAAACGCCGCGCGTTTCCGGTTCCGGGCAAGAAGACGGCGATCCGCTTCACTTCGCTCGGCGCGAACGCCGGCTATCTCGGCGCCTGCGGTCTGGCGCGTCAAGCTTACCTGCGCGATCATCAAACGCCGGTTACTTCGTAGTCGGCTACTCTTCCAAGAATCGGAAGTGATAAAACCCGACCGCGTTGATCTTGGGCTCGGGGATCGCATCGCTCACTCCTTTAGCGATCGCGTTGCGGACCGACTCTAGTTCCGGCTCGTTCAACTGCGAGCGGGTGAACTCGCGGATGTTCAGGATGATGCCGTTGCGGAGGCGATGCTCTTTCAAGGCGAACTCGGCCTGGAACGCTTCTAGCTGATACTTCGGCATGATCACGTAGGCGTGGAAGTCCAACATGATCGTGCTGTTGGTCTTGTCTTGCGGAATCGTGATATCAAACGAACCAAGATCGAACTCGGCCGGGTCGGTCGGTTTCGGCAGGTTTTCTACGTCGCGAAACTGGATCGGCACTTCGCCGCAACCAGATGCGACGAGGAGCCAACAGATCGCGGCGAGATAGATTCCGCTTCGAGTCATCACTTTGCCCATCCAACAGAAAACGCGCGGTACGTTTACTAATGTAGAACGTCATTTGCGCGAGGCTTGGCGATGCGACCGGCACAACCGTTACAACCGCGACTTTGGGGGAAAATCCGCTTCCCATCGCTGAATTGCGATCCATATTTCCAAGTCGTCCGACGGGACACGTCTCTTCTCTTCTCTCAATTCGAAAACGTCATGTTCAGCTTTTCGTTGCACAAACTGCTTTGGCTGATCGGCGGTCTGGCCGCTTTGGCTTCGGCCTTCGGCTGCGGTTCCAATAAATCGCAGAAGACCACCTTCGAACCTTGGATCGAAGAGAAGGTGAGCTGGGTCGAGATTGAGTTAGGAGAGTTTTCGATCACGGTTCTCGCGGCGGACGATCCGACGCGGATGCCGAACCTCGATGAATACCAAGACAGCGTCGCGATTCACTTCAGCCTTCACTGCCTGGTCGATCCGGCCGACGAAGCGAAAGTGAAAGAGTTGCTGGAAACCAAAAAAGGGCGGCTATCGGACGAAGTGATTCGGACATGCCGCAACGCCAACCTGATTGACCTGGCGGATCCGGAACTGCGACTAGTCCGCGCTCAATTGCGAGACTTCTCGGATCGGTTGATCGGGCAAAGCTTGATTAAGAGGTTCGTATTCACCAATGTTACGCTCGAACGCTATTAATCCGCTCTTGTGGATCGCCTGCGTCTGCATGGCGCTCGCCGCCGGCTGCGCTACCGAGTCGTCGGCCGAATTGGCCGAGGCGGAAATGGAGAACGCGCCCCCCATCGAAATGGAGATCGGCGACTTCCGCTTCCGCATGTCGGACCCGACCGCCGGCACGACGACCAAGTTCAACTTCACCCTGTATGGACTGGTGCCAGCCGATCAGGTGGAAGACGTCAAAGTGGCGCTCGTCAGTCGTGAGCAGCGTCTCCGCGATCGCGTCCTGCGTACCGCGCGGGAAACGAGCGCCGTTGAACTGGAAGATCCCGATCTGCAGATGTTTCGCAAGCGGATGCTGCTCGAGGTTAATCGCGAGCTGGGAGAAAAGTACTTCCAAGAGCTCTATCTCGACCGTTATTGGGTGAAGACTCGCTAGTTGAGACGCCCAGGTCAGTTTCGTGCCGCCGCTCACTCGCCGCGGCCGGCGAGTTTGCTAAGATGACAGGGATGACTGACAGCTCCCCCCCTGAACCGACGCCGCACGAAACGCTCGATTCGTATGAATCGGTAGCGACCGCTCCGGCTGTTCCCCGCGCTGAGACGACGCCGACCAAGGCGCCTCCGCGTCCGGTTCGTCAGCGCCGCGTGCTGCTGCCGATTGTGCTTTTCATCGCGACCTGTCTGTCGACGTTCTTCGTCGGCTGGACTCGTTGGCAACCGACGATGTTGATGGGGGGGATGGTCGACGCGGAATACGATCCGCTGCTGTCCGATCCGCTGGTCGAAGGTATCCGTCTCGTTCAGCGCAACGTGAGCGTCAGCGATGGCCTGATCTACATGGCCTGTCTGCTAGCAATCTTGTTCGCCCACGAGATGGGGCACTTTCTGATGACGGTTCGCTACCGGATTCACGCCAGCTTCCCCTACTTCATTCCAATTCCGATTTCGCCGATCGGCACGATGGGCGCCGTGATCGGGATGGATGGATTGAAGGCGAATCGCAAACAACTGTTCGACATCGGCTTGGCCGGACCGCTGGCCGGGTTGGTCATCGCCGTGCCGGTGTTGTATGTCGGCATCGGGCAGCTTGATCTAACCAAGACGGCGCCGTCGTCTTATTCGCTCGACATTCCGCTTGGCCTGGCCATGGCGATGTCGTGGTTTCAGGTCCCCGGCTACTCTTTTGGCGATCCGGTCGCGCAAGCGCAGCTGAATCCCTATTTCATGGCAGGCTGGGTCGGCTTGCTCGTCACCGGTTTGAACATGTTGCCGATCAGTCAGCTCGACGGCGGTCACGTCGCCTACACGCTCTTCGGAAAGTGGTCGTATTATCTGGCCTGGGGCGTGATCATCACCGCAGTCACCGCGATGACGCTTGGCGCCGGTTGGACTTGGATCTTGATGCTGATTCTGGTGCTGTTAATTGGCCCGGCTCATCCGCCGACCTCGGACGACACAGTGCCGATCGGACCGCTCCGCTGGACCATCGGCTTTTTGTCGCTGGTGATTCCGATCCTTTGCTTTCCTCCTCAGGCGATCATCACGTAACGCCGCGCTCGGCGCCGCCACAGTTACGCATGAACTACTTCGCACACGGCCGACTCTTTCTCGATCGCCCTTACTTTTTGGCTGGCACGGCGGTCCCCGATTGGCTGAACGTCGTCGATCGCAAGATGCGAGCCCGGTCCAAAGGAGCTTTGCCGCATTGCGAATCGGACGAGCCCTGCACCGCCGAAGTGGCCCGCGGCATCGTCCAGCATCACCAGGACGACGATTGGTTCCATCGGACGAAAGCGTTCGGCGAACTCTCGTGGCGGTTCACCGTCTGGATCCGAGACCAGGTTGGCGCCGACGACGGCCTCCGTCCCAGCTTTTTGGGGCATATCCTGGTCGAGCTGCTCCTTGACGCCGAGCTGGCTGAGCGAAACCCTGGTTTGCTCTCGGCCTATTACGACGCGTTGGCGAAAGTGGAGCCGGCGAAGGTCGAAACCGCCGTCAATGCGATCGCTACCCGCAGCAGCGATCGGCTGGCCTGGTTCATTGAGCGATTTCTGGAAGTCCGCTTCCTGGAAGACTATGCGGACGATGAAAAGCTGACCCTCCGCTTGAATCAGGTCCTCCAGCGCGTCAAACTACCGGCACTGCCGAGCGGCTTCGCTCCGCTGCTGCCGACGATGCGAGCGGAGGTGGCGGAACATTACGACGATTTGCTTTCCCCCCGAAGCTGACTCTTCCCTATCGATCCGCCCCGTTGAAACGAAAAGACTTGGAGAACACCCATGAAGTTCGGCATGAACCTGCTGTTGTGGTCCGGCGATCCCGATGAGAGCCTCTTGCCGGTGATCGAGAGCCTGAAAGAAATGGGCTTCGATGGCGTCGAAATTCCGCTCTTCAATCTCGATGTCGACAAGTGGGGCAAGTATGGCGAAAAGCTGAAGGACCTCGGTCTCGCCTGCACGGCGGTCACCGTTCGTAACGAAGGGGACAACCCGATCAGCCCCGACGCCAAGATTCGCGCCGAAGGGGTTCGCCTGACCAAGCAGACGCTCGATTGCTGCCAGGCGCTCGGCGCCGAGACGCTCGTCGGCCCGTATCACTCGGCGATCGGCATCTTCAGCGGCAACGGTCCGACCGCCGACGAATGGAAATGGGGGGTCGATTCGATGCGTCAGGTCGCCGAATACGCCGGCGAAGTGAACGTGATGCTGGGGGTCGAAGCGCTCAATCGCTTTGAAACCTACCTGCTGAACACGCACGCCGACTCGGCTCGCTTCGCACGGGAAGTGAATCATCCCAACTGCAAAGTGATGTACGACACGTTCCACTCGAACATCGAAGAAAAAGATATCGCCCAAGCGATCCGCGATTGCTCCGACGTGCTGCACCACGTCCATATCTCGGAAAACGATCGCAGCACCCCGGGCCAAGGGCACATCCACTGGGACACCAACTTCGACGCGCTGAAGGAAGTCGGCTACGACGGCTGGATGGTGATCGAAGCGTTCGGTCTCGCCTTGCCCGAAATCGCCGCCGCGACGAAGATCTGGCGTAAGATGTTCTCGACCGAACTCGACCTGGCGAAAGAAGGGCTCGCCTTCATGAAGGGCGAAGTCACCAAGCGTTGGGGCTAAGACCTCTGTAGAGTCGCCTATGAGCAGCAGCGAACTTCCACCGGATGACGACGACTTCGGCGACGACCTGGACGAAGGGTTGTCGCTGGAGAAGCTGAGCGCTGCGTTCGCTGCTGCGATGGGAGGGGACGAGCCGTACGAGTCCGGTGAGGAAGAAGAGCCGGCCGAAACGGAAGAAGAGGACGAATCGTCCGAAGAGGCGGTCGCCCGCGTTTTGGCGACCGAAGAAGAGCCGGACGACTGCGAGCTTTCTCCCCGCACGATCCTCGAGGCGATGCTCTTTGTCGGCAGCCCCGACAACTCGCCTCTGTCGGCCGAAAAAGGCGCCGCCCGGATGCGCGGCGTCGCCGTCGACGAAATCGCCGACCTGGTCGAAGAGCTGAATCAGGCCTATCGCGAAGAAGGTTGCCCTTACGAGATCGTCTCGTCTGGCGGCGGCTTCCGGATGTCGCTCCGCGACGACTTCGGACGACTGCGGGAAAAGTTCTACGGCAAAGTCCGCGAAGCGAAGCTATCGCAGCCGGCGGTCGACGTGCTGGCGCTGGTCGCCTACAACCAGAACATCACCCGCGAAGAAGTCGACAAAATGCGGGGCAAACCGAGCGGCCCCCTGCTCAATCAACTGGTCCGCCGCGAACTGCTGCAACTCGAGCGGACCGGCAAGGGAAAAGAGAAGCAAAAGACCTACTCGACGACCGACCGCTTTCTCGAAATGTTCCGCCTGACGTCGCTCGAAGACCTGCCGCAACCGCAGGGATTGGATTTGGAGGATTAGTCCTCCCCGCTTTGCACAAACGGTTTTCGCCCTAAGTGCTAGCACCGTACGGAATTGATCTTGGCCAACGCGGGGGAGTCGCTATACTCCGCCGCGCCTTATTTTCTCGCTCTGCGCTGCGCATGCGCCAGCAGTCGCGGGCGTACTGACCAAGTTGCAATTGAGGACAGTTCCCATGTCCATGGCGAAAACCAGTTTTGTCATCCTCGTTTGTTTCGCGATTGTAGGGACGTTTTCCGCGCTGCCGCTGCGTGGCGAAGAAACTCCGTCCGCTGCTGCGCCGACCGATTCGGGACAAAACGACGTTGCGCCCACGCCGACTCCCAGTACGTTCAGTTCGCCCAATCGGTTGCCTCAAGCGCCGGAAAGCGGCGAATCGGTGCTGCGGATCAAAACGCCGCTCAACAAATACCCTGACACGAAAAAGAGTTCGACGTCGAGCGACGGTCCGCTGAAAATCTCGCGAGTAATCGACGGCGACGCCGCGAAACCGAAACCGACGCCTCCAGAACCAGTGGCGACTCCGGTCGAACCGCAACCGGCTCCTCCGGTCAAACCGGCTCCGGCCATGCCCAAACCGGAACCGGTCGCGCCTGCTCCGGCGCTCACGACAGCGGGCGGTCTCTCGAAGTTGGTCGCCGGAGAGTCGCAGCTAGGCCAAGTGATCGAGCTCTGGGGCGCGCCTGTCAGTCAATCGATCGTCGACGGACGCAAATTGCTGGTCTTCAACACAACGGGCTTTGAACGAGCCGAAGCGACTTTCCAAAGCGACACGCTCGAATCGCTCTTCCTGGTTCTAAAGGCGCCAGCGCCGGCTGACCAGGTTCGTCAACAAATGTCGATCGTCGAAAGCGAAGGGGCGAAAGTCCACGATGAGTTCGGCGTGTTGCTTGGTCTGGTTTTTCCGGAACGAGGCGCCTTGTTCAGCTTCGCGCCGCAGGAACGACAGTTCCTGGTCGAAAGCGTCGTCGTCCAACGACCGACCGCCGAAGCGTATCTGATTCGCGCCAAGGGTTACCCGGCCGATCGGATTGAAGCGAAGCTGGCCGACCTCAACGCCGCCATCAAGCTGGAATCGTTCAACGCCTCCGCGTGGCACGAGATCGCGCTGCTGAAGCGTCGCCTGGGCCAACTGCCCGACGCTTTGTCGGCCGCCCAAACTGCCGCCTCTGGCGCCGGCGCCAAACCGGAATACCGCCTGACCCGTGCGTTGATCCAAGCCGAACTGGGCCAATATGACGACGCGTTGAACGTCTCCAAATCGATTGCCGAAAACGTCGCGCTGCCGAAGGAAGTTCGCGCTCGCGCGTTCTGCCAATGGGGCGACCTGGTCGCTCGCGGACCGAGCGAAGACGTCCGTTCCGCCCTCTCGCATCATCAGACGGCGATCAAGCTGGCGGCCGAAGAGATTCGCAATCCGCTCGACGACGTTCGTCGCGCCGCGAAACTGGTTCTGGTCGACGCCCACCTGGCGGTCGCTTCGGACCTGGCCGCCGGTCAGTGGCAGAATCGTGAATTGACCGTCCCCAAGTGGGTCGACAGCACCGACGCCTTCGTCACCAACCTGGTTGAGAAAGAAGGGTTCTCGCGGGAGCTGGAACTCGCTCGTTTGCAGAAAGCGATCGCCGCCTACAACTACTTCGAGTCGACTTACGACACCAGCGACTCGGTCGATGCGATTTTGAGCGTCGGTCGCGAACTGTTGTCGCAAACGAAAGATCCCTCGTACCAGGTCGTGGTCGAATGGGAGATGAGCCAGGCGCTGATTCAAGCGGCGACCATCGAGCAAAACCGGGGCGAGTTTGACGACGCAATGCGAATCGCCCGCGAGACTGCCGCACTGTTGGAGCATGCGACGCAAACGCGTCAGCTTTCGATCGGCGACCGGATGACGCTCGGCAACTTCTACTTCCGCGTTGGCGCCGCTCAGGTCGTCAGCAAAGGCGATCACGAAGAAGCGATTCAGTGGTACGCCGACGCGGAGAAGCAGTTCAAGCATCCCGATCTGGCCAACGTCGCTCTCGGCCAGCGCGGCGAAGCGCTCGCCAGCATGGCCGTTTCGTACTGGGAGTCAGGTCGCCAAGAGCAAGGCCTGGCCCTTACCGAACAAGGCGCTAACCTCCTGAAACAGGGGGTCGACGCCGGCGAAAACCAACTCGATTCGTTGGTCGCTCCGTACGCCAACCTGGTCACGATGTACGAGAGCCAAGGGAACGCCACCAAGCAGGCCGAATACTCCGGCAAGCTGGCCAAGCTGCCGAAACCGGCCGAAGAGCAGACGCCCCGGCGCTAGTCGCGGGGCCTTGAAGCGGGGCTAAATCTACTTCCGGCCGCGGGGGCGATCCCGTATCATGAACCGGACATTTTCCGGTCCATCACCGTCGTTCCGCACCTCCATGGAATGAAGGCCTCGCTTCCCCCATGGTCTTTGAGCACATCGAAAAGCTAAAGCGCGAATACACCGACAAGTACGTCGTCGTCGACCAGGATCGCCCTGAGTTGAAACGCTTCGCGTCGATGACCGGCATCGTTCGAACCGTCAACATGAGCGGGCGAGCGCTGGTCGAGTTCGATGGTCTGAACAACACCGGCTGGTACGACATCAACGTCGACTTTCTGAAAGTGGTCGACAAGCCGAAGCCGAAACCGGTCGCCGAGAAGAAGCCGGCTGCCGAAAAGAAGCCCGCTTCGCCCCAAGCCGGCGCCAGCGCCGCCGATATTCTCGCCGCCGCGCGAGCGAAAAAAGGGGAAGCCCCCGCGAAACCGGAAGCGAAGAAACCAGCGGCCAGCGGCAGCACCGCCGATATCCTGGCAGCCGCTCGAGCCAAAAAAGCCGCGCCGGCCAGCACGGCTGACATTCTCGCCGCAGCTCGGGCGAAGAAAGCCGAAGGTGCGCCCCCAGCCGAGGAGAAGCCCGCCGCCGACAAACCGAAAGCGGCTCCCCTGAGCACCGCCGATATCCTGGCGGCGGCGCGGGCCAATAAGGCCGAAAGCGGCGAAGCTCCAGCAGCGAAACCAGCCGCGGCGCCGATGAGCACGGCCGATATTCTGGCCGCAGCGCGAGCGAAAAAGGCTGCCGCCAGCGAACCTGCGGCCGAAAAACCGGCTCCTGCTGCGATGAGCACCGCCGACATTCTGGCGGCCGCCAGGGCGAAGAAAGCGGCGGCGGAAGTCGCGCCGCCGACCCCACCGGCCGAAGAACCGACGCCGGAACCTGCGGCCCAGGAAGCGGCATCCCAGGAACCAGCGACTCCGGCCGAACCTGTCGTTCCGCCGAAAGTCGAGAAACCGGCTGCCGGCTCGCTGCCGACGACGACCGCCGAGATTCTCGCCTACTGCCGCGAGCATGACGCGTCGTAGTCGGTTTCGGCCGATTGGCGTAAAATGGCGGGGGCTCTGTGCCGATTTTGCCCTCTAATTTGACCGACGCGCCCATGATCTTGCTGATCGATAACTACGACTCGTTCACCTATAACCTGGTTCAGCGTTTGGGTGAAATTGACCCGGCGCTTGATCTTCGCGTCGTTCGCAACGACAAGATCACGGTCGAAGAGATCGAGAAACTGGGGCCGACCCATCTGATCGTCTCGCCTGGTCCTTGCACGCCGACCGAAGCCGGCATCTCGGTCGAGTCGATCCAGCACTTCGCCGGCAAGTTGCCAATCCTGGGAGTTTGCCTCGGCCATCAGTCGATGGGTCAGGCCTTCGGCGGCGTGATCGTCCGAGCCGAGCGTCTGATGCACGGCAAGACCGACGAGATTCATCACGACGACAAAGGGCTGTTCGCCGGCATGCCCAACCCGTTCATTGCGACTCGCTATCACAGCTTGGTGATTCGCCCCGACACGCTCCCCGCAGGCTTTGAAGTTTCGGCTTGGAGCTATCTCCCCAACGGCGAGAAGGAAATCATGGGGATTCGCCATCGTGAGTGGCCGATGGAAGGGCTGCAATTTCACCCGGAAAGCTTCTTGAGCCAAACCGGCACGCAGATGCTAGAGCGTTTTTTGCAAATGACCTCTCCGCAAACCGCATAGAGTTGCGATGATCTCGATTTCTGAAGCGCTCGGCCTGATTGATCAACACGCCGCGCGATTGCCTGCGGCGCCGATGGCGGCTCTCGATGCGATTGGTTGTCTGCTGGCCGAAGATGTCGCCAGCGATATCGACTCGCCTCCGTACGATAAAGCGATGATGGATGGTTACGCCGTTATCGCCGCCGATCTGGCGAGCGGCGTCGCCGAACTGGAAGTGATCGAAGAAATCACTGCCGGCAATGTGCCGACGAAGACGGTCGCACCCTCGCAAGCGGCGCGGATCATGACCGGCGCGCCGATTCCTGAGGGCGCCGACGCCGTCGTGATGATCGAGCTGACGCAAAAGCTGGACGACGGTCGCGTACGGATCGAAGCGCCTGGCATTAGCGTCGGCAAGAACATCATGCCGAGAGCGAGTTCCCTCGCGTGCGGCGTCACCGTCCTGCCAAGCGGCAAACGCTTGCGAGCGCTCGAAGTCGGCATTCTCGCCGAAGTGGGACGTGATCAGGTCACCGTGATTCCCCGGCCTCGAGTCACGGTACTATCGACCGGCGATGAACTGGTCGACGTGACTGAAATGCCGGGGCCGGGACGCATTCGTAACAGCAACGGTCCGATGCTGATGGCGCAGATCGCGGCGGCCGGCGGTTCGGCAGAAGATCTCGGCATCGCGCGAGACGTTCGCGCAGACCTCTCGGCGAAGATCGCCCGCGGTCTGGAAGCGGACATCCTGGTTCTCTCCGGCGGCGTTTCGGCCGGCGTCCTCGACTTGGTTCCGTCGATTCTGGCCGAGCAGCAAGTGACGCAGATCTTTCACAAGGTGAATCTGAAACCCGGGAAACCGATCTGGTTCGGCAAGCGGGACTCCGGCGGCAAATCGACGCTCGTCTTTGGACTTCCCGGCAATCCGGTCAGCAGCCTGGTCTGTTTCGAGCTATTCGTCCGGCGTGCGATCGGTCTGCTCGCCGGCCTGACCGCGAATGATCTTCGCAGCGCCGAAGTCGAACTGGCCGAGCCGTTCGTTCATCGCGGAGATCGCCCGACCTTGTTTCCAGCTCGTTGGGGAGACGCGACGCAGCGAACGGCGACGCCGCTCGCATGGAAAGGGTCGGCCGACCTGGCGGCAATGGGCGCCGCCGATCTTCTCCTCCAATTTCCGGCGGGGGACGCCGAATACCGAGCGGGGGATCGCGTCTCCGCCATCGTTTTGTAGCGCACACCCCTTCAGGTCGGTGACGGTAGTCACCGAAGGTGGTAGGATGGCCGTGATCGACAATAGTCGGCCACTTTCGGTCAATACCAGAGAAATCCGGGGGCAACAACTCATGGAACAGGTCAAGGCGCTCGCACGTCGATGGTTTGAAGAAGTTTGGAATCAGCGCCGCGATGAAGCAATTCAAGAATTAGCCGCCCACGACGCCATCGCCCATCTGGAATCAGGCGTCGTCATCAACGGCGCAGAAGTCTTCAAGTCCTTTCGCGACAACTTGCTGGCCGCCTTGCCTGATATGAAGGTTGAAGTCGAAGCCGTCATCGCCGATGGAGACGCCGCCGTAGTGCGTTGGAACTTCGTCGGCAGCCACAAGGGGGAAGGCTTCGGCTTTAAACCGACCGGCCGCACGATCCAAGCCCGAGGTCTTACCTGGTTTCGCTTCGAAGATGGCAAGATCGTCGAAGGGTGGGATAGCTGGAATCAGAGCGCGACTTTCCAGCGGATGATCGGCGACGATCCGGCGTCCGACTCGGCGTTTCGCGCGATCTGATCAAAATCCGACATGGCCAGCCTGCGGCGAAGCGCCTATCTTATCTCACTCCAGCCGCTCGCTAACTTTCGACGATGGCCGTCACGTGAATGAACCTGAACCTTCCAGCGACCAGACCGCGCCTGCGACCATGTCGCTGCGCTGCGTCGCCGGCTGGAGTCTATTCAGCGCGATCGCGCTTTACCTGGCGTTTCCTCCGGCGGGACTCTGGCCGTTGGCCTGGATCGCTCCGCTTGGTTGGCTCGCGATCGTCCGCGTCGAACGATTGCCGCGTCGTGCTGGCCTGACGCTCTATGCGTCGGGCGCGATCTTTTGGCTCGCGTTGCTGTATGGCGTCGGCAATTCGCACTGGGCGACCCGTTTGTTTGGTTGGCCGGTGTTGTGCGCTTACTTGGCCGTTTACACGCCGCTGTTCGTCTTCACCTGTCGGACGGCGGTTCATCGGTTCAAGCTGCCGCTGACGCTCGTCGCGCCGATTTGTTGGGTCGGTTGGGAATTCGTCCGCGCTCACTTCGCGACCGGTTTCGCCGTCGGCCTGATCGGACATACGCAGGTCGTTCAACTACCGCTGATTCAAATCTCGAATTTGGTCGGCGCCTATGGAGTCAGTCTGATCGTCGTGGCGATCGCCGCTTCGCTCGTCGACGCCGGCGCGCTCGACCGTTGGATCCGACCGCAGCCTTCTTCGCCGTCGCTCGCATATCGAGTCTCGATGTTAGTCGCCGCGGTGGTTTTGCTTCTCGTTTCGCTCGAATATGGACGTCGCCAATTGGCGCAGCCCGAACCAGAAGCGCAAGAGTCGCTCCGCGTGGCGCTCATTCAAGGCTCGATCGACACTTCATTTGACGATCCAACGCAACCGGAGCGGACGTTTGAGCAGTACGTTAAATTGACCGACGAGGCGACGCGCAGCCGGGAAGACCTCGACATCATCCTCTGGCCCGAAACGACCATGGGGAACAACGCGCTGATCGAAGTCGATGGCGTCGTCAACATGCCGCCAGGCGCCACGATGTCGGCGGAACGATATCGCGAGTTGCTCCTCCGTTCGCGCGAAGACTACCTGGCGATGATCGACGAGTTGGCCAATCGCCGCTGGCGGACGCCGCTGTTGCTCGGGACGTCGACCCTGCGATTTGGCGATCAGGGGATGAAAGTTTTTAACTCGGCTCTTTATGTTCCGCTCGATCAGGCGCCGCAGCTGCGGTATGACAAAACGCATCCGGTGATGTTCGGCGAGTATGTCCCACTCGGCGACATCTTCCCCTGGATCTATCAGCTGACGCCGATGGGCGGCGGTTTAACGCCTGGCGACGGTCCGGTAGCGATCGACGTTGGGGACAAAGTGCGGCTGATCCCTTGCATCTGCTTCGAGAACACCGTCCCGCACCTGGTTCGCCGGCATTCGGCGGAAGCAGCCGATCCGACCAAGACCGAGATCCTGGTCACCCTGACCAATGACGGCTGGTTTTGGGGATCGAGCGTTCTCGATCTTCACTTGATCTGCGGGCAATTCCGTTCGGCCGAACTCCGCAAGCCGATGCTGATCGCGGCGAATACCGGTTTTTCGGCTTATATCGATCGCAGTGGCCGTGCGGTCGACGTCGGACCGCGGCAGCAAACAAAAGTGATGGTGGTCGACGTGCCGCTCACCACCGCTCCCCCCACCTTCTACCAGCGCTATGGGGACCTCTTGGCTGGCTTCTGCGGCGGCGTGACGCTCTTACTGCTGGCGGTCGGCGCCTTCTTCGCTTGGCGAAGCCGGAAATCGCCTACTCCTTCTGGTGGGACCGGCGGCCAATAATGGGCCGTTTCGGGTCTGCAGATCCGTCATGATCGAGCGGCATGCCGTGTTTGGCCTCAAGAAGCTTGATTATCGCCGACCGCAAGATTAGTTGTATTCTATAGTTATCACGAAATCGGGCTGTCGATTTCCCGGATGAGTCGGGAAATTCGGCTTTCGGCCGGGCCGAGCCGAAACTTCAGCGTCGATTTTGTTGACACTCAAGAATGGCCACAATTATACTGGGCTTGCAACTTGCGTAATCTCCCCAACTTCCGCAGTGCTTATCCTCATTCGGCATATGCTTTTGCGGCGGTTGTCGAACATCGTGAGTCAGGCTCTTCGGTTGTTGTTCCCTTCCACTTTTCGTAGCGCCTGCGGCGCGTCCCGAAGCGTCCTTTTTCGGGTTTGGCGTGAGCCACAAAGGAGTCGAATTCGATGAACCTCATCGGCAAGATCTTCACGGTACTCATTTTCGTGATGAGCTTCGTGTTCATGGCGTTCTCAGTCGCCGTGTACGCCACGCACAAGAACTGGAAGGAACAAGCCCAGACGTTGACTACGACCAACCAGTCGTTGTCGGCTCGGCGCACCGAACTGGAACAAAAGCTCGCCGAAACGACGCAGATGCTCGAACAAGAGCGAGCCGCGCGTCGTTACGCGTTGTCGGCCGTTCAGGTTCGCAGCTCGCAATTGGAACGCCAATTGGCGACCCTGCAAGCTTCGCTCGACCAGAAGGTGAAAGAGCTCGATCAGAAGGGCGCCGCCCTGGATCAAGCGAGCAAAGTCGCCGTCGCCGCCGAGACTCGCAACACCGAACTCGAATCCAAGCTGCAAACCGCGATGCAGAACCGCGACACGATGTTCGCCAACGTCGTCTCCACGAGCGATCGCGTGCAACAGCTGCAAACCAACGAAGAACGCCTGAAGGAACGTGAAAACCAGCTGGCGACCCAAGTTGCTCGCACCACCCGCGTTCTCAACGCCAACGGCCTGACCGAATTCACCAACGTCGACGGCATCCCGCCGAAGTTGGACGGCCGCATCACCGCGGTCGGCGCCAACAACTTCGTCGAAGTTTCGCTTGGCAAGGATGACGGCATCAGCATCGGCAACACGCTCGACATCTTCCGCGGCGACCAATACCTCGGACGCATTATCATCAAGAAAGTGAGCCCCGATCGTTCGGTGGGAGAGATCCAACGCGAATATCGTAAGGGCGAAGTTAAGAAGGGCGATTATGTCTCCACAAAGCTCGGGTAATCCCCCGAAACAAAAGGTCAACATCTACTCGATGATGTTGATCCTGTCGTTCATCGCCCTGTTGATCGGCGCGATCCTGATGTACATGGAGCTGAGCCGCTTCGGCACGTTCCC
The DNA here is from genome assembly GCF_020966755.1 of Blastopirellula sediminis. Classification (NCBI taxonomy): domain Bacteria; kingdom Pseudomonadati; phylum Planctomycetota; class Planctomycetia; order Pirellulales; family Pirellulaceae; genus Blastopirellula; species Blastopirellula sediminis. The sequence continues at coordinate 284,825 of NZ_JAJKFT010000010.1, forward strand.
ACAGTGGAAGGTCTCGCAGGCTGCTCCGGCCATTTCGGTCGCTCTCCCGGCTGCGGGCCCTTCGGCGCTCGGCTAGGTTGGCGCTGGCGCTGGTCGCCGAATTTCGTAAGCTATCGCGGCTGGTCCAAAAACGGACCAGCCGTTTTTTATTGCGCTGAAAGGATTCTCCGCATGATTCGGCTTTCGCGAGAAAACCTGGCGATCGACCTCGGCCCGGCCAACACGATCATCTGCCGCGGCGACGAAGGGGTCGTCCTCGACCAACCGACCGCCGCCGCCGTCCAAACCAGCACCGGCCGGATCTTGCACCAAGGGGTCGCCGTCGGGCGGCTCGCTCAAGCGCTCCGTGATCGGACTCCCAGCGAAGTGTCGATCGCCTATCCGCTAGCACAAGGAAAAGTCGCCGACCCAGTTCTCTGCCAGGCGATGATGCGGCAGTTCCTCAGCAAATGCGCCACACGGCGATCGTTCTTCGGCCCGCATGTCGTCTGTACCGTTCCAAGCGGTTCCACGCTCGTCGAACGCGCGGCTCTGGTCGCTGCAATGCGCGGCGCGGGAGCGGCGTCGGTTGGCTTGATTTTGCGCAGCGTCGCCGCAGCGATTGGCGGCGGAGCGCCCGTCTTGGAAGCGACCGCGGCATGCGTCTGCGAGATCGGCTCCACGCAAACCGACATTGCTGCGACTTGCCTGGGCGAAGTGTTGGCCGAACGTCGTCTTCCCATCGGCGGCAGGACGCTTGATCAAGCGATCGTCGACGCCGTCCGAGCCGATTTCAATTTACGGATCGGCTTAAGCCAAGCGGAGACGATACGGATCGAGTATGGCGCCGCATTTCCCCGTGACGAAGAAACGGCTTTGGAAATCCATGGATCCGATGGCATTACTGGCTCTCCCCGCACTGCCCAAATTACAACGCAGCAACTGCGCGAAGCGCTGCAAAAACCGCTGGCCGAAATTGCAGCTGGGATCCGCGAATTAATCCAACCGCTAGCTCCGGAACTTGCAGGCGACCTCGCGCAGCAAGGAGTGCTGCTCTGCGGCGGCGTGTCGCTGACGCCGGGGATCGCCCCTTTCTTTTCTCAAACGATTGGAGTTCCGTGTCGCGTCGCAAGCATGCCGCGCGAAGCGGCGGCGCTCGGCGCAGGAATTGTTGCGACCGATTCTGATCGCTGGCGCGGAATTCTGCTGTAGAATAACGGACGATCGACGTAACATCTTTTTTGCTGGCATGCGCTTCCTTTGGTGCGTCAAATTGACGCAGGGAATTACGTAACTTTCGCCACCGAATCGACGTACAGTAGAAGTAGAGAGATACAAGGAGACGCAGCCATGAAAATGAACAAGATTCTCTTTCCGACCGACTTTTCGCACTGCGGCGATGCGGCGATGCGGTTGGCGACCGCGATCGCCAAAGACTTCGGTTCGACGATCATCATCGTGCATGTCGAAGAGCCCCCGACCTCGTACGGCGGCGGCGAAATGTACTACGGAATGATGGAGCCCTCACTCGACGAAGTGAAAAAGATGCTGCACGAAGTCCGACCAACCGACGCCGCGGTCCCGTGCGTGCATCGGCTGGTCAGCGGCGATCCTCCGCATGCGATCCTCAGGATGGCCGAAGAAGAGCAAGTCGATTTGATCGTTATGGGAACGCATGGACGAACAGGACTATTGCACTTACTGATGGGAAGCAACGCCGAAACGATCGTTCGCAAGGCGAAATGCCCAGTGTTAACCTTCCGCCAACCAGACAAGGTTGCGGAGTAGAATGCGCTCGCCGCCACCCCAATCATGCGACGAGCTAAGGGAGGCGTAAGATGAACGGTAACTCTTATCTCAATTGCAGTGACGACGGCTTTCGTCACCATCTGCAAGAAGAGCATCGTCAGCTCAACGAAGAGCTGGACGAGCTCAACGCTTGTTGTCTTGGACAACGAAACTGCGACGTGCAGGCCGATTGGAACAAACTGCGCGATCGCGTTCATCGCCTGAAAGACAACATCGTCCACCACTTCCGCGAAGAGGAAGAAGGCTCGTGCTTGGATGAAGCGGTCGCACGCCGACCTACCTTGGCGGCCGAAGCCCGCGAGATCGAGCAAGAGCACCCCGAACTGCTCGCGGAGCTCGACGGCTTGATCAGTTGGCTCGACCAGGAGCCGGCGATGGAAGCGACGCTGCAAAACGCGAAGCAGCGGCTGAATTCGTTCGCCGATAATCTGCGACGACACGAGTGGCGTGAAGACGCGCTCATCCGTCGCGGCGTCGGTGCGTTTGGAGTGGATGACTGATGACGATGACGATTCCGTTCATCTCCTCTCTTTGATCCAATCCTAACGAACTTATCAATTGAGCAGGCTGACGAAGATTTGTCGGCCTGCTAGCACCGTACCGCCGATGAGTGACGAAGGACCTTCCTCCATTCGTCCTCTCGACTGACGGTATGCTGATGCCCACCCTAAGCAACATTCTGCTGCAAAAAGAAATTTTGCTGGAAAGCGGCACGAATGAACTCGAAATCCTCGTATTTCGCGTTGGCCGCTTCCTCTTCGGCATTAACGTCGCCAAGGTGCGTGAAGTCCTGCCGCGTCAGGAAATGACCGCGCTGCCGCAGGCCCATCCATCGGTCCTAGGCGTCTTCCAATTGCGAAATAACGTCGTCCCGTGCGTCTCGCTTCGCAAGCACCTGCAGGTCGAAGACGACCCCGGCAGCGATCAGCAGATGATCCTGACCGACTTCAACCGGATGCAAACCGCGTTTACGGTCGATGCGGTCGCCAGAATCCATCGCATCAGTTGGGAAAAGATCTTGGCCGTCCCCGCGATCATGGCGACCGGCCGCACCCCGGTAACCGCCGTCGCGCAGATCGACGGACAGCTCGTTTCGATGCTCGATTTCGAGATGATCGCCGACCAGGTGACCGAGAAAATCTTACGCGAAGACGCCGTCTCGAACCCGCACCAATTGCCGCGCGAACAACTGCGGATCGTCGTCGCCGACGACTCGGTAACGGTCCGCCAGGCGATGACGACGATGCTGGCCGGCAGCGGCTATACGCAGATTCAAGCCTTTGAGAACGGCCGTCTCTGCTGGGAATGGCTCGAAGCGCAGTGGCAAGCCAAACAAAACCTGGCCGAGATCGCCGACTTGCTGATCAGCGACGTCGAGATGCCGCAGATCGACGGCTTCCACCTGACCAAGCGGGTCAAGGATCATCCCGGTCTCGGCCGCTTGCCGGTCCTCCTCTATTCGTCGATCGTCACTCCCGACAACGCGAAGAAAGGAGAAGCGGTCGGCGCCGACGCCCAGATCTCGAAACCGGAACTCCACCGCGTCGTCGCGATCGCCGACGAATTGATCCTGAGTCGAGGCGCCCATAACGGCGATGCCGCTCCGACCAAGCCGGCTCCGCCGCAACCAGCGCCGCCGAAACCTACGGTCGCCGCCGCTCCGCTGGTGCTGCCGGAACCGCCGCCAAGCGTTCCCTCGGCCAGCTACGAATACGCCCCGCCAAGCGGAAGTCTCCTGGACACCTTTCTCGTTGAGCTGCGGGAGCGAACCGAAGAACTGCGAGATTGGCTCGCGGATACGTCGTATGACCGCCGAGCCTTGTTGCGGACGCTGCACAGCATCAAGTCGGCCGCGCAAGTCGTTCCCGTTCACGAAGTGAGCGGCGCCGTCCATCAGATGGAAGAGATCGCGCTCGACAACGCGCGAGAGACTGTCGCGATCGTCGCTCCGCTCGCCGATCTGATCGATTGGCTGCATAGCCTCTCGCACAATCGACGTCGCTACGCTGAGCTCTTGGGTCAATGCCCCGATCTTGGTTCGGCGTTTCCGTCGTAAAACGAAAAGAGGGACGACGATTGTCGTCCCTCTTTCTTTGATTTCAGCTTGGATCCGGCATTAGTTCGTAGCGGCGGCGGAAGTGCGGCGCCCGCGAAGAGCCGTTTGCCAACGGACGAAGCGTTCGAACTCTTGTTCGACCAGCTTGATCAGTTCCGCTTTATCAAGCGGCTTGAGCAGGAAGTCCGATGCGCCGTTCTCGATCGCTTCGGTCACGCGGTCCCACGAAGAGTGGCCGGTGAGGAAGATCACCTGCGTCCACGAGTTACGGCGTTTGGCGAAGATCAGCATCCCCATCCCGTCGATGTCGGGCATCTCGATATCGCTGATCAGCAGATCGCAGCAGTTTTGATCGATCCAACGCTGCGCTTCGTGGGGATCGGTAAACGCCCACAGGTTCAAGCGATCGCCAAAATGGCTCACCAAGACCTGCTCCAGAAGACGCTTCATGGAGGGGTCATCGTCGACAATCACAGCGTTAAGCTTGCGAACCGGCGAATTGCTCATTGCGGTTGACTCACAATTTGGACTCAAAAGAACGTTGCGAAAGTCTAGAACACGCTCAAGCGCAAGATTCCCATTTTTTTCTGGTTACGTAATGACCGCAAATCGGCGTATGAGCAACCGTTACAGTCAGTATGGCCCCGTTTCCCGCCATCCTCTAAACTGGCGGCGTTTTCTCCCTCTCACCTGCTAGCACCTGAGAGTCCAAGGATGGGCAACAGCTACCGCCAAGCGTCAGGTTGGATCGCAACAATCTTCCTGGTTTTCACCGCGGCGCCCCTCTGCGCTGCGGGAAATTACTCGGGAGACGCTACGCTCCATGACGTCCACTTCCAGAACCCCCAAACAGGCCTGGCGGTTGGCGATCACGGCGTGATCTGGAGCACCAACGACGGCGGAAGCCACTGGACCCAGACTCCCTCAGGCGTTGACGTCGAACTTCACGCGATCGCATTCGCCGACGCTGAAAAAGGGTGGATCGTCGGCGGTCAGATCTCTCCCTACAGTCGAATCTCTCGCGGCGTCGTCCTGCGCACCATCGACGGCGGTCGCAATTGGCGCGAAATCCCGAATCTCGGACTTCCCCGTTTGCATGACGTCGCGTTCGTTGACGCCAATCATGGCTACGCCGTCGCCGATCCTTCGCCGACCTATCCGACCGGACTTTTCGAAACGCGTGACGGCGGTCGCAGTTGGCGGTCCTTGATGGTCGAAAAACCGCATCCATGGCGTTCGCTTGCACTCCTTCCCAACGGCGGGCTGCTACTGACCGCCGCCGACGGCGCGACCGCCTGGTTTGACGAAGGGGTTTATCGCGAATCAATCCCGGCCGACGCCAATCGCCGGACGCACCAGGTCGCTCTCGATCCGCAAGGAGCTACGGCGCTCGTCGGCGACTCCGGTTTGGTGATGTCGAGCGGCGACCGCGGCATCTCGTGGAACTTGCGGACCAGCGAATTGCCCGGCGGCATGGGACGTCAGTTCGACGCTCGCGGCGTCGCAGTCAACGGCGATCGCGTCACCGTCGTCGGTTCGCCTGGCTCGATCGTACTGACGTCGCTCGACGGCGGCGCCCATTGGCTATCGGCGACGACCGGCCATCGAGCCCCTCTTACCGCAGTGACCTTCGCCGACAATATGCATGGCTGGGCGGTTGGTGCGTTTGGCACAATCCTCGCCACAACCGACGGGGGCGCCAGTTGGTTCGCTCAGCGCCGCGGCGGCGAACAAGCGGCGGTATTCGCCGCCTACCGCAACGGCAAGCGGCTTCCGTGCGAAGCGTTCAGTCGACTCGCCGCTGCAGACGGTTACCTGACGGCGGTCGAAATTCTCGGTCGTCCCGAAACCTCTTCGCCGCTCGAACTGCAATACGACGATCAAATCCGCGCCGCCTGTTTGCAATTGGGAATCTGCGAAACCGACTGCGCCGCCAGCTTTCCGCTTCCGAGCGACAAGCTGGGACTCGACGGCCGGAAGATCGTCGAAATCTGGAACAAAGCCAACGACGGCGAGGCCTTGAAGCGGGCCGAGGAACGGATGGTGCGACAATTGCGCATCTGGCGTCCGCAGGTAGTGCTGACCGAATACGCCGATCCCCGTGGAACCGACGCGACCGGCTACCTGATCAACCAAATCATGCTGTCGGCCGTGGAGAAGGCGGCCGACTCCAACGCCTATCCAGAACAGTTGGAGTCGCTAAGGCTCACTCCGTGGCAAGTGAAGAAGGTTTTCGCCGCTCTGCCGAAGGGAGTCGACGGCACGATCACAATTGCCACCGCGCAAATCGCACCGCAGTTGGCGATGTCGTTCAACGAACATGCCGCCGCCGCGCGTAGCTTACTGCACGAAGACGAGACTCCGGCTCCGGCCGCAATTTCATTCGAGCTGAATCGCAACTCGCTGCCGAACGAATTCGGCGACCGCGACTTTTTCTCCGGCATCCCGCTCGACTCGGGCGGCGTTTCACGTCGCGCCGAGCGTCCCCTCGCTTCGAGCAATCTCGATGAACTCCGCCGCTTGGCGCAGCGCCGTCACAATGTGCAGCGAATTGTCTCTTCGGCTCGTTTGCGTCCCAATGGCGGCGCCGCGTGGCTGGCGCAGCTCGGCGATCTGACCAGCGACTTGCCCGGCGACACCGGACCGCAAACCCTTTATCAACTTGCGATGCATCAGAACGCCTCGGGACATGGACCGCTGGCCGCCGAGGTAATGACGACGCTGATCGATCGTTTCCCGGAACACCCTCTCTCCGAAAAGGCGGTCGCCTGGCTGCTTGTCTTCTACGGCAGTCGCGAAGTCGCCGACCGTTTCGCCAGCGATGATGCGATTCCGGATGCAGCCCCCTTGGCCGCCGAAATTCGCCCAACCGCGGTGACGCCGGCCGCCGCATTCTTGCCGACCAACGAACCGTCTCGCCCTGGTCTATTGCCGAACAGTCAGGCGGTCTCGATCGAGCGGAATTTCTCGCGAACCGCCGCGAAGCTGGCGCAAGAGTACAATGTTAAATATCCGCACGTCGTCGCTCGCCCGGAAGTCGCTTTCACCGTCTCTCGCGCTCTTAGCAGCGAAGGTTCCGGCCGATCGTCAGAGAACCTGCTCCATCGCCTGGTTGGACGCGGAGAGAACGATCCCTGGTCCACCTGCGCTCAGTCGGAGTTTGTGCTCGGCCGCAACGCCGGCATTCCTCCTAAGACGATTGCGATGTGCCTGCAAGTCGCGGCTCCGCCGAAGCTCGACGGACGTCTCGACGACGCGACCTGGCAAGGCTGCGAACCGTTTGAACTGGTCAGCCCCAACCGCGGCGACGGCAGTTGGCCGGCCGCCGTCTTCTTCGCTTACGACCGCGAGTATCTCTACTTCGCGATTCGCGCCAAACATGCCCCTGGCGCCAATTACACCAACAAACCGAACAGCGCCCGGGAACGTGACGCCGATCTCTCGAAACGGGATCATGTCGAGATGTTCTTCGACGTCGATCGCGACTACGCGTCGTTCCACAAGATGTCGGTCGACTGGTGCGGCTGGACCCATGAGTCGAGCTTCGGTGATCCGACCTGGAATCCACAGTGGTACGTTCAAGCGGACGACGCCGCCGGCGTGTGGACCGTCGAAGGCGCCATCCTGCTGACCGACCTGGCGAAAACGCCGCCAACCTCCGGCGACACCTGGAGCGTCGGCTTACAGCGGATCGCCACCGGTTGCGGTTTCCAATCATGGACGATTCCGGCCCAGCCTGACGTGCAGCCTGCCGGCTTCGGGCTCCTCCGTTTTCAATAGTTGACGAGCGAAACGCATGGCCTGGTTAATCGGCGTCGACGAAGCGGGGTACGGGCCCAATCTCGGTCCGCTGGTGATCGCCGCTACCGTTTGGCGGACGCCTGATTCGCTCTCGGGCAACGAATTGTACGACGTCCTGACCGACGTGATCGCCGTCGCCAAGTCGCACTCCCGCGACGCTCGTCTCTTGGTCGCCGACTCGAAGCAACTCTTCACCGCGCAAAAGTCGCTCGCTCCACTGGAACGCGGCGTGCATGCCGCGGCCAAGCTATTGAAGCGCAACATCGCCGCCTGGCGTTCGCTGGTCGCCGAGATCGGCCAGGCCGGGGACGACCGCCTGGCGCCGATTCCTTGGTTCGCCGACTTTGATCGGGAGCTACCGTGCGACGTTCCTCAGGCGGAAATCGACCAGATCGCCGAGAACCTCGAAAGGACGTTCGATCGAACCGAAATTCGGCTGGTCGACATGCGGGCAGCGCTCCTCTTCGCCGGCGAATTCAATCAGCGTCTCACGAGCGGCAACAAGAGCCGAGTCTTGTCCGAGACGACGCTCGGCTTGGTTCGTGATCTTCTACCGACCGAGCCCGGCGACGTCTTCATCGTTTGCGACAAGCATGGCGGACGAGATCGTTACGCCGGGCTGCTGCAAGAAACGTTTGGCGATCTGTTGTTCGCCGTCCGGGAAGAGTCGCGCAAACGGAGCTGTTACGAGTGGCGGAGAGAGCAGGGGAGGGGACTCATTGAGTTTCGCCAAGGCGGAGAAGAGTTCCTGCCAGCGGCGCTCGCATCGATGACCGCTAAGTACCTGCGTGAAATGACGATGGAGGCGTTCAACGCTTACTGGTGCAGTCACAATCCGGAACTTCGTCCTACGGCCGGTTACCCGGTCGACGCGAAACGCTTTCTCAAAGAGACTGTCGAACTGCGGAAACAGCTCAAGATCGACGACGACCTCTTGTGGCGGCAGAAGTAGCCGCGCGTCAGTCGTTCCGCATCCGCCGCAACAGCCAACGGACTTCGCCGAAAGCGAGCCCGATGTAGACGACCACGCCAAACAGGATCGTCAAAGCCAGCGTCACGATCGGCGGCAAAGTCGCGTAACGCAGCAGCAGCCACTGCAACCCGAAGGTGAGCAGTCCCATTCCGATTGCCGCCAAAATCGCCGGTGACATCGTCCAGGCCATTCGTTTGCCGTCGGCGTCGCTCACCAGGAAGCAATACGCTAGATAGAACGGCGCGACGAGCAACGTTCCGGCCGCGTAGGCGATCGCCAAACCGATCGTCTCCGCCATGTCGCCGTCCGCTTGCCTGGCGATCGCGACGGCAACGGCATAACCGATCGCCAGCACCACGCTGATCGCCGCGGCGCCCAGGGCCAATCGCTTCGCCTGACCAACGGCGGCCAGCAAGCTGCCGCAGATGTTAATCAAACCTTGGGCCAGCGCCGCCAGCGCCATGATCGACAGGATGAGCCCAGCAGTTTGCCACTCGGGACCGCCCAGCACCACCATCGCCGTCTGACCGACAACCGCCAAACCAGCGGAGCAAGGCGCCAGGACGATCGCAGCGAAGCGATAGAACTCGGCCGCCGTATCGCGGAAGTGGTTTTGATCGTCACGCGTCGCGGCCAAAGCCGGCAACATCGCCGACGCGAGCGGCACGGTCGTCAGATAGACCGGCTTCATCATCTGGTTGTAGGCTTGGCTATAGAAGCCGATCAGCCGCTGTCCCGCTTCGGTATGTCCGATCAGCAGGGCGAGCAGCACTTTGTCCAGGTTCTGCGCCGCGGCGAACAGCAGCCCGCTGAGGGTGTAGTAGCCGCCGAAGTGGAGGAGCGGCGAAAGAGTCGGATCTTTCCGCGGCGCGTCGGGGCGCCAAGGTTCGATCCACCAAACGCCGGCCGTCAGTAGTAGCAGTTCCACGTACTGCTGCGCAATGAGCGCCCAGATTCCGCCGCCGCCAAAGGCGATTGCAATCGAGACGACGCCGGCGAGCAGTTGCGACACGAACCGCGCAACGGCAAGCTCTCCCAAGCGGAGTCGCTTCTCCGCCATCGCTTGATGTTGCGTATAGAGATTCGCGGCGAGCGCGGTGCCGGACATCGCCAGCGCCGGAATCAGGACGTCTGGCGCGGCATAGAAGTAAGCAAGGGCCGGGGCGATCGCTGCGGCGACGATCGTCAGCGCCAAGCCGGCGAAGATCTGGATCCAAAAAAGAGCGGACGCTTGCGACTGCGACAGATCGCGCTGCTGGACCGCGGCGACGTTCAGGCCGAGCGTCCCGACGCTCCGCAAGAGCAACGTCACCGGCAGGATCATGCCGAGCAAACCGAACTGGCTCGGATCGACCAGGCGATAGAGAGCGGCCAGCACGATGATCGATACGACTTGCCCTGCCAACTGCAGGCCGATCACCGCGCGGGCGCCGCGACGGACTTGTTGCGAAAGTTCGTCGGGCTGGTTCATCAATATCGGATCACGCACCACAGCGCACGGAAGCCGTCGCGCCAGCCAATCTTCTTCCCTTCCGAGTAGGTGCGCGGGAAATAACGAATCGGCACCTCACGCAACTTCAGTCCCTTGATCCGCGACAACTTGGCGGTCAGTTCCGGCTCGATGCCGAACCTGCGTTCCTTGAGGGTCGGACCGATCTGTTGAATGATGTCGCGACGGAAGACTTTGTAGCAAGTCTCCATGTCGGTCAGCAGGAAGTTGGTGAAGAGGTTCGACCACCAGGTGAGGATCTTGTTCGGCAAGTAATGCCGCAGCCGCGGGACGTTGCGCGAGCCGGGGATGAACCGGCTGCCGTAGACGACGTCGGCGCCTTCCATAACGATCGGCTGCAAAAGCGCGCGATAGTCGTCGGGCGAGTATTCGAGATCGGCGTCTTGAATGATCACCGCGTCGCCGGTCGCCTGGCAGAAGCCGGTTCGCAGCGCGGCGCCCTTCCCCTGATTCTGCTCATGGAAGAGGATCTTCAGGTCGGACTGATTGCGCCAGCCGTCGAGCATCTCACGGGTGCCGTCGGTGCTGCCGTCGTCAACCAGAATGATCTCGCAGGCGACGCCGCTCTCGCGGATCGCCGCGATCAACTTCGGCAACGTTTCGACTTCGTTGTAGACCGGCACGACGACCGACAACACAAAGTCGTCCGGCAGGCGATAGATCGCCAGCTGACGACAAGCGGCTCGTCCTAACAGATGCGTCAAAAACTCTACCCGAATCTCTTCATTTTCGCAGAGCGATTCGAGCAATTCGCGCACTTGGCCAATTGGGGCCGGTGTGGATTCAGTCGCACCAGGCGACTGGGAAGAAGTGCTCATGCGCGCAGGCTTTCCTTCGGCGGATTCGGGGTTAACTGTAGTATAACATGCGATAACGGGTTGGCGCGACGAGGAAATTGGACTTCTCCCGCCACTAAGCCCCCCTTTTTTGAGGATTCTGGCATGACTGATCCATGGGTTGCAGCCGCCGTGCAAATGAACGCCGGCGAGGATAAAGAAGCCAATCTGCAAACCGCCGAACGACTAATCGCCGAGGCCGCTGACAAGGGGGCGCAGCTGGTCGTGCTGCCAGAATTGTTCAACTTTTTAGGGCGACTGGAAGAGCTAGCGGAACAAGCCGAACCGCTGGACGGAATCACTGCAACCCGCATGCGGGAAGCCGCGCAAAAGCATCAAATTTTTTTGGTCGCCGGCAGCTTCGCCGAGCGCCGCGAAGCGGACGACCGCGTCTACAACACGAGCCTATTCTTTGATCCGAAGGGGTCACAAATTGGCCTCTATCGCAAGATCCATTTGTTCGACGTTGAACTCCCCGACGTTCACGTCCAGGAGTCGAAATTCGTCGCTCCCGGCGAGCTGTCGTCGACCGTCGAAACGGAGCTCGGCGGCGTCGCGCAAGCGATTTGCTACGACCTTCGGTTTCCCGAACTGCCACGTAGTTTGGAGCTGGAAAAAGTGGCTTGTTTAGCGCTGCCGGCGGCGTTTACCGCCAAGACCGGCGCAGCGCACTGGCAAGTTTTGATCCGCGCTCGTGCCATTGAAAACCAACTCTTCGTCATCGCCGCTAATCAGTTTGGGCAGTACGTCAGCGGCATTCAAAGCTACGGCCATTCGTTGATCGTCGATCCATGGGGAACCGTATTGGCCGCAGCGAGCGGCGACGCCGAAGCGGTAATCACTGCCGAAATATCGCTGGCGAAACTACGCGAAGTTCGTCAGCACATGCCGACGCTTCATCATCGACGCCTTCAAAAATAACGCCGCCAAACCGTCGCAAGTCAACATGACTTTGTAACAAGTTCACCGCGCTTGCGCGGGTTGCGAGACCTCTTGCAAACACTTTTTTGATGACAATTCAAGCAGGTTTACTCGGCGTTCTACGAGCGAATCGAATGTGAGAAAAAAAACATTCTCTTGGTTGCTTGACAATTCGTCTCGCCTCCAGAAAATGGTGCCTTGTGATGACTGAAACCTTTAGCGGATGTTGCTAGTTTTTTCCTTTCGACTTGCTGCTTACCGACTCACTGGATCTCCTCAAAGTCGCTCTGACGCATTTGTCATCGCAGCTAAATTCGCGATTCCCATCGTGGCGAAGCTGCGCGCTGACTGCTGGACGGAACTCAATAAAGCTTCGCATCCAACTATTTGATACCTACTTCAATTTGCATTGCCCCGGCCGCGTCTGGCGAATGGAATCTCCGCGATAGGACGCACTCAGCTGGTAGCAATATAGGGCGTGAAGGGCGACGACTGACTGGAACGACAGTCGACCTTAGTGTGGAACGGATGCCCCCTTTATGCTTTTTCTTTGGTAGGTAGCGGTACGAGATCGCCGCGTCGCGTTAGAATGGGAGTTTCCCTCCCTGCCTTGGTCCGGAACAGCGGCGGATGCCAGACTCGTTAATCGCTTTGGGCGCCAATCTTGGCGATCGTCGACAGACGCTTGATAGTGCCGTCGACCTGTTGCGCAGCACCCCCGGCGTTACCAATCTGCAAGTCAGTCGCTACTTCGGCACGCAGCCGATCGGCGGTCCCGACGGACAGCCCGAATTCCTCAACGCGGCCGCTCGCTTCTCAACCTCACTCACCGCCGAAGAAGTTCACGCGCGGCTGATCGAGATCGAAGAAGAACATGGTCGCGTGCGGGTCGAGCGCTGGGGCGCACGCCGACTCGATCTCGACCTGCTGCTGTATGATCAGCGCGAGATCCTGACCGAGTCGCTGGAGGTTCCGCATCCGCGCATGACCTTCCGCCGCTTCGTGCTGGAGCCTGCCGTGGAAGTGGCGGCCGACATGACGCATCCGATCTGTCAGCGAACCCTCGGCGAGTTGCTGACGCAACTGAGCGCAGGAGAGCCGGTCGTACAGATCGTCGCTCCCGAGGCTGCGAACGTTGAAGCGCTGATTGAGAAAGTCGGCCAGACGTGCGACTTCCCGCTGCAGCGCGCCAGCGATCCCACAACGAGCGCCGCCGCGCAACTCCTCGTCTTTTGGCAACTGCCGAAATCGACTTGCGATCGGTGGCGACCGCATGGCCCTTACCTGCCGATTCCCGCCGCCGATCTGGATGCGGCCGCAACCGAAATCACCGCGGCGATCGCCGCCATGTCGTCGACCTAAGCGAAACTGCGCATGAGCAATTCTCCCAAGCTGACGCCCGAGCTGATTCACTCTCCCAAAGAAATGCGGGCCAAGGTGATCGAAGCGCAACGAAGCGGCCTGAAAGTCGGCTTCGTCCCCACGATGGGCGCGCTCCATGAAGGGCACCTCAGCCTGGTCGGCCGCGCTGCCGCCGAATGCGATATCGCCGTGGTCAGCATCTTCGTCAATCCGACGCAGTTCGGACCGAACGAAGACTTCTCGAAATATCCGCGAACGTTGGACTCGGACGTCGAGATGTTGTCCCAGTATCATCCGGTCTGGGTTTTCTGCCCGGAAGCGGCCGACATGTACCCGCCCGGGATGTCGACGGTCGTCTCCCCTCCCAGCGTCGCGCTGCCGCTGGAAGGAGAATTTCGTCCGACGCACTTCGCCGGCGTGACGACGATCGTGCTCAAGTTGTTCAACATCGTTCCAGCCGACATCGCCTACTTCGGCCAGAAAGATTACCAGCAAGCGTGCGTCCTGCGGCAAATGGCGATCGACCTCGATGTCGCGACTCGAATCGTCGTCTGCCCGATCGTGCGTGAAGAAGACGGCTTGGCGATGAGCTCACGCAATCGTTACCTTTCGCCAGAAGAGCGAACCGCGGCGCTGTCGATCTCACGCGCGTTGCGGGTTGCGACCGAACGCCTGGAAGCGGGCGATCGCAACGCTGCGTCAATCGCCGCGGGCATGCGAGCCGAGATGAATGCGGCCGGGATTCGTGAGATCGATTACGCAGTTCTCGCCAATCCGCAGACGTTGGAAACGCTACAGACAGCGACCGATACAGTCGTTATTCTGATTGCTGCCCGCGTCGGCCAGACCCGACTGATCGACAACTGCGTCGTGAGTCTCACGCCGACTCTATAGCACTTCCCTCCGCCGCCAGAAGAGAACTGGGCCCGTGCGTCAAACGCTGTTTCTAATCCCGCAAGAGTTCTTCGGACTGCCGTTGGCAGGCTTCGGTTGGCTGCTCATTCTGTGGACGATCATTTCGCTCGTGCTGCTAGCAGTCTTGATTCGCCGCCAAGGGTGGAACAAGGAGACCGCGAGTTACCTGCCGATGATCATCATCGTCGCGGTGGTGATTGCGTTTGGTCTACCGATGTTCGTCGCACAGCACGGCGGCATCCCGATCCGCGGTTACGGCGTGATGCTGCTCGCGGCAGTCGTGGCCGGCGTTAGCTTTGCTGCGCATCGTGCGCAGAAGATGGGTCTGCATCCCGATGCGATCTATTCGCTCGCCTTCTGGATGTTTATCCCCGGCATTCTGGGCGCTCGCGTCTTCTTCGTGATCCAATACTGGAACGAACTTTTCTACGTTGAAGGAAACTGGAAAGCGACCTTCTTCAACGCGATCAACTTTACCGAAGGGGGTCTGGTCGTTTACGGCTCGCTGATCGGCGCGGCGATCGGCTTCCTGGCGTTTTGTTATCGCTACAAGTTGCCGGCGCTGGCGCTGGCCGACTTGATCGCTCCCAGTCTGTTTCTCGGGCTCTGTCTGGGACGGATCGGCTGTTTGTTGAACGGCTGCTGTTACGGCGGCGTCTGCGAATACCCCTGGGCGATCTCCTTTCCGGAAGGCAGCCCGCCCTATCAGCGTCAGCTTGAAAACGGCGAGTTCTTCGGCGTTCGCTTGACCCAAAACAATCGGGGCGACATCGCGATCGGTAAGATCCGCAAAGATTCGGCCGCGGCGGGGACCGCTCTCTCAGTCGGCGACGTCATCGTCAAGATCAACGGCGTCGAGCCGAAGGCCGGCAAGGATAAGAAGGGGTCGGAATACACCGCGCTCGATGCGGCGAACCGCTTGATGCTCGACTCGTCGCGCGAAGGCTTGCTTCGTTTACAAAAGTCGGACGACACGCTCGTTCGAATCCTGATGCCGAACGCCAGCAAGTGGAGCCTCCCGGTTCACCCCACGCAGATTTATGCGAGCCTTAACGCACTGATCCTCTTTTTCTTCGCGGCGTACTACTATCCGACGCGCAAACACGACGGCGAAGTGATCGCGATTTCGCTCGGCATCTATTCGATCACGCGTTATCTGCTCGAGTTGATTCGAACCGATGAACTGTCGTTTGCCGGGACCGGTTTGACGATTTCGCAAAACGTCAGCATCGTGATCTTCGCGCTGGCGCTCGTTGCGCTCCTTTACATTCGCCGTAAGCCCCCGCACACGGTCTGGCCTCTCCAATCAAGCCAACCGGTGAGCGGCGACAAAGTGACCGCCAAGTAGCGTTTTTTTCCTCCTTCATTTCGCCAGGGAATCAATCGCATGCCCCGTTTGATCGAGTCCCCCAGCGTGATCGCCGCCGCCGGCAACAAGCCGAAAAAAATCGAAGAATTCATCGGCCGAGTTAATTCAGAAACTTCCGATATTAGCATTGCGCGCATGACCAGTCCCGGCGGCTGGGTCGAGCCCGGGCAGACGCCCGAATTTGACGAATATACCGTTGTTTTGGCCGGCGAGTTGCAAGTCGAGACCAACAGCGGCGTCATAACCGTTGGGGCCGGTCAAGCCGTTATCGTCGCGGCCGGGGAGTGGGTTCGCTATTCCACGCCGCATCCTGAAGGCGCCCAATACGTCGCCGTCTGTATTCCAGGTTTTTCGCCCGAAATTGTCCACCGCGACCCTTCGTAATCGCATTCTCTGGCGGGGCGTCTCCTCGTATTGTCGATTGGTTTGGAATACGATGAGCATTACGCGTTTCGCCGCATCGTGCGGGCGTTAATGGGGCTTTTCGGAATACTCGTCAAGGCGGCGGTCCCTGCGGCGTCGCCGTCCGCCAGCACCCTCTCGATCCACTTCCTACTTGCACAGCATTCGTGGACGATAGCCAGCTTATCGAGCAAATCCTCTCCGGCGACACGGCGTCGTATGCGCAGCTGGTGCGCAAATACCAAGACCGCCTCTTCAACACGCTGCTGCACTTTCTCGGCTCGCGCGAAGACGCGGAAGACGTCGTCCAAGAGTCGTTCGTTCAGGCCTACTTGAAACTGGCGACCTTCCAGGGGAACAGCCTGTTCTACACCTGGCTCTATCGGATCGCGTTTAACGTCGCCGTCAGTCACCGCCGCCGCCGCAAGCCGGTCTATTCGGTCGACCTGGGACGCGAGATCGCTGGCTGCGAACCGGTCGACGGCGCCGGCAGCCCCGAACAACGGCTGCAGCGTCACGAGAACGTCGAGCAGGTCCGAGCCGCCTTGGAGACGCTCAGCGAAGAGCATCGCGTCGTCCTGGTCCTCCGCGAAATGGAAGGGCTGGAATACGATCAGATCGCCGAGGTTTTGAATACCCCCATCGGCACGGTGCGCAGCCGGCTTCATCGCGCACGTGCGCAACTTCGCGATCATCTGCATTTTCTGATTCCTGAAGACCAACGCGAAATGTTGCCGTAGCGGCATTTCTTCACCTCGCCAAGCGGCGCCCGACGAATAATTGGTCGACGCGCAGACAGTTCGCAACGTCTGCGGTAGAATTCACCGGCATAAGGTCTGCCAGGAATAGGCCTCGTCTTTCGAGAGTAGGGAATATGTCGGAAACCAAGATTCGCATTCGTGACAATGGACCGTTCCTGGTCGAAGGTCCCGTGACGCTTGAGGACGCCGAAGGGAACACCTACACCATCGACAAGCCGACGATCGCCCTCTGCCGCTGTGGGCACTCGGCCAACCGCCCGTTCTGCGACGGTTCGCACAAGGGGTGCGGTTTCGAATCGACCGAGCGGGCCTAGGCTTCCTCATATCGTCGACGATCGGTCGACAACTTATCCCCGACTGACCGGGGCTCTTCACGCCGATTTCGCTTTCTCGAAATCGTGTCGCCGAAACGATTTGCCGTCGCCGTCCGGAATTCTCGCGAACAATCTTGCTGCGCGCCCCGTTTTCTAGCTAGCGGCAGGTACCTAGAATCCATCCCGCTCGTTTGATGAGCCGTCTTCAAGGCGGCGCTTGCAGTCTTTTATCCGAGGAATCTCAGGGCATGGAAGAACAATCGCCCGAATCCCAGCTGGATTCGATCGAAGCTTCGGCAGCGGACTTTAACGATCAGGAAATCTCATCGGAAGAAATCGCTCGACTCAATACCGCCTCGCAACCTTACGTCGGTCGCTGGAACTCGTTGGTCTCGACCACCAACTGGGAAAAGGGCCGGATTATCGCCCAGTGGCGTCAATCGCTCTCCGAACAACAAGTCCCGGCGACCGAGTACTCGGATGAAGCCTGGGCGAGCCGCGTCGGTTCAGTCACCGGACAGCACGTCGGCCGTCTGCGTCGCGTCTACGAACGTTTCGGCGACGTCTACGAGAAGTTCGACAAGCTCTTCTGGAGCCACTTCCAGGCGGCCATCGACTGGGAAGACGCCGAAATGTGGCTGGAAGGCGCCGTCCAAAATGGCTGGTCGGTCGCGACGATGCGGGGCCAACGTTGGGAAACGATGGGCAGCCTCGAAAACGAACGTCCCAACGACGCCGACGTCGTCGTCACCGAGCTGGACGAAGACTTCGAACCGCACGCCGAAGGGGGCGACTCGGAACTGAAGGGAAGCGTCGGCGAGATCGAACCGCACGACGGTATGCCGGTTCCGGAAGGTCCTGACTTCGGCGATGAAGACGCTCCAGGCGCTTTGCCCCGTGAAGTGTCGCAAACCGGCGACGACTCGGAAGCTCCTTTCGAAGAACAACCGGCGCTGGTCAAACCGTTCTCCGAAATCGGCAAGCTGCCGGAAGACGTCCTCGACGCGTTCGACGCGATGAAGCTGGCGATCATCCGCCACAAGGCGATGGGTTGGACCGAGATCAAGTTGGAAGAAATGATCAGCTGCATCGAGTCGCTGAAAGTTCTCGCCAACGCTCCGAGCGGCGAACCGGTCGTCAAACCGCGTAGTGAAGAGAGCGACGACGACGCGCCGGAAACGGAAGCGGAATAGTCCGCAACTCGATTACAACTTCAAGAAACGCGAAGAGGCGATTCCCTGGCGGAATCGCCTCTTCTGTTGCGCTGACGTGACGCGGCAGCACGTACGCTTATTCCGCCGGGGCGGACTTTGTCTTTTCGATGCGGCCGAACAAGTGACCGCTCACTTCGCCATGGGTCCACGTCCCGGCGTACTTGTCGCCGTCGATCACCACGTGAGCGCTAAAGGTTCCGAGGCCGGGAATCGCCACGTTATCGAGCGTGATCACCGGAGTCTTGCCCGCCCACTTCACTTCCAGCGGCATCGGAATGACCGCGTCTTTGTCCCCATACTTCACGCGGGCGTTGAACAGCCAGAGATCGGCTTCTTCCAGTTTGTGGACGCTCTTGATGTCGTAACGTTCTTCTTTCGGCGGCATGTCGCGGCCGACGATCGTGAACTTGCCGATCAACGTCGAACCGGTGAGCGTCTCCGAGAACTTCTCGAAGAGGGCCTGCTGGTCCGCGGTAGGCTTCGCATCTTCGGCGAAGGAAATCGCCGGAGCGAGTAGAGCGATCGTGAAAGCGAACAAGCCGAGCAGGGGAGTGGTGCGAGTCATAGCGTTCATCTTTCCAGAAGAATGCGGGGCGGCGAAACCATCGGCGCCATGCTCTAACCGCGTCTTCGTGGGAAGAGCATGTCTTCAATACGTGTTACCAGGGCAAAGACATGCTCATCCGGCGAAGACGCCGCAAGAGCATGGCACCATCTTATTGTGCCCCTTTCGTCCGGCCTGGGCAACGCGCAAAAAAAGAGACCGCCTTAGGGAAGACGGTCTCTTCTGATATTCGCGGGTAGAATTTCGACCTTAGACCAGGCCGCGGCGAACGGCCCAAACGGCCGCTTGCGTACGATCGGTCACATCAATCTTGCGCAAAATGTTTTGCACGTGTTCTTTCACCGTTTCGATGCTGATGTTCAGCGAGCGGCCAATTTCACGGTTGCTCAGACCGAGGGCCAGGTGACGCAGAACCTGCATTTCGCGGTTGGTCAGCGGAATGTCGCTGTGCTTCGCTTCTTGACGCTTCGACATGGCGCCACGAACGCGATTCATCAGGCTATCTTCGGCGATCGGTTGATCAGCGGCGGCGTTTTCGATCGCGGTGACGATCGTTTCACGCGACGACCCCTTTAGCACGTAGTCATGAGCGCCCAGAGCGACGCCGCGTGCGATATAGGTCGGGTTGTCGTAGGTCGACAACATGATAACGCGCGTGTTGGGGGAGGCCTTTTTGATCTTTTCGAGCGCGGCCAGGCCGTCGGTATCCGGCATGCGGATATCCATCAAAACCACATCCGGATGGTGGGCGATCGTCTTTTCGACCGCTTCGTCACCCGTGGAGGCTTCGTCCACGATGCTGATTGCCGTCCCTTTGAGCAGACTTGCCAAACCGCTGCGGACCACTTCGTGATCATCCGCAACAACGACATTAATACCCATTACTAGTTCTCCACAACGAATTTGAGCGATGCCACCTACCGAGTGCTGCCCAAGATCAGCAGGTAATGTGCAAGATTGGGCGACGAGTCCGCGAATGCCCAGTCAAACATTAGTTGGCTAACTTCAGGCTATCTTAACGCGAACGGTGTAAATAGCTAGTGCTTTTGGTGGGGTCATGAGCGATTTGCGGCGTTCCCCGCCGTAAGAAAGACGTAAATGGCCGTTTTTCGGCCGTTTTTACGCCTATCCCGCAGGATAGTAATTACCGCAGTGTTGCGATTCCGCATCAGCGCGTTGACTTCTGGAAAGGCGTAACCTAGATAACCTTGTCGGCGCCATCTCCAGATTCGCCTCCGTAAGCCAACCCTCCGGTCGCCACGAACCGCCTGTACCAAAGTGTGAAAAGCATGAGTCAGCCCCAAATACTGCTGGTCGACGACGATCGTCATGTACTCGATTCGATGGGTATGTGGCTCCGCGAAATTGGCTATGCGGTCTCGACTTCGCCTGGTTACCACGATGCGATTTCGCAACTGGCCGAACGGAAATTCGACCTGGTGCTAGCAGACGTCCGTTTGCAGGATGGGGACGGCTTCGACGTACTGCGCTACGTCCAGAAGACGCAGCCGGAACTGACCGTCATTTTGATCACCGGTTACGGCACCGCCGACGACGCAGTCGAAGCGATGCGATTGGGCGCGTTCGACATGCTGACCAAGCCGCTGATCGATCGCGAACTCGAAATGGCGATCAACCGCGCCTTGTCGCAACGCCAGGTGCTGGCCGAAAACGAAAAACTGAAAGAGCAGCTCGATCTGCGCTACGGCCTGGAAAACATCATCGGCCACGACCATCGCATGTTGAAGATCTTCGACATGGTCGAAAGCGTCGCCGACACCCGCGCCACCATTTTGATCACCGGCGAAAGCGGCACCGGTAAGTCGCTCCTCGCTCGTGCGATCCATCGTCGCAGCAACCGCCGCGAACGCCCGTTCGTCGAAGTCGCTTGCGGCGCCTTGCCCGAAACTTTGCTCGAAAGCGAATTGTTCGGTCACGTCGCCGGTTCGTTCACCGGAGCGACCACCGACAAGATCGGTAAGTTCAAGCAAGCCGACACCGGCTCGATCTTCCTCGACGAAATCGGGACCGCTCCGCAAAGCATGCAGGTCAAACTCCTCCGCGTGCTGCAAGAGCTCGAATTTGAACCGGTCGGCGGCACCAAGACGATCTCGGTCGATACCCGCGTCATCCTGGCGACCAACGAAAACCTCTCGACTCTGGTCGAACGGGGTGAGTTCCGTCAGGACTTGTATTACCGCGTGAACGTCATCAACCTGGAATTGCCGCCGCTGCGTCAACGGATCACCGACATTCCGCGACTCGCGAATCACTTCCTCGACGAAGTCCGCCATGATACGGGTCGCCAAATCCGCGGCTTTACCGAAGAAGCGCTTGCGGCCATGCAACGTTATCAGTGGCCGGGCAACGTCCGCGAACTGCAAAACGTCGTTGAACGTTCGGTCCTCCTTTCCAAGAACGAAATGATCGGTCCAGGCGAACTGCCGGCCGCAATCGCCTCGGGCGCCCCGGTCTCGGTCCAGCGGACCAACGGCCGCACGCTGAAAGAAGCGCTCGAAGCGCCGGAACGTCAGATCATTCTCGAAACGCTCGAGTCGAACGGTTGGAACCGTAACCTGACCGCCGACGAGCTGGGGATCAACCGCACGACCCTTTATAAGAAGATGAAGCGTCTCGGCCTGGAAGATCTGGCCGGCGCCCGCTAAACGCAAAAGCAATTGCTGATTCGTAAGGCCGCACTCGTTGCGGCCTTACCTGTTTCTTGACGCTGGCGACGCGATTCTGTGCGCGCCCCCGCCGATGCGGCTTTTAGTTGAGCGGCGCTGATGCTCCGTGATATCATGCAGGTCGCCAAACGTCTCCCTTCTCCCTCCCCCGCCGCAACCGCCATGACCACGCTTCGTCTGCTTGCCGTTCTCTGCGCGCTCAGTCTGACCACGGTCGCCTATGCCGCCGAAAAAGCGACGCCTCCTCCCAACGTCGTCTTGATCGTTTCGGACGATCAAGGCTTCGCCGACCTTAGCTGCATCGGCGACAACGGGGTGCGAACGCCAAACCTGGACAAGTTGGCGGCTGACGGCACGCGGCTCACCAGCTTTTACGTCTCGTGGCCGGCCTGTACGCCGTCGCGCGGTTCGATCATGACCGGTCGCTATCCGCAGCGAAACGGCACCTACGACATGATCCGGAACGAGGCGCCCGACTTTGACTATCTCTACAAGCCGGAAGAATACGCCGTTACCGCCGAACGGATTCTCGGCACCGACGTCCGCGAGATCTTTCTGGCCGACGTCCTGAAGAAGCAAGGCTATACTTCCGCCGTCTTCGGCAAATGGGACGGCGGACAGCTGAAGCGTTTCCTGCCGCTCCAGCGCGGCTTCGACGAGTACTATGGTTTCGCCAACACCGGCGTCGACTATTTCACGCACGAGCGGTACGGCGTCCCGTCGATGTTTCGGAACAACCAGCCGACCGAAGAGGACAAGGGAACCTACCTGACCGATCTGTTCGAGCGAGAAGCGATTCGCTTCGTCGACGAAAACAAGAATCGCCCCTTCTTCCTCTATCTGCCGTTCAACGCGCCCCATAGTGCGTCGAACCTGGATCGTTCGATCCGCGGCTTGGCTCAAGCGCCGCAGGAGTACCTTGATCACTATCCGTCCGACGACAGCAAAGCCCAAAAACGGCGGCAGCACTACCTGGCGGCGGTCGAATGCATGGACGACGCGATCGGCAAGGTCATGCAGCGGCTGGAAGAGCACCAGATCACCGACAACACGCTGGTCATCTTCCTCTCCGACAACGGAGGCGGCGGAGGCTCCGACAATTCGCCGCTGCGGGGAGGCAAAGCGAAGATGTTTGAAGGGGGGAACCGCGTTCCCTGCATCGTTCGCTGGAAAGGAAAAGTTCCGGCCGGCAAAGTGAGCGACGAATTCCTCACCTCCCTCGAAATCTTTCCGACCGTCGTCGCCGCGACGGGAGGCAAGCTTCCCGCGGACGTCATCTACGACGGCTTCGACATGCTGCCGACTTTGAACGGCGGCAGTTCGCCGCGACAAGAGATGTTCTGGAAACGCCAGGGAGATATCGCCGCACGCGTTGGGGACTGGAAATGGGTCGACAGCGCCGCCGGCAAGGGTTTGTTCAACCTGGCCACGGACATCGGCGAGAAGAACGACCTCTCAAAAGAACATCCCGAAATGCTCGCCAAGCTGAAAGAGCGGTTCGCCAACTGGACCGCCGAAATGGAAGCGGCCGAACCGCGCGGTCCGTTCCGCGACTACTAATCTCCTCTCCCTTCGATCCATCCCTCCGAGAAGTTTGATGACTTTGAATCGACGCTCTTTCCTGCGGGCAACCAGCGGCATCGCTGGCGCGCTTTCGTTTTCTCCCTGGCTTTTGGCCGCCGCACAAAACAGCGACGTCGGAGCCGACGTGGTGATCATCGGCGGCAGCTTGGGAGGGTGCGCTGCGGCGATCGCCGCGCTCCGGCGCGGGAAGCGGGTCGTAATGACGGAAGAGACCGATTGGCTCGGGGGACAACTCACGTCGCAGATCGTGCCCCCAGACGAACATGGCTTTATCGAGACTCGCGGCGCCAACGCGTCGTATCGCAAGTTTCGCAATGACGTCCGCGACTACTATCGCCAGAATTATCCGCTGACCGACGCCGCCAAAGCCAAGCCGAATCTCAACCCCGGTAACGGTTCGGTATCGCGGCTTTGTCATGAGCCGCGCGTCGCAGTCGCCGTTTTCAACGAAACGCTCGCTCCCTACCTGCAAAGCGGCCAGCTGACGCTGCTGCTTGAGCATGTTCCGGTTCAAGCCGACATGGATGGCGATCGGGTTGGCAGCGTGACCGTTCGTTCATTGAAAAGCGGGGACGAGAAGACGCTGACTGCTCCCTACTTCATCGACGCGACCGAGCTCGGCGATCTGCTCCCGCTGACCGGGACCGAATACATTACCGGCGCCGAAGCGAAGTCCGACACGCACGAACTGCACGCCGCCGAAGTCGCCAATCCGGCCAATCAACAAGCTTTCACCGTCTGCTTTCCATTGCAGTATGTCGCCGGCGAAAACTTCGTCGGCGACAAGCCGGCCGACTACGACTTCTGGCGCGACTATGTGCCGGCGCTGACGCCTCCCTGGTCAGGCAAGTTGCTCGATCTCAGCTATTCGTCGCCGCGCGATTTGAAACCGAAGAAGCTCGGCTTCGATCCAACCGGCGCTGCAACCGCCGGGACGCTCAACCTCTGGAACTACCGCCGGATCGTCGACGCCAATAACTTCCTTCCCGGCAGCGTTCCGGGCAGTACGACGCTGGTCAACTGGCCGCAAAACGACTATGTGCTCGGCAACTTGATCGACGTCTCCGAGGCGGAAAAGCAGAAGCATATCGCCCAGGCGAAGCAACTCAGCCTTTCCCTCTTCTATTGGCTGCAGACCGAATGTCCGCGAGCTGACGGAGGCGCCGGGTTCCCTGGCTTGCGTCTGGTTCCTGAAATGGCCGGCACGACCGACGGGATGGCGAAGTATCCCTACGTCCGCGAATCGCGCCGCATTCTCGCCGAGTTCACCGTCACCGAACTCCATGTCGGCGCCCAGCAGCGTGCGGAAATCGTCGGCAAGGCGGAGAAGAACATGAAAGCGGCGCCCTTCGCCGATTCGGTCGGCGTCGGTTCGTATCACATCGACCTTCATCCGAGCAGCGGCGGAAATAACTACATCGACTTCGCCTCGCTCCCGTTTCAGATTCCGCTCGGATCGCTGATTCCGCGTCGCGTCGAGAACCTGATCCCGGCCTGCAAGAATATCGGCACGACCCACTTGAGCAACGGCTGTTATCGCTTGCATCCGGTAGAGTGGGGAATCGGCGAAGCGGCCGGCTGTTTGGCCAGTTATGCGCTCGAGACGAAAGCGACGCCGCGGGCGATTCGCGCGTCAGCCGATAAACTGGCCGACTTCCAGCGCGGACTGGTCGCAGAAGGAGTTGAAATCTCCTGGGAACAGTCCTAGATCGTCGCGACAAACTCGCGAAGAACTTGATATCCAAAGACGGCGCAGGCCATCAAGGCGCCGATCGCAATCGTCAGCCCACAGCCGATCGTCGCGACGATGCGGGCATATTTGTCATTTTTTTCCGACATGATTCAGCTCCTTGGTGTGAAACGAAGTTGGGGCGTCAAAAATAGGCCCGTAGTGCGATTCGGCTGAGGGCGAGGAACAACGCTGCGATAGCGATCAGTCCCAAGAAGACTCCACAGGTCGGTCCCGGCGGTCTCCGGTCCATGACGGGTCTCCCAAGTTCGCATTACGACGTCAGCGACATAACCAGCGTCTCGGTCGCCGTCAGCGCCCCCAGCGTCGCCCAGATCAGCATTTGAACCGCGGCCAGCCCGGTAACGGCGGAAAGGGCCCAGAGGATTGCGTTATTCAGCGTGACGGTCGATTCCCAACTATTTTTCATCGCTTTCCCCGCTCAGTGAAGTCTCGAATCCGCCTGCCAACTAATTAGGCGGATTCGAAGCGGGTAAGAGGTCAAAAAAAAATGGGAGACCGAGCAGCCGGTACGCTTAGAGGGCCGTCTGATCGGCCGCCGCTTCCTTTTCGTCGACGTTAATCACGTCGGCGGTCGTCAGAATCCGCGCTTCGGTCTCCAGCGGGGGAGCCGGGACGAACTCGACCAGCGTCTCAGGATGGGCGTCGCGGTACTCCCTTTCCCACTTCTCCGGTAGCCCTTCGATGTGGGCTTCGTGGGGGAGCGACATGTCGAGCAATAGCAGCCGCGAACGCCCCGTCATCGCGTGGCGATAAATCTCCAGTCGTTCGACCGGAATATCGGCGTCGGTCGCCATCGCCAAATAGGCGCATAGTTTGGGCAGATCGTGGTCGCTGAACTCGGGATTGTCGATCGAGATGCAGAGCCCGTTTTCCCCATATTTGTAGGAGCCGCCAAGCAACTCGATATTGCCGAGAATGCCGGCCCGATGGTTCGCGATCTGCAGCTTGCGATCGTAGTTGGCCGCAGCGAAAAAGAGGGCGATGCAGGTCGAAAGGGTGACGATCTCCACCGTCGTGATATGGACCCGCCTTTCCTCGCGCCAGCGCAATCGAATCTGGCCAATAATGTCGATAATCCCACCGAGCAGGATCGACATGCTGAGCGGAAAACGCCAATAGACGTGCCCGGTCGCCATCCAGAGAATGAAGATGGCGATCAAAAAGTTGAGGAGCGCTACCCCAGCGGGTAGACGCTTCGCTTTCCAGAAATTGGCAAATTGCATCGCTCTTGGGCCCAAAACAGCGAATTGGCGCCCAAGAGCATAAAATGCGTAATCGCCTTCCCCCCTACTGGAAGGCGGCCTCGAGCTCTTTCAGCACCTTTTCTTCTTTATCGGAAATTCGGGAGCCGAAACGTCCCAAGATTCCGCCAGTTGCGTCGGCAACTTTCCGCGCGCGGCCGATCGTTTCGTCATGAAACGCTTTATCCTGCTCAGGCGTCAGGCTATCGCGGATTGCGCGGACGTACGCCTGCCAGACCGGCATGCACTTTGCTTGCGGCGGGTGATCGAGCCAGTTTTCCAGCACGTCGTAGCTGGCATGCCCTTTTTCGACATGCAGGTCAAGCGCGGCCTGCAAAATCGCCGCTTTCTCTTCAACCTGCATAATCCCATCGGCCCAGGCGACAGCCATCAGCGGATAAAGCGCCATAGCGGTCAGGTTGTCCGCGGTCACGCCGATTTCGACGAAATGCTTGAGGAGCGCGTCGTCTTTGATCCCCGTCGCCTTTTTCAGCTCGGCGATCTGTTCCTCTTCTTGAATCTGCTCCCAGAGACGCTCCCACAACTCTTGGTTCTTGGGAACGAACATCGAGTCCAACAAGAGGCGGAAACTGGGGGTTTCCTGGTGGTGCAGATGGTTTGGTTCGTTTCGATCAGTCACGGTGCGCGCCTTCGCAGCTTACTTGCAGTGAAAGAAGAGGTTCCATTACTACCCGCATTTTATCCCTATTGCCCCGCGGGAACCACTACAAGGTTTTCCCCCGCGAGAAACCAACGCGGGCTGGAATCAAGACTCGTTTCGTGGGATATTGGCGACCCTCTGGCAGCGCACGCGGCGAACGCCGAAACACTCTAAGAGCCGAAGATGAAAAGACTTGCAGTCGTACTTGCCGCCGGCAAGGGAACACGCATGAAATCGGAGCTGCCCAAAGTGCTCGTTCCGGCCCTCGGTCGACCGATGATCGAATACGTCCTCGACGCTTTGGCCGCCGTCGGCGTCGATCAGGTGCTGGTCGTCGTCGGACATCGGGCCGATCTGGTCCGAGAAACGCTCGCCGATCGCCCCGGCGTCAGCTTCGTCGACCAGACTGAACAGCTCGGAACCGGCCACGCCGTCATGGTTTGTCGCGATCACCTGGCCGATTTCGCCGGCTCGGTCGTCGTTTTGACCGGCGATTCGCCCCTGGTACAGCCCAGTTCGCTCGAAAAACTTCTCACTCGCTTCGAGCAGGAACAAATGGCCTGTTTGCTGGGAACCCTCGAAAAAGAAAATCCGACCGGTCTGGGACGGATCGTGCGGGACGCTGAGGGTCGATTTACCGGCATTGTCGAAGAAAAAGATGCGACTGACCAGCAGCGGCAAATTCGTGAGGTGAATATGAGCACCTACGTCTTCGATTGTCAAAATTTGCTGCAAGCGCTCGAAAAATTAACCAACCAGAACCGCCAGCGGGAGTATTACCTGACCGATTGCCCGGCGATTCTGAGTTCGATGGGACTCTCGGTCGACGCTTCGCCCGTTTTGGCGGCTTGCGAAGCGTTAAGCGTGAATTCGATGGAGGATTTGCGTTTGGTGGAAGAAGAGATGAGCCGTCTCGGTTACACTAAGTAATTCGCCCTGGCCCTTGGGCCCTCGTACTGAACGCCCCTTCGGATTGGATCGTGCATTCCGCTTCGAAAATGAGAGAGATCAAAATCTTTAGCGGTCGCGCGAATCCGCGCCTGGCCGGCGACATCTGCAAGTTCCTGAATATTCCGCTGGGCCGCATTACCCTGGGGGAATTCCCGGACGGCGAAAACGCCTGCAAGATCGAGGAAGACGTCCGCGGCCGCGACGTCTTTCTGATCCAACCGACCTGTCCTCCGGTCAACAACAACATCATGGAGTTGTTGATCATGATCGACAGTTGCCGCCGCGCGAGCGCCGAGCGAATCACCGCTGTGATTCCGTACTTCGGCTACGCTCGCCAGGACCGCAAAGACGAAGGTCGCGTGCCGATCACCGCCAAGCTGGTCTCGGACGTCATCACCGCCGCCGGGGCCGATCGCGTGCTGACGATGGACCTGCACGCCGCTCAGATCCAGGGCTTCTTCAACGTGCCGGTCGATCACTTGTACGCCGCGCCGGTGCTGAACCACTACTTCCAGATGCTCAACATCCCGGAAGACGAGCTGGTAATCGTCAGCCCCGACGCCGGCAGCATCAAGCGCGCGGTCAGCCATCATCGCCGCCTGGGCGGTCGTTTGGCGATTTGCGACAAGCGTCGTCACAGCGCCAGCGATACGACGCAAGAGAACATCATCGGCGGTCCGGTCGAAGGACGCACGGCGATCATCTTTGACGACATGATCAGCACCGCGGGCTCGATCTGCGGCGCCGCGAAGACCACCTTCGAAGCCGGCGCCAAAGAGATCTACATCGCCGCGACCCACGGCGTCCTCTGCGGAGACGCGATCGCCCGACTGCAAGCCGCGCCGATCAAAGAGATCATCCTGACCGACACGATCCCGCATCAGTCGGGCCATTTGCTGCCGAACACGAAGATCCTGACCGTCGCGCCGCTGCTGGGCGAAGCGATCAAGCGTATCCACAACGACGAGTCGATCAGCGCGATCTTCCGCGAAGATTTCGGCGCGTTCCAAGGTTAGGAAGGCCGTTACTTACTTATGTGCGTGTGCCACTGCTGGCTTGTCCAGCAGCGTTTGAGCGCTCCAAGTAAGAAATGGCGGAAGCTCCGATTCATCGTAACGGCGTTATCGCACTTCTTGATCAAATCCGAGTCGCTTGGGCATTCCGCACTGCTGGACAAGCCAGCAGTGGCACACAAAGCCCAAGACTACTTCCGCTTCTTGCTCCGTTTCGCCAGCTTCAAAACGGCGTCCCACTCGTTCTTCGTCACCGGTTGGACCGAGAGCCGCGAGCCTTTCCGCATCAGTTCCATGTCGGCCAGCGCTGCGACGCCGGTCAGTTGATCGCGGCCCAGCGGCTCTTCAAACATCTCGGTCAGCTGGACGTCGACCATGAACCACCGCGGCGCGTCAGGCGTGCTCTTTTCGTCGTAGTGATGATCCTTCTTGTCCCACGACGTGTGGTCCGGGTAACCCTCTTTGACGATCGTCGCCGTGCCGACAATCGCCGGCGGGCTGGCGTTACTGTGGTAGAAGAACGCTTCGTCCCCAACTTTCATGTCGTCCCGCATGAAATTGCGGGCCTGATAGTTGCGAACTCCGCTCCAAAAAGTGGTCTGCTTCTTTTCGTTCGCCAGATCGTCGATCGAATACGATTCCGATTCGGTCTTGAGCAACCAGTAACGCTTGTCGGAGTTGGACTTAGCTGCTTTTTTGGCCACGACGATCGACTTTCCGCGATAGCAAGAAGGAAATCGGGTTGGGAGAGTTTCGTTTCATCATCTAAAATCAGCTAAATGCCGCAAGATAGGGAAGGGGATGTAAGGGGATTTCCGTTTGGCAGCGGGCCCGATTTCCGCTAATTTGCAACCGATTCTGGCGAATACCTAGTCACGAAGAACGATGAATATCGATCCTGACAGCAAGACGCTCCAACTCGACCGGTTTCTGGCCGTGCCGATGTTCTGCGCGTCGATGTTGTTCCTGGTCTTCGTCGCTGCGGCCGTGCAGGAATTCACTTCCGAGACGATTTATCAGTCGGTCGAAGCGAGTCTCTACTTCTTCGAGCTGACGCTGTTGATGTTTCCCCTCTTCCTTGCTGAGGCGCTGGCCCATTTCTGGATCGGCAGCCCACGCTGGAAAACGGCGTTCCTCCGCTCGCTCCTTCCCCCGCTTCGTTTAGCGGCTCGCGATCACGAGACCGGCACGACGATGTGGCTGCCGATGCTCGGTTGGCGCGAAGTGGACGACGACTTGCACGAAGAGGTAGAGCGCGCCTTCAGCGGCCCGATGATGGTGGTCGCTCTGATGATCTTGCCGCTACTCGCGATCAGCTTGGTCTGGCACTACCGGATCGATATCGGCCAGTATCCATGGCTCGAAGCGATCGTCGAAACCGGCTACAGCATCACCTGGCTGGCCTTCACCGTCGAGTTCATTGTGATGTTCTCGCTGGTCGATAAGAAATTCGCCTATGTCCGCAAACATTGGGTCGATCTGCTGATCATTTGCTTGCCGCTGGTCGCCTTCCTGCGCGTCCTGCGCGTTTCGCAGCTGTTGCGACTTCAGCAAGTCACCAAGGCGACGCGGATCTATC
This sequence comes from Blastopirellula sediminis, assembly GCF_020966755.1. Lineage (NCBI taxonomy): Bacteria > Pseudomonadati > Planctomycetota > Planctomycetia > Pirellulales > Pirellulaceae > Blastopirellula > Blastopirellula sediminis. The sequence goes on from NZ_JAJKFT010000010.1 coordinate 315,081, forward strand.
GGCTGCGTGGACTTGCCCTGCGACTGTGGCGCGGGATCGTCGCTCTCGACATGTTGTCGCGACTGATGCGTCTTGATCCCGAGCGACGGATTGAGCTGCTGGAAGAGTTGATCACGGAGAAGGAAGAAGAAATCGAAAAGATTCGGGAACAGATCTCCGAGCTTCAAGCCCGCATCGCCACCAAAGCGAAGGTAGCGCCGCCGCAGATCGCGCCCGAAACGCCAGCCAAAGATACGGAAGCGGCTTAACAATGACGCGACGCCCGCTGGCCTGGCTAGAAGAAGAACTGCAGACGCTCGATCAGTTGCACATGCGTCGTCATTTGCGCACCCACTTCGGTCCGCAAACGGCGGAGCAAACGGTCGACGGCCAGCGCTTCGTCAACTTCGGCGGCAACGACTATCTCGGTCTGGCCGCTGATCCAAGGCTCGCCGCCGCCGCAATCGCCGCGATTGAAAACGAAGGCTGGGGTTCCGGCGCTAGTCCGCTGGTCACCGGACATGGCGCATCGCACGCAGCGCTCGAAACTTCGCTGGCCGAACTGGAAGGGACCGAAGCGGCGCTCCTCTTCTCCTCCGGCTTCGCCGCCAACGTCGGCACGATTACGGCGCTCGCCGGTAAGGGAGACGTGATCTTCAGCGACGCGAAGAATCACGCCAGCATTATTGACGGGGTCCGCCTCTGCGGCGCTCGCCCCCAGATCTACCAACACCTCGACGTCGATCATCTCGAAAAGCTGATCGCCCAGGCCTCGGCGTTTCGCCGCCGCTACATCGTTACCGACACTCTTTTCAGCATGGACGGCGATTTCGCCCCGCTGGTCGAACTGTGCGAACTGGCCGAGCGCTACGATGCGATCGTGATCGTCGACGAAGCGCACGCGACCGGCGTCTTCGGCCAACATGGCCGCGGCGTTTGCGAACATCTGGGGGTCGAAGAGCAAGTCGACGTCCGGATCGGCACCCTCAGCAAGGCGCTCGGCGGACATGGGGGCTTTGTCGTCGGCAGCCAAACGCTAATCGACTGGCTCCTGAACCGGGCCCGCAGCTACGTCTTTTCGACCGCCGCGCCGATGGCGGCCTCCGCCGCAATGATCGCCGCACTCCAGATCGTCCGTGATGAACCGGAACGCCGTCAATTGCTTCTGGAGCGAGCCGCCAACCTCCGCGAAACGTTGCGCAAACAAGGATGGCAAGTCGGCGGCGAAAGCCAGATCATTCCGATCCTGATCGGCGAACCGGAGCCGACGATGCAGGCCTCGCATCGTCTGCGTGAGCAAGGACTGTTCGTACCAGGCATTCGTCCTCCCAGCGTTCCGAGCGGCGAATCGCTGTTGCGGATCAGCCTCAGCTATGCGCACACGCCGGAGCATCTCGATCGCCTGATCGCGGCGCTGGCTGATCTGCGTCAACGTCTGCTGTAAGATCTCCTCACTCAATTGACCAACTGCGACGAACCTCGATGGCGACCTATTTCGTAACCGGCGGCAGCGGCTTTGTCGGCCGACATCTCTGCCAGCGTTTGGCGGCCGAAGGGCACACGCTCCGCTGCGCCGTGCGCAAGAGTTCGGCCACCGCACATCTGCAAGAGCTGGGCG